>CAJXMB010000028.1 GCA_913056105.1 uncultured Nitratiruptor sp. | reverse complement strand
CTTATCGCTCCAAATAGTATAAATACTGCTCCTATAAAAACTATAAAATCTTTTGCTAAAAATGGCTCAAAGAATCAAAAGCTACCTATAAAACAAGAAGAGATTGATGAATTTTTTGATAATCTATCTAAAAATGGTATTGATATGCAAAAAGTCTATAATGAGCTTTTAGATGATGGATTAAAGGCTTTTGTATTGGCATTTGAAGATATTATCAAAGAGATCGGAGAAGATAATGGAAAATAATAAGAGTAGTAAAGATGCATTAGTAATTGAACAGATTAAAAGATTAAGAAAATATTTAAAAGCTCTTATAGAGTTTGGTGGAAGCGACTTGCATATTAAATCAAACTCTGTTGTTAGAGCAAGAGTGCATGGAGATGTTGTTCCAATTTCAAACAAAATTTTCTCTAAGGAAGATGCTTTAGTATTGACAAAAGGATTATTAAAAAGAAGATTTGATGAATTTGTTGAAAAAAAAGATATAGATTTAGTGTATGTTTTTGATGAAAACACAAGATTTAGAGTAAATATATTTTTTCAAACAGATGGTATTAGTATGGTGTTTAGGGTTATCCCTATGAATATAAAAAGTATAGATGAATTAAAATTACCAAAAGCTATGCATAAATTAACACAGATAAAAAGAGGCCTTGTTTTAGTAACTGGGGTTACAGGAAGTGGTAAATCAACAACCTTGGCTGCAATTATTGATGAGATTAATAGAACAAGAAAAGAGCATATTATAACTGTTGAAGACCCAGTTGAGTTTGTGCATAGAGATAAAAAGTGTATTATCAATCAAAGAAGCATAGGACAAGATGCTTTAAGCTTTTCAAGGGCACTTAGAGCAGCTCTTAGAGAAGATCCTGATATTATCTTAGTTGGTGAGATGAGGGATTTAGAAACTATTGAGATGGCATTGCACGCAGCAGAGACTGGGCATTTGGTATTTTCAACTCTGCATACTTTAGATGTAAAAGAGACAATCAATAGAGTTGTAAGTATGTTTCCACCTGAAGAGCAAAATAGAATTAGAGTTATATTAGCTTCTGTTATTCAAGGGGTTGTTTCTCAAAGACTTATTAAGTCCAAAGATGGTGGAAGAGTAGCTGCAGTAGAGCTTATGATTAAAACAAAAAGAATAGAGACTCTAATAGAAGAGGGTCGTGAGATGGAGATAACTGATGCCATAAAAGAGGGCGAGATTTATGGTATGCAAACATTTGACCAAGCTCTATTTAATCTATATAAACAAGGGTTAATCGATAAAGAAGAAGCACTAAACAATGCTACAAGTAGAGCCGATATGAAGCTACTCTTAGAAGGTATTGGAGATGCTAGCGTTAAAGATATAAAAGAGGGCTCTGTGCAAAGTGGTGATGATGAAGATATTATAGACTTAAAAATTTAAAAATTATTAAAAATTTTTTTAGTATAATACGCTTCCAATTTTATCTAAAAGGAAAAATATGTTAGAAGGTATAGTTAGAGAGAGTATCGGCAAGAGCTCAACAAAAAAACTTCGCCGAGATGGTTATCTAATTGCCAATATTTATGGGAAAGGTTTTGAAAATATTCATGCAGCTTTTAAAAAGGGTGATTTTATAAAAACTGTAAGAAATAAAGAGAAACTTGCGTTTCCTGTAAAAGTTGGTGACAAAGAGTTAAGCGTAGTTGTTCAAGAGTATCAAAAAGATCCTATAACTTATGATCTTTTACATGTTGATTTAATGGTTGCACAACCTGGAGTTATTACATACTATATGGTTCCGATAAAAACTGTTGGAGTTCCAAAAGGGCTTAAAAATAAGGGTGTACTGATTACATCAAAAAGAAGAATAAAAGTAAAAGGTGCTATTGAAAATATTCCAGATTCCATTGAGCTTGATGTATCTGATTTAGATGTAGGTGATGCAATACTAATTAGAGATATAAAACTTCCTGAAGGTGTAACTCACATGACACCTGATAGAGTTGCTGTAGTAGGTGTTGTTAAAGCAAAATAATGTTTTTAATAGTAGGGTTAGGTAACCCTGGCTCAAAATATAAAAACAATAGACACAATATTGGTTTTATGGTCATCGATAAACTTATCGATGACCTAAAGCCAACTCCAATTAATAAATCAAGTTTTAAAGGTGAGTTATATAAATTTCAAAATCTTCTTTTTTTAAAACCTCTTACATTTATGAATCTATCTGGTGAGAGTGTAGCAGCTGTAAAAAACTTTTATAAAATCAAAAACTCTCATATAGTTGTAATCCACGATGATTTAGATCTACCTTTTGGTGCTATTAGATTCAAAATAGGTGGTAGTAGTGGCGGACATAATGGAATTAAATCAATTGATAGCAAAATTAAAAATGATTATATAAGAGTTAGAATTGGCATAGGAAGACCAAAAGATAAAAGAGATGTAGTCTCTTATGTATTAAGTGATTTTTCTTTTGAAGAGAGAAAATATTTAGATGAAATTATTAAAAAAGCTGCTTTGGCGGTTTTAGAAATTCCAAAAGTTGGTATAGAAAAGGTAAGAAGCATATATACTCAAAAAGGCATAAAAGTATAATGCTAACAAAATATTTAACTATTTCTTATTTAAAAAATCTTTTTTTTATATTTATTGCTCTTCTTCTTTTTTTTGTAGGATTAGATTATGTTTTAAATGTAAAAAATCTTCCAAATTCAGCAAATCTTCAAACTCTTTATATTATGTATAAATCCTTTTATGCTGCGGATCTACTTCTTCCAATCTCTATAATCTTTGCTATGATTGCTACTAAAATACAACTTATTAGGTCAAATGAGTTGGTTGCAATATACTCTTTGGGTTATAGTAAAAAAGAGGTTCTAAAACCACTATTTTTTACATCTTTATTCATTGTTTTGTTATCTATTTTTTTGCATACAACTCCTTTTTCATACGCATACCAAAATGCTGAAAATATTAGAAAATATGGAGTTATTTCAAATTCTACAACCAATCTATTTTTTAAATATAACGATAGCTATATCTTTTTTAAAAAACTTTTCCCTATTCAAAAAAAGGCTAATGATATAAGAATTTTTGAAGTAAGTAATCAGAGATTAAAAAAGATTATTAAAGCAAAAGAGGCAAATTTTATAAATAATAGTTGGAAAATAAAAAATGCAACTATCATAGAAAATCTAAATCAAAAAATAGATATTAAAAAGAATCAAAACTTAACTCTTTTAAAAGGGTTTAAGCCAAAAATTTTAGATTCAGTTTATGAAGGTAAAACAAGTTTTAGCATCGTTGATGCCTTATATGCTATAAAACTATTAAAAGAGCAAAAAATAGATATCAAAAAGATTAAAGCAGCTCTTTATGCACAGATATTTTATCCACTCTTTGCTCCATTTTTGATGATAATAATCTTCTATTTTGTTCCAATTACTCAAAGAGTTTTTAGTTTGACTCTATTTAGTTTTGGTGCGATTATATTTACTCTATTTATTTGGGGACTATTTTTTACTCTTATGAGACTCTCTTTTGTTGGAGTTTTAGCTCCTGAAATCTCTACAATTCTTCCAATTTTATTATTAGCTATTATTGCATCTATATTTTATAAAAAATTTTAAATTGTTTTTGGTAAAATAGAGCCTATTTAAGAAAAGGATAGAGATGGTTGATTTTAAAAAGCTTTGTGAAAAATATGATACCCCTTTATATGTTTATGATTTTAATAAAATAGAAGAGAATTTTTTAAGTCTAAAGAAAGCTTTTAAAGCAAGAAAATCCATAATATCTTATGCCATTAAAGCCAATTCAAATCTCTCTGTTTTAAAAAAGTTAGCATCTCTTGGCTCAGGTGCAGATTGCGTCTCTATAGGTGAGATTAAAAGAGCTTTGATTGCAGGAATCCCAAAATATAAGATTGTCTTTAGTGGAGTTGGAAAGAGAGATGAGGAGATTAGGGAAGCTTTAGAGCTTGATATTCTTTTTATAAATTTAGAAAGTGAAGCTGAGATGGATAGGGTTGAAGAGATTGCCAAATCGTTAGATAAAAAGGCAAGAATTAGCATAAGAGTAAATCCAGATATTGATCCAAAAACTCACCCATATATATCAACTGGTCTTAGTGAAAATAAGTTTGGTGTAGATATAGAGAGTGCAAAAAAGATGTATTTAAGAGCAAATAAAAGCAGTTATTTAGAGCCAGTTGGGATTCATTTTCATATAGGAAGTCAACTAACTGATATTGAACCAATCAAAGAGGCAAGCAGAATTGTAGCTGATTTAACAAGAGCTTTGATAAATATTGGAATAGAGATAAAGTTTTTTGATATTGGTGGGGGGCTTGGAATTGTTTATAAAGATGAAAAAACTATTAAGCCATATGATTATGCGCAGGCTATATTTTCAAATTTAAAAGGTCTTGATTTAACAGTTGTTTGTGAGCCTGGAAGATATATCGTAGGAAATGCTGGCTACTTTTTAACAAAAGTTTTATATGAAAAGAGGACTAAAAACAAAAGATTTATTATCGTAGATGGAGCTATGAATGATCTTTTAAGGCCATCTTTGTATAAAGCTTATCACAAAGTTGAAGTTTTAAGAAATGATGAAGCGAAATCAAAAGCTGATGTTGTAGGGCCAGTGTGTGAAAGCGGAGACTTTTTAGCTAAAGATGCTTTTCTTCCAAAAACTAAACATAATGATATTATAGTAGTTTATAGTGCTGGAGCGTATGGATTTGTAATGAGCAGTAACTACAACACTAGACCAAGAGCAGCTGAAATTGCGGTTGAAGATGGCAAAGATAGAGTTATTAGAGACAGAGAGAGTTTTGAAGATTTAATAGCTTTGGAGAAAAAGTATCTATGAATTTTTTTATAGATGTTCAAGGAACATTGATTGATGATAAAGAGAGAAAGCCAATAGAAGGAGCTATAGAGTTTATAGATTTTTTAAACCGAAACTCTATTGGCTATACTGTCATAACCAACAATACAAAATATCCTTCAAATGAGTTTTTAAAATATTTAAATAGCATTGGATTTAAAATAGATAGCAATCACTACATAGACCCATTAATGGTTTTAAAAGATATAGTTAAAGAAAAAGATATTGCAGCTTATGGAAATGAAAATTTTTTAAAAATTTTAAAAGATTTGGGTTTTAATCTAAATTATAAAAATCCTAAAGCGCTATTAATAAGTGTAAAAAAGAGTTATAATAATGAAGATTTTGCTAAGATGATAGAGTTTTTACTAAATGGTGCATCTTTATATGGAATGCATGCAACCTCTATTTATGCAAAGGATGGCAAAAGATATCCTGGAGTTGGTGCAATTTTAGAGATGCTAAAGTTTGCAACTGGGAAGAATTATAAAGTTATTGGAAAGCCAAGTATAAATTTTTATAGTGAGGCTTTTAAAAGATTAAAAAAGATTTCAAATATTAACTCTTTTAAAGATATAACTATCATAAGTGATGATGCAAAAGGTGATTTGGCTGGAGCAAAAAGGCTTGGAATGAAAACAACTCTTGTTTTAAGTGGAAAGATAAAGAGTGAAGATGAGCTTAATTTAGATAAAGATGAGTGGCCAGATTTTATATTTGAAAATATTGCCAAAATGAGGGAAAAATGGGACTAAAAGATTTAAGAAGAAAGATTGATGAGATTGATAATACTCTTTTAGAGCTTTTAAATGAGAGAATGAATATAGTAAAAGAGGTTGGTAAGTTAAAAAATCAAGATAAATCTCCTATATATAGGCCTGAAAGAGAGCAAGAGATTTTAAATAGATTAAAAGAGTTAAATAGGGGGCCTCTTACAAATGAAGCAATTGATGCAATCTTTTTAGAGATATTTGCAGTAGCAAGAAATTTAGAAAAACCTGAAAGAGTTGCATTTTTAGGTCCTATTGGTAGTTTTACTCATCAAGCAGCAGAAAGTAGATTTGGAGCAATGAGTAGTTATATATCTATGAGCTCAATTGGTGCAGTATTTAGAGCTGTTGAAACAAAAGAGGCAAAATATGGAGTTGTTCCTATAGAAAACTCTATAAATGGTATAGTTGGAGAGACTTTAGATTTTTTAGGAAAGAGTAATCTGCTTATAGTTGCAGAGCTTTATATGCCAATTCATCACTCATTTGTTTCACTACAAGAAGATATTACAAAGATTAAAAGAATATATTCAAAAGATATAGCATTTGGTCAATGTAGAACTTTTTTAGGAGAGCATGGTTTAGAAAATGTTGAACATATTTTAGTAGAATCAACTTCAAAAGCCGCAAAGTTAGCTTCTAAAGACATAGATTCAGGAGCAATTTGCTCTCATATTGCAGCAAAGCTTTATAATGTCCCAATTCTTTTTGAAAATATTGAGGATAGACATACCAATACAACAAGATTTTTAATTATCAGCGATTTTAAAAATAGAAAGAGTCAAAATGATAAAACTTCAATATTAGCAAAATTAAAAGATAGACCTGGAGCATTAGTTAAATTTTTAGAAGATTTTGAAAAAGAGAGTATTAATTTGACAAAAATTGAGAGTAGACCATCACCTAAAAAAGAGTTTACATACTGGTTTTATATAGATTTTGATGGCCATGTAGAGGATGAAAATATTAAAAGAGTTTTTCAAAAACACAAAAGCGAGATTAAGTGGCTTGGAAGTTATGTAAAAGCTTCTCTTGATGGAGTAAAGAATGAGATTTAATGAAGAGTTAAAAAGATTAAAAGTTTATGAAGCAGGTAAACCTATAGAATTAGTAGTTAGAGAGTTTGGGATTGAAGAAAAAGATGTTATAAAACTTGCTTCAAATGAAAATCCATATGGCTGTAGCAAAAAAGCTATTGAGGCAGTCAAAAAAAATGTTGAAAAGATGAATTTATATCCAGATGATAGTATGTACGAACTAAAGAAAAAACTCTCTAATAGATTTTTAGTTGATAGTAAAAATATTATCATTGGAGCAGGAAGTGATCAGATTTTAGAGTTTGCCACAAGAGCTATTTTAAACAGAGATTCAAAAGTTTTAATGAGCAAAATTACATTTGCTATGTATGAGATATATGCTTTGTCGCAAGGTGCTAAAATATTAAGAAGTAGTTGTTATAGACATGATTTAGATGAATTTTATGATATTTATAAAAAAGAAAAGCCTGATATTATCTTTATTTGTACTCCAAATAATCCAACAGGAGATGCTTTAGATAAAAAATATCTATATAAATTTTTAGAAAAAGTAAAGAACTGTTTAGTTATAGTAGATGGTGCATATATGGAGTATACAGCTTATAAAGATGAAAAAAAGAGAGTTGAGCCAAAAGATTTGATTGAAAATTTTGAAAACGTTTTATATCTTGGGACTTTTTCTAAAGCTTATGGGCTTGGGGGTATGAGAGTTGGATATGGGATTGCAAATCAAGAGATTATTAAAAATCTATATAAATTAAGACCACCATTTAATATAACAACTCTTAGTTTAAAAGCTGCTACTGCGGCTTTAGAGGATGAAGAGTTTGTTAAAAGCTCAGTAGAGAGAAATTTTATACAAATGCAAAGATATGTAAATTTTGCTATAAAAAAAGGCTTGGAGTATATTGATAGCTATACAAATTTTATAACATATATTTTCCCAAAAGAGATCTCTTCTAAAGAGTTTTCAAATATGTTGTTAAGAAGAGGGGTTATTGTTAGAGATTTAACGGGTTATGGATTAAATGCAATAAGAGTAACAATAGGAACAAAGGAGCAAAATAGTATATTTTTTGAAAAATTTGATGAGGTATTAAATGAATATTAAAGATTGCTCTTTGAATGAGCTTGAAAAGCTTTGTGAGAAAATAAGAAAAAGAATATTAGAAGTTGTTAGTAAAAATGGGGGACATTTAAGCTCATCTTTGGGAGCAGTAGAGCTTATTGTTGCAATGCACTATGTTTTTAATGCAGACAAAGACCCATTTATATTTGATGTAAGTCACCAAGCATATGCCCATAAGCTTCTAACTGATAGGTGGGAAGAGTTTGATACATTAAGAAAGTTTGGTGGAATTAGTGGCTATACAAAGCCAAAAGAGTCAAAATATGATTACTATGTTGCAGGACATAGCTCTACCTCTATCTCCTTAGCAGTTGGAGCAGCAAAAGCAATAAAGCTTAAAAATGAAGATAGAATTCCTGTTGCTTTAATAGGCGATGGAGCGATGAGTGCAGGAATGGTTTATGAAGCACTCAATGAGTTAGGAGCCAGAAAGTATCCAGTTGTAATAGTTTTAAATGATAATGAGATGAGTATCTCTAAGCCATTTGGAGCAATTAGTAGGTATTTAAGCCAAAAGATGGCAAGCCCTTTTTATCAAAACATCAAAAAAAGAACTGAGCAGATTTTATCACATCTTCCAGATTCTGCTACATATGTAGCAAAAAAGTTTGAAGAGTCTTTAAAGCTTATAACCCCAGGGGTACTTTTTGAAGAGCTTGGACTTGAGTATATAGGACCTTTAGATGGGCATGATTTAAAGGCTCTAATTGAGTCATTTAAAATTGCTAAAAAGTTAAAAAAACCAGTTATCATTCATGCTCAAACTCTAAAAGGAAAAGGCTATCAGATAGCAGAAGGTTATTATGAGCATTGGCATGGAGTTGGACCATTTGATCTAAAAACTGGAAAGAGTTTAAAAAAAAGCTCAAAACCAAGTGCTACTTCAATATTTAGCAAATCTTTAATGGAGATTACTAAAAAAGATGAAAAAGTTGTTGGTGTAACAGCTGCAATGCCAAGTGGAACAGGCTTAAAAGAGCTTATAAAAGAGTTTCCAGATAGATTTTGGGATGTTGGGATAGCGGAGCAGCATGCAGTAGCTTCGATGGGGCCATTGGCAAAAGAGGGTTTTAAACCATTTGTTGCAATATATTCAACATTTTTACAAAGAGGGTATGATCAAGTAATTCATGATATTGCTTTGATGAATGTTCCAGTAGCTTTTGCAATAGATAGAGCAGGGATTGTAGGAGAGGATGGAGAGACACATCAAGGAGCTTTTGATATTAGCTATCTAAGAGCTATTCCAAATCTAACTCTTTTTGCACCAAGAGATAATAAAAGCATGAAAAGAGCAGTTGAGTTTGCATATAGTTTTAAAACACCTTGTGCTTTTAGATATCCCAGAGGTAGTTTTATTTTAGAGGATGAGTTTGAAGATATCCCTTTTGAGTTTGGAAAATCTCAGATGCTTATAGAAAAAGATAGCAATATTTTGTTTGTTGGATATGGCAATGGAGTTGGAAGAGCATATGAGACTTTGAAACTGATTGACAAAGAGATATCATTGCTTGATTTAAGGTTTGTAAAGCCATTAGATGAAGAAAAATTAGTACAACTATCAAAAAAGTATAAATATTGGTTTATTTTTAGTGATAGTGCTAAGATGGGTGGAGTTGGAAGTGCAATTTTAGAACTATTTGCAAAAAGAGACATTCAAATATCTTTAAAATCTTTTGAATTTGAAGATATGTTTATTCCTCATGGAAAAGTTGAAGATGTTGAAAATTATCTTCAGTTAAGGCCAAATCAGCTTGCCAAAAGAGTAGAAAAAAATCTTAAAGGATAAAAGTGGAGAAAATGATAGATATTTTAAAGGAGCAAAATTTAAAAGTAACACCTCAAAGGCTTGCTATTTTGAATTTTTTAGAGAAAAAAACTCATCCAACTATAGAAGAGATTTATGAAGAGGTTAAGAAAAATTTTCCATCTATCTCTTTAGCAACAATTTATAAAAATATTAATACATTAAAAGATCACAATATAATAAGAGAAATCAATACTAAAGATAAATTAAAATATGATATCAATTTAATACCTCATTTTCATGCAATTTGTAAAAATTGTGGAAAAATTGAGGACTATTATGAGGAAGATTTAGTTTTGCATTGTAAAGAGTATATTGAGAAAAAAATAAAAAAAAATATAGAAAATTTAGATATAACTTTTTATACTATTTGTGAAGATTGTGCCAAAGCATAAAAGCTTTGGCTTAATTAAAGCTCGTTAGCATTCTTAGATAGAAACTTCGCAACACCTTCTGGGGTTGGTTTCATAGCCTCTTTTCCTTTTTCCCACTCAGCTGGACAAACTTCGCCATATTCATTAACAAATTCCATAGCATCAACCATTCTTATCATTTCATCAATGTTTCTGCCAAGTGGAAGATCATTGATGACTGCGTGTCTAATTGTTCCATCTTTATCTATTAGAAAACTTCCTCTAAGTGCAACTCCAGCATCTTCAAGTAAAACATCATAATCTTTTGCTATCTTTTTAGTCAAATCTGCAACTATTGGATATCTAACATTTCCAATACCGCCTTTATCTACTGGTGTGTTTTTCCATGCAAGATGAGAGTATTGAGAATCAACTGAGCATCCAATTACACTGATTCCTCTTTTTTTGAACTCTTCAATTCTATGATCAAATGCTAAAAGCTCTGTTGGACATACAAATGTAAAATCTAATGGATAAAAAAAGAGAACTGCCCCTTTTTCACCAATATTTTCATAGAGATTAAAATCTTCAACAATAGTGTTATCTGGCATAACTGCTGGTGCAGTAAAATCTGGTGCTTTTTTTGTAACTAACATGTTTACTCCTTTGGAAAATTTTATTATTTGAAAAGCATTATGATTATAACAACGATTATCTAAAATTAAGATGATATATTTTAACTAACTTTTTTAATATTTATATTCATTTTGGATATAATTATTTCAAAATATTTTAAAAGGATAGTATAAAATGAGAAGAGATTTTCTTTTTACTTCTGAATCTGTTACAGAAGGGCATCCAGATAAGATGGCTGATCAAATAAGCGATGCAATTTTAGATTATATTATTGAAAGAGATAAAAATGCAAGAGTTGCTTGCGAAGCACTCTTAAGTAATGGCTTTTGTATAATTGCGGGTGAATTAAAGACCACAATATATGCACCAATGCAAGAGATTGTAAGAGATGTTATAAGAGAGATAGGCTATACAGATGCTCTTTATGGATTTGATTATAGGAGTGCAGGGGTTTTAAATGCCGTTGGCGAGCAGTCTCCAGATATAAATATGGGTGTAGATAAAGCAAGTGGAGAGATAGGAGCAGGAGATCAAGGCTTGATGTTTGGGTATGCATGTAAAGAGACTCCATCGTTGATGCCCCTTCCTATATATTTAGCTCACAAACTAACTATGGAGTTGGCTAATGCAAGAAAAAGCGGAACTTTGCCATTTTTAAGACCAGATGGAAAGGCACAAGTTACTGTTAGATATGAAGATGGAAAACCAAAAGATATTAAAACTGTAGTTGTTTCTACTCAGCATGATCCAGATGTGAGTTATGATAGATTGAAAGATGCAGTTATTGAAGAGATTATTTATAAAGTTATTCCAAAAGAGTTGATTGCAGATGATATAAAGTACTATATAAATCCAACAGGAAGATTTGTCATAGGTGGTCCTCAAGGAGATGCAGGGCTAACAGGAAGAAAGATAATAGTTGATACATATGGAGGAAGTTGTCCACATGGTGGAGGTGCATTTAGCGGAAAAGATCCAACCAAAGTTGATAGAAGCGGAGCATATGCAGCAAGATATGTAGCAAAAAATTTAGTGGCAAGCGGAGTGTGTGAAAAAGTAACTATTCAGATAGCATATGCTATTGGAGTAACCCAACCAGTATCTATTATGGTTGATACTCATGGAACTGCAAAAGTGGATGAAGCAAAGATTGAAACATGTGTTAAAGATTTGTTCGATCTAACTCCAAAAGGGATAATTGAGAGTTTAAATCTTTTAAGGCCTATATATAAAAAGACAGCAGCTTATGGTCATTTTGGTAGGGAATTACCAGAATTCACATGGGAAAGAACTGATAAAGCTCAAGAGATTAGAGAGTATTTAAAATTATAAAAATATTTCAAGAAACATTTAAAGATATTTTGCTATAGTTATTTTGTTAAAAGATTATTTAAAAGGAGTTAATATGGCAGTAAAAATTACAGATATCTGTATAAGTTGTGGAGCATGCATAGATGAGTGTCCAGTAGAAGCAATTGTTGATGATGAAGATAATCCAACAGGAGAAGAGATATATTATGTATATTCTGATAAATGTGTAGAGTGTGTTGGCTATCATGATACTCCAGCATGTGCAGAAGCTTGTCCAACTGAAGGATGTATAGTTTGGGATGCATGTGTAGAAAATCAACCATGTAGAGATGATGTTCCAGCAGAAGCTAGAGAAAATCATCAACCTGTTGTAGAATAATTCTTCTTCAAGAAGAGCTTCTTGCTCTTCTATTATAAAAATTTAAACTTCTTTTAGGAAACTTTTTAGTAAAATTCTGCACTTTTATTTTAGGAGAATAGATAATGGAAAAAACTCTTTCTATAATTAAGCCAGATGCTGTTGCTAACAATGTTATTGGAAAGATTATTGATAGATTTGAGAGCAATGGTTTAAGAGTTGCTGCAATGAGAAAGATTCAACTAACAAAAAAAGATGCTGCTAAATTTTATGAGGTTCATAAAGAGAGACCTTTTTTTAATGATTTAGTTGAATATATGACAAGCGGTCCAGTGGTAGTAATGGTTTTAGAAGGCGAAAACGCTGTATTAAAAAATAGAGAATTAATGGGAGCAACTGACCCTAAAAAAGCAGCTCCTGGAACTATTAGAGCAGATTTTGCCGAGAGTATTGAAGCAAATGCTGTTCATGGAAGTGACTCTTTGGAAAATGCTCAAAAAGAGATAAGATTCTTTTTTGCCGAGAGGGAAATTCTTTAATTGAGAGTAGATTTTAAAAAAATTAAAAATAAAACTAATAAATTTAAAATTGAAAAAGATGGAACAAAATTTTTTGGAGAATTTTCAAAAAGCAAAGATTTTGTAGATATTAAAGGAAAATTGCAAAAAAATCTTGATGTTATTTGTGATAGATGCGGTAAAGATTTTTTATTAAAAGTAGATGAAGAGATTGTTTTAAAAGCTCATGATGGAGTTTTTAAAGGCTATCTCGAAGATAGTGATGTTGTAGAGTTTTATGATGGCTATTTAGATTTTGATGAGATTTTAAATAGTGAAATTGAGTCAATTAAGCTTGATTATCATCTTTGCGATGAGTGTAAAAAAGAAAAAATTTGAACTAAATTTAAGGAGATAAAATGGCAGTACCTAAAAGACGTGTAAGCAAAACAAGGGCAGCAAAAAGAAGAACTCATTATAAAGTTAGTCTACCTAAACCTATAAAAGATAAAGATGGGACTTGGAAAATGCCTCACCATATCAATAAATTTACTGGAGAGTATAAAAGTTAATGGTAACTATTGCTATTGATGCGATGGGGGGGGATTTTGGTCCCTATCCTATTATAGAGGGAGCCTTGCTTGCTTTAAAAGAGAAAAATTTTCATCCTATATTTGTAGGAGATGAAAAAAAGATAGATAGTTTAATTCCTAAAAAGTTAAAAAATAGGATTACTATTGTTCACTGCAATGATTTTATAGATATGAATGAGAGTGCTACAAATGCACTTAGAAGAAAAGATAGTTCTATCTATAAAGCTATTGAGTTAGTTAGAGAGGGTAGGGC
The DNA here is from genome assembly GCA_913056105.1 of uncultured Nitratiruptor sp. Classification (GTDB taxonomy): domain Bacteria; phylum Campylobacterota; class Campylobacteria; order Campylobacterales; family Nitratiruptoraceae; genus Nitrosophilus_A. The sequence goes on along the minus strand of CAJXMB010000028.1, from coordinate 1,975 downwards.
AGATGGAGTTGTTTCTGCTGGTCATAGTGGAGCAACAATGAGTTTAGCTACTTTAAGACTTGGTAGATTAAAAAATGTTAGTAGACCTGCTATAGCAACACTTATGCCAACATCAAAAAATAAAAAAAGTTTAGTTTTAGATGTAGGAGCAAATGTAGATTGTAAACCAGAGCATCTTTTTCAATTTGCAATAATGGGTGAAGCATATGCTAAAAATATTTTAAACAATCCGCACCCAAAAGTTGGAATTTTATCTAATGGAGAAGAAGAGGTTAAAGGTAATGAGTTAACTAAAAATGCATATAAACTTCTTCAAAAATTACCCTCATTTATTGGTAATGTAGAAGGAAATAATATTTTTGACGGAAGTGTTGATGTAATAGTTTGCGATGGATTTATAGGAAATATTGTTTTAAAAACTGCAGAAGGGGTCGCTCAATCTATAGGTAAGTTTATGAAAAAACATATTAAAGCTTCTCCTATTAGTATGACAGGCGCATTTTTGATGAAAAAGGTTTTTAGATCTTTGAAAAAAGAGATTGATTATGCAGAGTATGGAGGAGCTCCGCTTCTTGGAGTAAAGGGCTGTACTATTATTAGTCATGGTAAAAGTACGCCTAAAGCTATAAAAAATGCAATTTTTCAAGCAATAAATTTTGTTGAATCAGATATAAATAGTATTATCGAAGAGAGATTAAAAGAGGTTTTATAATGAATAAAGTATATGCTGCTTTTAGATCAGTTGGATCATATATTCCAAAAAATATTTTGACTAATGAAGATTTAGAAAAGATGGTAGATACAAGCGATGAGTGGATAACTAAAAGAACAGGTATAAAGACAAGATATATTGCAGACAAAGATGAAAGCACTAGTGATTTAGGAGCAAAAGCAGCAAAAAAAGCTATCAAAAGAGCTTCTTTAAAAATTGATGATATAGATATGATTATTTGTGCTACAATCTCTCCAGATTATCTATGTATGCCTTCAACTGCATGTATGATTGCAAAAAAACTTGGTATTTCTAATAGACCATCTTTTGATATAAGTGCAGCATGTAGTGGTTTTATCTATGCTTTAGCAATGGCAAAATCTTTTATAGAATCACGAATGGCAAAAAATGTTCTTATAATTGGAAGTGAAAAATTGAGTGCCATTGTTGATTGGAGTGATAGAAGTACATGTGTCCTGTTTGGAGATGGAGCAGGTGCTGCGGTTGTAGGAGCTACAAAAAACAGAGATGAAGCAATTATTGATATAAATATTAGTGCTGATGGTAACTATTATGATTATTTAATAACTCCTGGATGTGGAAGCTCAAAGCCTTGTAGTGAAGAGAGTTTAAAAGAGCATGCATGTTATATTAAAATGAAAGGCAATGAGACATTTAAAGTTGCAGTTAAAACGTTAACAACAGATGTAAAAAAACTTTTACAGAAGAATGATATTGATACAAAAAGAGTCGATTACTTTATTCCTCATCAGGCAAATTATAGAATTTTAAGTGCAGTTAGCCAAGCTTTAAAATTAAAAGAGTCTCAAGTAGTAGTTACAGTTTCTAAATATGGTAATACCTCTTCAGCTTCAATACCAATGGCAATAAATGATTTGTACGAAGAAGGCAAATTAAAACCAAATGATTTAATGCTATTAGATGCTTTTGGCGGTGGATTTACTTGGGGTAGTGCTTTAGTTCCATTCTCTCCACTTATATAATTCAAGCTCTTAGTAACTCTTCTTATCAAGAGTTTGTAATGACGCTTAGTTCTATCCATTGGCTTGTAATCATAGTAAAATTATATGCAAAACTTTATTGGAATACTATAAAAATAAGTTTTTTGTAAAATTATTTGAAGGTACCTCTAAAATTCTATATCCAAATCCTCCCAACTTTTCTCAAATTTCCAATTATTTCTCTTCACCCCCTTGACAAACCAAAAATTTTTTACTACAATTTCAACCCTTGTTTGACGGA
>CAJXMB010000027.1 GCA_913056105.1 uncultured Nitratiruptor sp. | reverse complement strand
TCTACACAAAAGCTTTAAAAGCTATGAATGTATATAATTGTTAGAGGTGCCCTTAGAATTTCTATTTAGAAAAAGGTTTGAAAAAAATATTGATGCACTTATTGATTTTGTAGTCTATATTTCACTTCCTGCAATTGTATTTTCTCATATCTATAAAATTGATATAAACTTTTCACAACTTAAAATTATAGTTTTTGGATGGATAGTTGTAATATTTTCTATAGTTTTCTCCTATTTTATTGGAAAACTATTACATCTTCCAAAAAAGAGTTTAATCTCTTTTATAATGGTTTCAACTTTTGGGAATACTGCTTTTATTGGGTATCCATATATTCAAAATCTATTAGGAGATGAAGCTTTAGCGTATGGAATACTTTTTGATAATTTGGCTTCATTTTTACCTGTAATTACAATTGGAACTTTCATAGTTTCAGACAAAAATGGTTTTAATATAAAAAAGATTTTATACTCTCCAGCTTTTATGGCCTTGATTCTTGCAATTTTATTAAAATCATACGAGATTAATGAGTCCATTTTAAATATTTGTGATAAAATTGGAGCTACTATTACACCTTTGGCTCTTTTTGCAGTTGGAGCAAAAATAGATATCTTTAAATTAAAAGATTTAAAATATCCTATTATATTTTCACTTCTTATAAAAATGGTAATTGTTCCAATAGTTGCAATTTTTATATACAAAGAGTTTTTTACTTTAGATCTATCATCAAAAGCTATGCTTTTAGAAATAGCAATGCCTCCAATGGTTTTAGCCTCAATAATGGTTATGCAAGCAAATAAAGATAGTGATTTGGCAGTTGGAAGTGTTGGAGCTGGAGTTATCTTATCTTTTATTACAACTCCATTTATGATTTATCTAATGGGATGATTCTCAAACCACCAACAAAACGCAAAAAGCAATCCTGGAGTTTTAGCCATATTTTCATTATACATAAACTCTTTTGCTTTTTTAATATCTAAAAAAACAACTTCAATCTCCTCATCATCAATTCCGCCACCACTATTTACTCTCATACTCTCATCAACCTCAGCATAAAAAAGTGTCTGCTTGCTACCTGCAAAACCAACAGATGTAAAAAATGAGGTAACCTTTTTTATCTCTTTTATATCAACTCTATATCCAGTCTCTTCTAAAATCTCTTCACAAGCTATTTGATAAAGAGGTTTATCTTTATCAATTATGCCAGCACAAAGCTCATAAGAGTAAGATAAACCTTGCTGATAGTAAAGAGCTGGCCTAAACTGCTTAACCAACACAAAAGATTTTTTCTCTTTATGATATAAAAGTATTGCAACGCTATCATAAACTTTTACAATCTCCCAATCTTTCCGTTTCTTATTTTGAATATACTCTAATTTTAAAGGTTTTATAAATTTACCATTTTTTAAAGGTTTTATATTGATAATTTTTACCATTTTTTATCCTATCAGTATCAATTTTGCTAAACCTAAAAATGCAAAAAAACCAACAACATCTGTTACAGTTGTCAAGATTACAGTGCTTCCTACAGCAGGGTCAGAACCCATTTTTTTAAGTGTAAGTGGTATAAGAGATCCAAAAAATCCTGCTGCTAAAAGATTTATAACCATTGCAAGAGCTATAACAAGTCCAAGCATACTATTATGAAACCAAACCCAAGCTATAACCCCAATAATCAAAGCAAACAAAAATCCATTTGCTAAAGAGATTACTATCTCTTTGAATAGCGCCTCTTTTGCATTATCCCACTCAATCTCTCCTAAAGCCATCTTTCTAACCATAACTGTTAATGTTTGAGTTCCGGCATTACCGCCCATAGATGCAACAATTGGCATCAAAACAGCTAATGCTACATATTGCTGAATTGTTTTATCAAAAAGACCAATTACAAGTGAAGCCAAAATTGCGGTCCAAAGATTTATAAAAAGCCACCAAGCTCTCTTTTTGATAACTATTTTTATATCATCTTCTTCCTCAATTTCATCTTTAACACCTGCTAAATTATATATCTGTTCAGTTGCTTGCTCTTCAACAAGGTCAATAATATCATCAGAAGTAATTCTTCCAAGAAGCTTTCCTTGATCATCTACAACAGCCAAAACTGCAACATCATAATCTTCAAATTTCTTAATAACATCTTTTATAGGCTCATCTGCTCTAACAGACAGAGGTTTATAGTTTTTATCTTTAATAATATCTTTAAACCTCATTTGAAAATCGAAAGTTATCAAATCTGAAAGAGGAATAATTGCTTTTAAGTGCCTATCATCATCTACAACATAGACTTGTTGGACATTTTCAAGCTTGCCTAACTCTTTTAATTTTTTTAATCTCTTTATTGCATTCTCTATACTCTCATTAACATTTGCTTCAAAGACTTCAAGCTGCATATATGCACCAGCTTGGTTTTCTTCAAAGATGCTAAGTTTTTCAATATCTTTTCTAAACTTTTCATTTAAGCTATTATGAATCTTTTTTTCTAAATCTTCATCTACATCTTCTATGTCTTTTATCAAATCGGTTGCATCATCAGACTCTAACTCCTCAATAGCTTTGGTTAATTTTTGAGATGAAAGATGTTTTATAGCATCCTCTTTTAAAGATTCAGGAAACTCTAAAAGTACTTCACCCAAAATATCTTCAGGAAGTTTTTTTAAATAGGAGTAAAACTCCTCTTCGCTCTCTTTTTTTATCTTTTTTAAAAAATTAGCTATCTTGGAAGGTGATAAGGAGCTATCAAACTCATTTCTATTTTTGATATATCTATTTAATAGATATTTTACTTTTGAAAATTTACTCATCTCTCACCTCCACTATTTAATGATATTAAAAGAGGAAAATCTTCATATTTTATAGGTTTTTTTGATGAAGAGATTATCTTTTGTAAATCTTTTTTATATTTTTTAGCAAGTTTTAAAAACTCCTTCCTTTTCTTTCCATAAAGCCTAATTTTAGCTATCTTCATAACTTTTAAAGGATCTATTGCTCTGCTATTTTTATATACTCCAAAATGAAGATGAGGTCCAGTACAAAGTCCGGTACATCCAACATAACCTATAACTTGTCCTTGTTTTACATATTTTCCAACCCTAATGCCTCTTCTAAATTTTGACATATGGGCATAAAGTGTTTTATAAACACTATTATGTCTTATTATTATTACATTTCCATATCCATGTTTTCTTCCTACAAATATTACTCTCCCATCACCTGCAGCCATTATGGGAGTTCCGCGTCTTGCTCCAAAATCCACACCTAAATGGGCTCTATAGATATGTAAAATTGGATGGTAGCGTCTAAGAGTAAATCTTGAAGTAATTCTTATATGTTTTAGAGGTTTTGTTAATAAAAATTTTTCTACTCCTCTTCCTTTTTCGTCATAATATCTACCATTAAAATTAAATACATAGTGAGGAATTCCGTTTGTCTCAATCATTGCAGCTTCAATAATGGGTGAGCCAAAAATCTTTCCAAGCCTCATCTTTTGTTTATAGATTATTGCAAATCTATCACCTTTTTGTATAGCTCTTTTGAAATTTACACTATTTTTAAATGCCAAAATAAACTCTTTAGCAAGTCTTATATTGTTTGTTTTTTCAAGCAAATCTTGATAGGGAGACTTTTTGATTTTTAAAACAAAACTTCTAAGATGTTCTTGATAAATTGTAGGAATTAGTTCTAATTGGTATTTTCCTCTCTTTTTAAAGACATGGATTTGAAGCTCTTCATTAATTGGTATTAACAACTGTTCAATACTACCATTTTCATCTTTTAATTCATAATATCTAACTCCGGCTACAATCTCATCTGTTAACTCTTTTGTTCTGCCATCTAAATCGTAATATAATTTTTGAGGGATTGAGTTTTTTTCAAAAAATGTTAAAAGTGTCTCTCCACTATTCCATTTATCAGAGTGCACAGTTGCACCAAAAAGAGCACTGCAAAAAAGTATTATAGATAAAATATATTTCACCAACATCCTTTAAATTTTCTATAACAAAGAGTTAATTTTATCAAAACATAGTTTAAAAATGGTATAATATTCAAAAGTTGTAATAGGAGGAAAAGTGAAAAAAATCTTTATATTTTTTATTGTAGCAATATCTCTTTTTGCCTCAATTAAAGCAAATCAAAAGAGCCAAATTATATCTATAAATAAAAATAGGGCAATCATTAAAAATATTGATGCTCCTACTGGAAGTAGTGGAGTTGTAATTCACCATTTTGATAAAGAGCATGCAACTATTGTAGCAGCTGCTAAACTTATTGGTAAAAATGAGATTGAATTTAAAATATTTAGTGCACTAAAACAAGAGGCTTTGCCAACTCCAAATATCAAACCAAAAGTAGGCGATGAGGTGATACTAAACTATCTATATGATAGAGGCTTGATAATATCTCCAAACTTTTCTACTTACAAAGAGATTAAAAATCTACATAAAAATATAGAGTGGATTCATCCAGATCTGTTTGCAGTAGAGCTATCAAAAAATAGAAATCCTGCTCCAACAAAAGAGGATTTTAAAAAATTTTGTGAAGATTACTCCATCGGAATTTTATATTTTGCAATAAAAAATAGAGGATATTTTGTAGATTGCCATAGTTTTAAAAAACTATCAAGTGAAGAGATAATAAACAGCGACAAAGATATTCAAACTCCTTTTTACTCAAGAGTAAAAGAGATTGAGACAAATTGGTTCAATTTTTATGGCAATGATAAAATAACAAACTATAATAAATACTATAAAAATCTATTGGAGCAAAAATGATAGAAAAAAGTGATATTAAAAACTTGCAAGATATAGTTGGAAAAGAGAATGTAAAAAGTGATAAGGCTCATCTATTAGCATACTCTTATGATGCTACAAAGGAGCACTATAAGCCAGATGTGGTAGTTTTTCCACGAAACGAAGAGGATGTTAGCAAAGTATTAAAGTATTGCAATGAGAGATTGATTCCTGTAGTTCCAAGAGGAGCTGGAAGTGGATTTACTGGTGGAGCTTTACCATCTAAAGGTGGAGTTATTTTAGCAGTAGAAAAGTATATGAATAAAATCTTAGAGATAGATATGGAAAATATGGTTGCAAGAGTTCAACCCGGTGTTATAAACAGAAATTTACAAAGAGAGGTTGAAAAGGTTGGACTATTTTATCCACCAGATCCTGCAAGTCAAGACTACTCTACAATTGGAGGTAATGTTTCTGAAAATGCTGGAGGTATGAGAGCTGCAAAATATGGAATAACAAAAGATTATGTTATGGCATTAAGAGCGGTTTTGCCAAATGGAGATATTATAAAGGCTGGAAAAAAGACAATAAAAGATGTAGCTGGATATAATATAGCTGGAATATTAGTTGGAAGTGAAGGCACACTTGCAGTTTTGACTGAGATAACTCTAAAGCTTCTATCAAAACCAAAACTTACAAAGACTGTTATGGGAATTTTTCCGACAGTTAAAGATGCTATGAATGCAGTTTATAAATCATTAGCTGGTGGAGCAAATCCTGTAGCAATGGAATTTTTGGACAATCTAAGTATAAGAGCAGTTGAAGAGAAATTTCATAAAGGCTTACCTACTGATGCTGGAGCTATTTTAATAAGCGATATAGATGGAAATGTAGAAGAGGAGATTGATTATCAAATCTCACTTTTAAAAAGATATTTCAATGAAAATGGATGCAAAGAGTTTAAAATAGCAAAAGATGAGAAAGAGGCTGCTGATATCTGGTTTGCCAGAAGAAATGCAAGCCAAAGCATAACAATATATGGAACAAAAAAGATAAATGAAGATATAACAGTTCCAAGAAGTGCGCTTCCAAAATATTTAGAAGAGGTAGAAAAAATCTCAAAAAAATATGGTGTAAAAATCCCTTGTTTTGGCCATACTGGAGATGGGAATGTCCATACAAATGTAATGGTTGATAAAGACAATCCACAAGAGGTTGAAAAAGGGTATAAAGCTATTGAAGAGATATTTAAAATGACAATTGAGATTGGAGGAACGCTTAGTGGAGAGCACGGGATTGGACTTAGCAAAGCACCATTTATGAAATTAGCTTTCAGCCAAGAGGAGTTAAATCTCTTTCGTGCTATCAAAAAAGCTTTTGATCCAAACAATATATTAAATCCAGGAAAAATGGGACTTGATTAAGAAATATTTTAATCTTTTAAAAGAGTTATACAAAGATGATGATATAAAAATTTATGCCTCATCTTTAAGTTTTCATACAATATTTTCTGTAATTCCAATATTACTTATATCTTTGTCTTTGTTTATAAAAATGCCAACTTTTAGTAAATATTATGATAAAATCAAAGAGTTTATATTTTCAAATCTAATGCCAACTCATCAAGAGACTATTTCTAAATATTTAGAAGAGTTTTTACAAAATAGTGAGAAATTAGGAATTATTGGATTTGTATTTGTTATCTTTGCATCTTTAATGTTTTTTCAAAACTATGAAGAGATTGTAAATAAGATTTTTAAAACAAAAAAGAGAGATCTTTGGCATTCAATCACAACCTATTGGACTTTAGTAACTCTAGGTCCCATAGCCCTTGGACTATCTTTTTATCTATCTAATGAGATTCAAAAACTTCTTAGTAGCTTTCAATATACAAGCTGGATAAACTTTTTATCAATCTTTCCATATCTAATTATTTGGGCTCTATTTTTCATCACATATATAATCTCTGCAAATACTAAAATATCTACTCTATCAACCCTAATCTCATCTTTTATCGCATCTTTGATATGGTATTTTGGCAAGATGCTTTTTGTTTACTATGTTATCTATAGTAAAACATATTTAACAATCTATGGCTCTATGAGTATTTTACTATTTTTCTTTTTATGGATATATATCTCTTGGATAATATTTCTATATGGCTTAAAGCTTTGCTATTTGATAAATGAAAAAAGTGAGATTAACAAAGATCAAGAGATTTAGGGCTTTTTTCTTATATATTGCAATGAGTGAGATTAAGATATAGAGTATCAAAAACCAAAGTGGTGTTTGAAAATTAAGTTTTTCCAAATCAAATGTTAAATAGTTTATTAAAAAATCATCTAATACCCCTCCAAATCCTAAGATATGTAAAAATATTGAAAGTGGATAAAAGATTATAAATAGCATACTAATTATTGGAGATATTAGCTGAATATATGAAAAATTATAAAAAATGTAATGAACTATTGGAATCATAGCTAAATAGACCCAAAAGTTTAAAAGCAAAAAAAGAACAAATCTATTTAAATCTTTAAAATAGTGCAAAAATAGATAGATATAAAATACTCCTGCTACTGATAGCCAAAAGCCAATTGAAAAAATAAACTTTGGAAATATTGCTAAAATAAGTAAAACTACCCAAAAGAGAGTTTCAAAAGATAAAATCTTAATATTTCTAAAAAATAGAAAAAATCCAAATATCATCATAAAAGCTGCTCTTATTAGTGATGGAATATCTCCCAAAAAAGCAGTATATATCAAAATAAACATTGCTACAACCAACATAGCATCAAAAGCTCTATTTCTATATGGAAAAAATCTTTGTTGAAATGGTTTATAAAAAAATGAAAAAATCAAAAATATAGATGAAGCAATCAATCCAAGATGAAAACCACTAATAGCAACTAAATGGCTAACTCCCAAATATGAAAGTCTATCTCTTAATTTTTTTGAGATAGGCGCGGCTAAATAAAGAGCGCTATAAAGCTCTTTTGTTAAAATATTTTTATGCTCTCTTTTTATAAAGTTTGATAGTTTATATTTTAAATCCTTTGGCAAAACCCCTTTTATATAACTAACACTATAAAAACCTTTTAAAAAATCTAAAAATGAGTATTTAAATCTACTCTTTATCAAAAGAACTTCAACCCATCTTTCTCTTAAGTCTTTTAAATCCTCTTTAGAGGTTGTCCAAAAGATAAAACCATCTTTACCTTTTAGTTTCAAAACATAGTGATTTTTCTTTTTGTATGGTTCCCGAGTAGACAGCGAAGCTGTCGTACCGAGGGACTGGTTCAAAACCTTCGCAGTTGTGTGAAAAAATTTTGATGAAGAGACTTTTTGGTATTGATAATATTCATAAGATATATTACATAAAAAGATAAACAAAATAGCAAGAAAAGTAAAAATTCTCTCTTTATAGTCTATAAAAAGAGGAACTTTTAGACTATCCATGAATTGCCTAAATTGGAGGAACTTCTATGTGAGACTCTTTCATCTCATACTCTCTAACTGTCTCAGTAGCCTCCTCGGCAAATTTTACATAATCTTTATGAAAATATAGTTTTATAACCCCTGTTGGACCATTTCTTTGTTTTCCAATAATTATTTCAGCCTCTTCTACCTTTTTCTCCTCTATAGGCTGATCAAATTTCTCTCCCCTTTTAGCAGCCTCTTTAGCTTTCTCTTTCATCTCTTTTATTCTATAAACATCATCTCTATAAATAAACAAAATAATATCTGCATCTTGCTCGATTGCCCCAGATTCCCTTAAATCACTTAGCATTGGCCTTTTATCAGTTCTACTCTCAAGAGATCTATTTAGCTGAGAAAGTGCAATTATGGGAATATTAAGCTCTCTTGCCAAAAGCTTTAGATTTCTTGAAATTTCACTAATTTCAAGGTGTCTCTCTTTATTACTTCCTCCGCTCATTAGTTGCAAATAGTCTATTATAGCAAGCTCAACTTCAGGATGGTTTGATTTTAACTTTCTTAATTTTGCTCTTAGTTGATGGATATTTATCGATCCCTCATCATCTATAAATAGTTTTCTGCTTGACATATAATCACTAACTCTGCTTATCTCGCTCCACTCTTGGTCACTTAAATTTCCAACTCTAAGTCTTTGCAAAGGGATAGAGGCTTTTGCACTAATCATTCTAAGAAGTAGCTGCTCTGCTGGCATCTCCAAAGAGAATATTGCTACACCTTTATTGTGATCTAACACATTTTGAGCTAAATTTAGACTAAAAGCAGTCTTTCCCATAGATGGTCTTGCAGCTATTATTATCAAATCTCCCGGAGCCAAACCCGCAGTCTTTACATTTAACTCATGAAAACCAGTATCTAAACCAACTAATATTGAGTTACCCTTCTCTTTCATCTTTAGTATATGACTTAAAGTATCTTTTACCACCTCAATAGACTCTTTAAAATCTTTACTACTTGTCTCTTGAGTGATTTGATATAGTTTTGATTGAACCTCATCTATTGCATCTGTTGCAGGCAGATCTTGCTCTAAAGTTATCTTTTTTATATCTGTTGCTAAATGGATAAGCTCTCTTTTGATAGCCTTCTCTTTTATCTCTTTTACATAAGCAGCAGTATTTGAGAGTGGATTTGCAGCTAAAATCTCTAAAAACTCATTCTCATCAAATTGATTTTTTAACTCAAGTTTCTCTTTTAAAAACTCCTCATCTATTGGCTCATCCTCTCTAAAAAGCTCCTCCATAGCTCTAAAAAGATTTTGATGAAAAGGGTGATAAAAATCTTGAGGTTTTAGAAGTGCTGCAACCTCTTCATAGATGGAAGGATCAAAAATGATTGAGCTTAAAACTGCTCTTTCTATGTTTAAATTATATAGATTTGCTTCCATTAAAACTTCTCAACCTCTTCTAAAAATCTATCTACAAGTTTATTTTCAGGAAGTTTAGCCACTACTTCACCTTTTACCATAACAAGCCCACTTCCCTTTCCATAAGCTATTGCAACATCAGCATGTTTTGCCTCGCCTATAGCATTTACCACACAACCCATTACCGATACATTAAGTGGTTTTTTAATATGTTTTAATCTCTCTTCAATCTCTTTTACAGCTTTTACTAAATCAACCTCAATCCTTCCACAAGTTGGACAAGAGATGATATTTACCCCCTCTTTGATAGCTCCACTATGTTTTAGTATCGCTCTAGCTACCTCTACCTCTTTTTCAAGCTCTCCTGTTATAGAGATTCTTATAGTATCTCCAATACCTTCTAATAAAAGAGCTCCTAATGCTATAGAAGATTTTACAGTAGCGCTAAACATAGTTCCTGCCTCAGTAACTCCTAAGTGAAAAGGGTATGGAACTAATGGTCTAAGAGCTCTATAAGCCTCAACTGTCCTTTGAACATCACTTGCTTTTAGGCTAACTTTAATATCTGTAAAATCTAAATCCTCCAAAAGCTTTATATGATAAAGAGCTGATTCAACCATAGCTTTAGATGTTGGACCATATTTTTGCTCTATCTCTTTTTCTAAACTTCCACTATTTACACCAATTCTAATAGGAATATTCCTCTCTTTACAAGCCTTTACAACCTCTTTTATTCTCTCTTTTGAGCCAATATTTCCTGGATTTATTCTTATGCAATCAACTACCTCTGCAGCTTTTAAAGCTAATCTATAATCAAAGTGTATATCTGCTACAATTGGCAAAGAGACCTCTTTTTTTATCTCTTTTAAAGCTAATGCATCCTCCATATCAGGAACTGCAACTCTTACTATATCGCACCCTGCAAAATGGAGTCTATTTATCTGCTCAACTGTACTTTTAACATCTCTTGTTTTTGAGAAGGTCATAGATTGAATTGATATTGGAGCATCTCCTCCAACCGCGACATCTCCTACATAAATCTTTTTTGTTGGATATCTTTTTATCATCTTTTGCCTTTATATGATTGTAATTGGGTCTATATCTATTTCGCAAAATTTGGTTTTTGAAAAATTTATAGCTTGGTGCAGAGATTTTACTGAATCGCTTCTTAGTAAAATATTATATCTAAATCTATTTTTTATCTTAAAAATAGGAGCTTCACCAAATCCAACTATCTCTATATCCTCAAACCTTTTTAACTCTTTTAACATACTCTCCATACTATCTTTTGCCCTGTCTTTATCTTTATTAGAAAAGATAATTAAAGCCAATCTTTTAAATGGAGGATAGAGCCCTTTTCTATAGTTAATCTCCTCTTTTAAAAAATCCTCATAATCTAAAAATCTCTCAAAAAACTCTCTATTTAGAGTTTGAACTACAACCTTTCCTTCATCTTTTCTACCACTTCTTCCTGCAATCTGTAAAAAAAGTGAGACTGCTCTCTCTCTTGCTCTAAAATCAGCCATATTTAATATATAATCAATTCCTAAAATAACTGATAGTCCAACATCTGGATAGTCATGCCCTTTTGATAACATCTGTGTTCCAACCAAAATATCAATCTTTTTTTCTGCAAAATCTTTGAGTCTCTTTTGTAGTTTATTGATAGTTGTTATTTCATCTTTATCAAACTTTTCTATTCTTGCATCTTTAAAAATCTCTCTTAAATCCTGTACAATTTGGCTTGTGCCAACTCTAAATGAGTGCAAATTGTTTGAGTCACAATTTGGACAACTCTTTATAATTGGCATAGTAAAATTGCAATAGTGACAAACTAAAGCTCTTTTGTTAAGATGAAGACTCATTGAGACATCACAATATGGACACTTAACACTTTTTCCACAATCACTGCATATTAAATATTTAAAATTTGCTCTTGTTGGTAAAAAGATAATTGCTTGCTTTTTATTTTCTAAAGCCTCTTTAATATTCTCAATAACCTTTTGAGGCAGACTCTCCAAAGAGCTATCCCAAATAAAACTCTTTTTACCCTCATAAAAACTTCCTCTAAGTCTAAAATATGGAAATTTTACATATGAGTTTAGCGAAGGCGTAGCACTTCCTAAAACAACCTTGCAATTTAATTTTTTCCCAAAATATATTGCTAAATCTCTTGCATTGTATCTTGGTTTTCTTTGAGATTTATAACTATCATCATGCTCCTCATCAACCACAATCAACCCCAAATCTCTCATAGGCAAAAAAAGGGCACTTCTTGGACCTGCTACAATCTTAACTTTTCCACTATATATATCATCTAAAATTTTATCTTTTTTCTTCTTTGTTATTTTGCTATGCCAAACAGCCACACTATCTTTAAAATATTTTTTAAGCCTCTTTTCCATCTGAGGAGTTAGTGAGATTTCTGGCATCAAAAATATTGCACTTTTTCCACTCTTTATAGCCTCATAGATAAGTTTTATATAGATTTCAGTCTTTCCGCTTCCTGTATCTCCAAAAAGGAGTGAAGTTTGATGAGATTTTATAAAATTTAAAGCCTCACTCTGTCTTTTTGATAGCTTTATATCATCTTGATTAACATTTAAGGTTCCCGAGTAGGTAGCTTTGCTACCGTATCGAGGGATTGATTCCTTAAAAAAGTCTTTTTTAAATGGCACAAAAAGGCCTAAAGCTTCACCTATGGAGCAAAAGTAGTAAGATGAGATAAATTTTGCAATATCAATATACTCTTTTGGCAAAAAAAACTCTGTTATACTCTCTATCTCTTTATAGTTAAAATCTTTTTTTTCCCTCGGTACATTTTGTACTCGGGAACTACTTTTTAAAACATAACCTTTATAGAGCCTATTTTTTACCCTTACCTCAACAAGAGTCCCCTCTTCTATGGTCCCCGAGTGCGAAGCGTATCGAGGGGCAGACTCTTTAAATATATATGTCAATAAAAGTGGTTTTTGACTTATAGCAACATCTAAATATCTCAAGATAGCTCTTTTAACCTCTTTAAAATCTCTTTTTTTCTTTTTGGATTGGTTGTATGTTTAAGCAGCCACTCTAAATCTTTTTTTGCTTGCTCTTTTTTACCTTTTTTATCTCTTGCATAAATAAGCAGATCTTCTACCCAATCTTTTACAACTATCCTTCCTAATACCTTTTGACTATCAGGCAAAAGTGCAGCTTTTTTTGCCAAAGTTGCTACAAAATTATCATCAAAATTTTTCTCATCTGTATAAGTTAGATACAAAACTATCTTTAAAAAATAGAGATTAAAACTATTTTTATTATACATCATTGCAGTATCAATCAAATCTAAAGCTAAATCCAATCTCTTTTTTATAGAAGCCAAATAAGTCGCGGCATAGTTAATTGCAGGGAAAAAGTATGGGTCCATCATAGTTATAGTTTTAAAAGCTCTAAAAACTTCCATCTCATCAGCCTTAAAACTATCTTTACTCCTTGTCTCTCCAACTGTGTTTGATAGAAGCCACAACTTATCAGCTACCAATGTATGTGTATCATTTGTTAATGTTCTAAAAAAGAGAGGTTTTGCAAAGAGAATATCATTTACTATGATTTTTTCTTTTTTTGGTTTTGGATATAGATAGTTAAAGCCAAAAAATAGAGCCAAAGCTAAAAAAAGTACTATCTTATTCACCAAATCTTAAAACCCTCTTTTGATATTTAATATAGGTTATAAAAAAGATTAAAATTGAGATGATTAAAAAGTAGATAATAGGATAATAAAAAAAGGTGCTATTTTCTATCAAAGCTCTATTTACAACCTTTGCTTGCTTATCAAAGATTGAAAAATTTGGTATTACATAGTAAAAAACATTTGCTACTTTTGTTAAAAAGATATCTTTTTTTATATATTTTGCATAGATATAAAACTCATCAACTCCATTTCCTATAAAAAATAGAGCTACACTATAGATTACTGAGTTCATAATAGATACAAAATTTGAAAAAGCTATGATTAAAAAGGCTAAAAGCATAGATGAGAGGGCATATAAAAATAGCTGCCACAAAAAAAGATATACAAAAGATTTTTCCAAAATAAAAAGCAAAATAGCATCTATCACAAAAAAAGCAAAAAATATAGTAATTATCATAAACGAAATTGTCAAAAATATAGAAAATAGGTACTTTTTCCTACTAAGTCCAGTTGAGAGTGGCAAAACAAATAGTCCTAAAGACTTCTCTTTTTGCAAAAAGTCAAAAGTATAAAAAAGAGCTGCAATATGAAGCAAAAACATTTGAGAAGTTAAAAGAACATCTTCTAAAAGTTTATACTTTCTTGCAATATCAATATCACTTAAACTAAGAGCAATAATAATCATAATAACAGCCAAAAGTATAAATAAAATTGTAGCTCTCTCTTTAAGCAAAGATTTTGAAAAAAATTTAACTAAACTAATAACTTTTCTCATCTTATGCTCTTTGGTCTATATCTGAAAAAAAGATTTTTTAACTCATCTAAATTTTTTGGATAACCTCTATAAACTATCTCCCCCTCTTTTAGTATCCATACCTCATCTTTTAACTCCATAGCAAGCTCTAAAGAGTGTGTTGAGATTATAAAGGAGTGCTTCTCTTTTAATTTCAATAAAAGTTTTTCTATCTCAGCCCTTCCAAATGGATCAAGCCCGCTTGTTGGTTCATCTAAAATCAAAGTCTTTGGATTTCCTAAAAGTGCGATTGCTAAAAGAAGCCTTTGTTTCATACCTTTTGAATACTTTTTTATAGGTATATCAAGCTCAACTTCTAATGCTACGCTTTTCAAAAGCACTTTTGGATTAAAATCTTTTACTCCTCTTAAATCTGCCATCAAAGTAAAATAATCCATCGCACTCATGTTTAAGTCCAAAAGTGCAGCCTCAGGAGCATAGCCTATATCTTTTTTATTGAGTTTTGGTAAAAAATCTACAAAATTTGGTAAAAATGGATGGTCTTTTATACTTTTATAAAATCCTAAACAAAAGTTTATAAATGTGCTTTTTCCTGCACCATTGTGTCCAAGAAGAATCATTTAGTCCCCAAAGAGTTTTTGAAATTATATCAAACTACTTTTTTAATAAAAAATAGCCTTTGCGATTATCATATATCCAATACATACCCTTTTTTAATTCGGCATTTTCATAGATTACACTATTTGTAGCAGGACCATTGATAAATTCTCTATGTTCATCAACTTTTGTAGAATTAAAATCTTTGATAGTAGGAGGGTCTAACATCAAAGGAGCAAGTGTTCTATATTGATCAGTTTCAGTACTAATGCCAACAGAAACATTATTGTCTGTATGAATTCCACTTGAAGGCCTCTGTGCTCTTACAGTTACAGAGATAGGATAGTTATATGAAGAAAAAATGATATCGCACTTATAGCTTCCGCCATCTTTTGAAGTAATTTCTACAGTTTTATTTCTGTCTCCTGGATGCAAAAGTCTCCATCCATGAAAAGATAGAACTGAGTGTCTTGCTTCACCAATAGTTGCTTTCTCAACTGCAGCTAAAGCATCATCTTGAACTTCTTCATATCTTGGAAGAGCAATTGCAGATAATACTCCAATTATAAAAATTACAAAGATAAGCTCAATAATGTAAAAGAGGTTTTCATTTTTTTATTAACTTAAAAAAGGAAGAAAAAATCTTCCTTTTATTTTAGAAACTATTAATTAATATACACCATCTTTAAGTGCAAAAACTCCAGTAGTAGAGTCATACTCCCAGTGTTTGTTTGTATTAAGTTCTTCGCTTGTATCTGCTACAGTTATAGTAGCAGGTCCTGCAATTTTACTATCTTTACTACTATTGCTCTCAGCTTTAGTTTTGTATCTATCTCTACCATCTGGTTCTAATACAATAGCCATTGCATTACCTTTCAAATCTTCATTTGTTTGAGATGGCTTGTCGCTTTCATCCAAACTTAATTGTATTGGATATTTGGTGGCGCTTAAACCAAGTTCACCATTTGAATTAGTAGCATTTCCATCATATATTACTTTAACAGAAACAGACGATTTATTTTCATCAAGAACAGTCATACTAAAATCATGTCCCCTTGCCAAAGCCTTACCTCTTATTGATATAACTGCACTTCTTGCTGCACCTATGCCACTCTTTTCGCTTGCAATTAGTGCATCATCTTGCACACCAGCTAGTCTTGGAATAGCAACAGCTG
>CAJXMB010000026.1 GCA_913056105.1 uncultured Nitratiruptor sp. | reverse complement strand
AAAATTGTTTTATAGATAATCTTTTCATTTTAAAATAGTTTCCCCAAATCCTAAGTTTTTAAGTTTTTCATTTAACTCTTTAGTTCTATTTCTGTTTATCCATTCAATAAGTTCTAATGAGTTCAAAAAATCTTTATAACTTATATCATTCAAATATACTTTTACATATTTATAGACTTTTTTAGGATTGTTTTTTATCTCATCTATAGCTTTATCAATCAAAAATTTTAATTTTTTTAATCTCTTTTTTTCTTTAGGATAGAGTGATTTTTTTATATATAAAGCATCAATAACAAGCAAAGAGTTATTGTTTTTTGTTGAAGCTAATTCTTTAAATCCTTTTTTTCTAAGTTCTATATTATATGGACTATATGTGACTATTAGCATTGGTTTTTCAGCTTTGTTTTTTAATTTAGATATTTGAAGTTGATCTATATTTATAAATTCCATTTTATCTTCATCTAATCCATACTTTTTTATAAATGATTTTAGAAGCTCATTGTTTATTGAGTCTATCTCAAGATATGCATATATTTTTTTTGTCTTTTTAAGTTCTAATAGTGATCTATTTGATAATATCATATCTCCACCATTGGATCTATCTAATAAAATTATTGGTAAAATATCATTTGTTGATTTTAAAGAGTTGAATTCATGTTGAGTTGCTGCTATCATATCTGCTTTGTCAACTTCAAAAATATTAGAGGATTGATCAAGAGAGATGGTAGGAATTAGTTTTATATTTAGCTTTTTTAGTGTACCTATCTCTCTTAGATAAAACAGAGGAGTATATCCTATCCAACTATTTACAACTAAATATAGCTCTTTGTTATTATCTATTTTTGAAGAGCATCCAAAAAATAGAAGTGTAAAAATAATAAGTATAGTTTTATAAAACATTTTTATTTTACCTTTTTAAAAGGTTTTTGTAAATTTTATATAAAATATGCTTAAAATATTCTTTATCTATTTATAATTTTATAATTTTGATTTGTGTATAATATAAAAAGGGGTTAAAATGAAAAAGATTTTTATATTTTTAATGTTGACTCTTTCTGTTTTTGCTTCAAGTCAAAAAGAGATTTTGATGAATGCTATATCAACTTTTGATGAGTTTACAGTGATTCCTGAAGAGAGTATCCCTCCAAAACTTTTATCAAATGCCAAAGCTATAGCTATAATTCCCAATGTTATTAAAGCAGGTTTTTTTGTTGGTGGAAGATATGGTAAAGGTCTGTTATTGGTTAAAAACAAAAATAGATGGTCTGATCCACTTTTTATAATTTTAAAAGGTGGAAGTTTTGGATGGCAAATAGGCGCTCAATCTATAGATATCATTTTGGTGTTTAAAACTAAAGAGAGTGTAGAAAATATATTAAACAGGAAAATAACTCTTGGTGCTGATGCTTCTATAGCCGCTGGACCTGTTGGAAGAGATGCTGGGGCTGCAACAGATATAAAACTACATTCCCAGATTTACTCATACTCAAGAAGTAAAGGGCTCTTTCTTGGTCTCTCTTTGGCTGGGTCTATAATAGAGCTTGATGAAGATGCAACTATACATTTTTATAAAATTAAAAAGTATCAAATAAGAGATATAATTAGTGGAAAGATAAAAAAAGAAGACTCTTTGATTAGAGAGTTAAAAAAGAGGGTTTATGAATATACAAATTAGCTCTTTTTATCTTGACACTCTTTGCATATTCCATACATATTTAGTTCATGAGCTATAAGCTTAAAACCATGTTTTTCTGCAATCTCTTTTTGAAGTTTTTCTAACTCCTCATCGAAAAATTCTATAATCTTATTGCAATTTATGCATATCATATGATCATGATGCTTTCCTCTATTTAACTCATACTTTTTTCCCTCACTTCCAAAAGAGATAGAGTTAATCAGTCCTTGTTCTTCTAAAAATGCAAGTGCTCTATAAACTGTTGCTAAACCAATATTTCTATTTATCTTTTTAACTTCATTATATATCTCTTCAGAGGTTAAGTGCTCTTTTGAGTTGTAAAGAACTTTTAAAATCTCTTCCCTTTGAGTAGAGTATTTTAAACCTTTTGATTTTACAATCTCTTTTAACTTCTCTTTGTAATCTTCAAACTTTTTTGGCATCAAAATCCTTTAGCATTTATAGAGTGGGTCTGCATGGAGTTTTTCGAGAGGAATTTCTGATCCGTCTAAACATTTTCCAAAAGTTTTATTTTTTATTTTAAGAAGTGCTTCATTGATATCTTTTAGCTCTTCTTCCAATCTTTTTATCAAAGCTTGATCATCTTTATCAAAATTTTCTAAACTAACCATATCTTCCATATCATCTATAGCATCATCGGCTATTAGACTATCCATCTCATCTTTTAGGCTTTGCAACTCTTTTTTTACTTTTTGTTTTCTTTTTTCTAATATCTCTTTAAATTCATTTAGTTGTTCTTGAGTCATCTTATCTCCTTTTAGGGCACCTCTAAGTTCTTTATTTGATATAATACCAAAAATAGTAGATTTGGAGAGTAGATGAAAAAGATTTTTTTAATTTTTTTTACTTTAAAAGCTCTTTTTGGAGCAGTTCATATTGTAAAGGTTGAACCTTTTGAGATATACCATATAAAAGCAGCCACAAGTGGGCAAGTGGTAAATAGTGATATCTCAAAAGAGTCAAAAGTTGTAAATAACTATGAAATAATAAAGCTTGATTCAAATGTTGAAGAGGAGAATTTAAAAGATTTAATATTGAAGCTAAAAAATACAAAAGAGATTTTAAAATCAAATAAAGAGTTATTAAAAAATCTAAAAAAATTAACTGATGTAAAAAAGGATAACTATTTTAGGATAAAAGATTTAAAGACAAAATCAAAATTTGAAAAAGATGCAAAACTGACTGACTATCTGCAAACTTACAATCAATATCTATCCCAAAAAGAGAAAATCAAATCCCTTCTAAATCAAATAAGTGATTTAAAATACAATATTGCAAGATTGAAAGATACTCTTTCAAAAAAGAGTATAAAAGTTAGCGGATATGTGTATAAAATCTATGTTAAAAGAGGAGATTTTGTAAATTTAGGCTCTCCTTTGGTTGATATCGCAGATATCTCAAAAGCTAAAATTGTTTTATATCTTGATAAGGATGAGATGAAAAATATAGAAAAGAAATCTATCTATATAGATGGTAAAAAGAGTAATTTAAAATTTTATAAACTATATAAAATTGCAGATAGTGTTCATATAACAGCATATAGAGCTGAAATTGTATTAAAATCTCCAAAACTATTTTCAAAACTGATAAAAGTAGAGGTAAAATGAAAAAGACAGCGTGCCCACTTGATTGTTATGATGCATGTAAAATTGTGGTAGATGAGAGTATGAAACTAAAAGGGGATAAAGAGCATCCTATAACAAATGGATATCTTTGCTATAAGCTAAATCACTATTTTGATTATCCGCAGCTAAATTGTGCTTACTATAGAGGTAAAAAAATCTCAATCAATAAGGCTTTAGATATATTAGAAGAAAAGATTAGAGATAGCCAAAAAATTTTACACTTTAGAGGTAGTGGAAATGTTGGCAAGATGCAAGCAGTTACGGACTTATTCTTTGCTAAAGTTGGGGCTACATTTACAAGTGGGAGTCTATGCGATGCGGCTGGGCAGCTTGGAATAAGAGAGGGTAGAGGGAAAAATCTCATTTTGCCACTATCTCAGATTAAAAAGAGTGAGCTTGTAATTATCTGGGGAAGAAATGTTACCTCAACAAATCCACATATTTTGCCATATTTAAATGGAAAAACTATTGTAGTAATTGACCCAGTGAAAACTGAAATTGCAAAAAGAGCCTCTATGCATCTTCAAATAAGACCAAGAACTGATTTGGAACTTGCTTGTATGTTAGCAAGATTTATATATATGCAAAATAGTGAAGATGAAGAGTTTATAGAAAATTATTGTGAAAATTATGATTATTTTGTGGATTTTATAAGAAGTTATAGAATGACTACAACAACTCAAAAGATAGGGGTTGATATTTTAGATATTGCAACTTTGGCTGAACTTATGCAAGATATGAAGACAGTTATTTTGGTTGGAAATGGAGTTCAAAAATACTCTCATGGAACAGAAGTTGTTAGAATGATTGACTCTCTTGGAGCTATGCTTGGATTTCATGCTAAAGAGGGGTGTGGAGTTAGCTTTTTAGGCGATACATCGGTTAACCTAAAAAACCCATTTGAAGTAGATGTAAATAGGATTCCAAAAGCTGAAGTTGATTTTAGCAAATTTGATTTAGTATTTATTCAAGCATCAAATTTAGCTGTTACAATGCCAAACACAAAAAGAGTTTTAGATGGATTAAGTAAGACTTTTAGTGTTGTTTTTGGTCTATATGAAGATGAGACAGCAAAAATAGCTGATTTAGTAATTCCAGCAAAAAACTTTTTGCAAAAAAGTGATATTAGATTTAGCTATGGGCATGAGTATGTAGAGCTTATGCCAAAACTACAAGAAAATGTTAATGCAATAAGTGAGTATGAATTTACTAAAGAGATGTTTAATAGATTTGGATTTGAGGGTTTAAAGAGTGAAGAGGAGTATATTGAAGAGTTTAAAAAGCAATTAGTAAAAGATGAAGTTGGATATAAGGTTCCTATTTTTAAAGAGATGCCATATAAAGATGGTTTTTTTACTAAATCAAAAAGATTTTGTTTTATAGATGATGTAGAAGATGAGTTTGACATGGAAAAAGATGGATTTTTCTTTATTACAGCTAAATGCAAAACTTCAATCAATTCGCAATTTAAAAGAGATAACTTTTTATATGTTCCAATCTCAGCCAATTTAAAAGATGGTGATAAAGTTTTAGCCTATTCAGACTATGGAGAGGCAGAATTTGAAATAAGAGTTAGTGAAAAGCTTAGAGATGGTACAATATTGGTTTATAGTGGAAATGAGAGAGCAAACTATTTAACTCCACCAAAGAGCGATAACTATGGTAATGGAGCAATTTTTCAAGAGATAAAAGTAAAATTAAAAAAAGGATAGATATGGATTTAAAAAAGATTGATTTAGATTTTGTTTTGCATACATATAAAAGAAACTATGTAAATTTTAAAAGAGGGGTTAATGCCACTCTGTTTGATGAAAATGAGAATGATTATATAGATTTTACAAGTGGTATTGGGGTTGTTAGTGTAGGGCATGGAAACAGAAGATTAGCAAATCGTATCTGTGAGCAAGCAAAAAATATTATTCATATTTCTAATCTATATCTAATTGAGCCTCAAACACTCTTAGCTAAAAAGTTAGTAGAGCTTAGCGGATATGATATGAGGCTATTCTTTGCAAATAGTGGGGCAGAAGCAAATGAGGGGGCTATAAAGATAGCAAGAAAGTATGGTGAAGAAAATGGAGAAGTAAAGAGATATAAGATAATTACTTTAAAACACTCTTTTCATGGAAGAACTATAACTGCACTTAAAGCTACCGGACAAGAGGCGATGCATACATATTTTGGTCCATATCCTGATGGTTTTGTATATGCTAAAGATATTGACTCTATAAAAGATTTATTGGATGATAAAACAGTTGCAGTAATGATAGAGCTAATTCAAGGAGAGGGTGGAGTTGAGCCTCAAGATATTAAAAAAGTTCAAGAGTTATCTAAAATTTTAAAACAAAAAGATATATTGCTTATTGTTGATGAGGTTCAAACTGGCATTTATAGAACCGGAGAGGTTTTAGCAAGCAATCTTTATGAAATTGAGCCTGATATTATTACTTTAGCTAAAGGTCTTGGAGGAGGCGTTCCAATAGGGGCTATAATGACAAGATTAAAAGATATATTCTCTTTTGGAGACCATGGTAGTACATTTGGAGGAAACTATCTTAGCTGCTCAGCTGCAAATGAGGTTTTAGATATTTTAGAGGAGTTAAAAAGTAGTGGAGATTTGGATGAGAGAATGCTCTATTTTGAAGATAGACTAAATGAAGTTTATAAAAGACATCAAAATATTTTTATTAAAAGCGTTGGATTAGGGTTTATGAGAGGATTAAGAGTTAAAAGTGCTCAAATTCAAAATGATATTATCCAAAAAGCTTTTGAAAAGAGAGTTTTAGTTTTAAAAGCTGGAAGAAATACTATAAGATTTTTGCCACCTCTTACAATCTCAAAAGAGGAGATTGATGAAGGTATAAAAAGATTTGAAGAGTCTTTAAAAGGGTTAAATAGTCAATGAAAAGAGTTTTAATTATTCTTCCTTTAGCTCTTTTAGGAGAGGACTCTATTCTTTCAACTCTAAAACAAAAAGAGTTTAATATTGACTACAATAAAAGCTCTATTGAGTCAAAAAAGTTAAGAGATAGTTGGATAAATCCAATCAATATGAGTTATATTTACAATAAAAATGATGAGTATAGTCAAAGTCAAACTACAAAGAGTTTTAGAATCTATTTAGATCAGCCTATTTTTAAAAGTGGTGGTATATATTTTGCTATAAAATATGCCAATGCAAATAAAAAGTATTCAAACTTAAACATCACTCAGCAAAAAAAGGCTTTAATTTCTGAGGCTTTAAAGCTTTTGTATAACTATAATAAAACAAAACTTCTTTTAAAAAAACAAGAGCTTCTTATAAAAAATGCAAAAATTGATGTTTTAAGAAAAAAAGAGCAGTATCTAAGTGGATTGATAGATAGCTCTTTTTTAGATCAAGCAATTTTGACAAAAAATCAAAATGAGTTAAAATATGTTGAGCTAAAATCCTCTTTGGAAGATATTTATAATAACTTTAAAAATATTAGTGATAAAGACCCAAACACTCTTAAAATGCCTCATTTCAAACTTATAAGTGAAGATAAGTTTATAAACAAAAATATTTTACTAAAAAAGACAAAAGAGGATTTAAAAGTAAAAAAGTATTTTAAAAATATGACTATTGCAAGATATCTTCCATCTCTTTCTCTAACAGCAAGTTACAATAAGCAAGATGTTTCAAAATCGTTTTTTGGACCTTCTGGAAAGGAAGATTATAGGGAGTATGGATTTAAGATCACAATGCCACTTTTTGATATAAACTCTTTTAGAAATATTGAGAGCACTAAACTTGACTATTTAAAATCAAGACTAATTAGTCAAGATAAAAAAAGAGAGCAAGAAAATCTATATAAAAATATAGTTAAAAAACTAAAACTAATAGATAAAAAGGTAGAGTTAGCAAAAGAGGACATTTTGCTATATAAAAAGCTTTATAAAGATACAAAAGATAGATTTAAAGCAGGTGAGAAGACAATATATGATGTGCAAACTATGAAAAACTCATTAATGAGTAGAAAAATTGATATTAAAGTATATGAAATTGAAAAAGATTTGATTTTGCTTGATTTATACAAAATGGTAGAAGATGGAAAAGTTTAGTAGTTTTATGCAAAAATGGCTATATGATAAAGATGGATACTATGCAAACTATAAAGCCATAGGAAAAGAGGGGGATTTTTATACATCAGTTAGTGTTAGTAAATTTTTTGGTGGAGCTATTGCTAAACATCTTTTATCTTTAATAGAAAATCAAAAGTTATCAAAAAGAGTTGATATATTTGAGATAGGAGCTCATAAGGGCTACCTTTTAGCGGATATTATTGAGTTTATCTATACACTTAAACCAGAACTTTTAAAGACTCTAACTTTTAACATCATTGAGCCATTTGAGTCTTTGCAAAAAGTTCAAAAAGAGTATTTTAAAAACTCTTTTGGTGATAAAATCATATTAAACCACTTTAAGTCATTAAAAGATATAAATTCAAAAGAGGCTTTTGTTGTAGCAAATGAGATTTTTGATGCTTTTCCTTGTGAACTTGTATATAAAGAAGATATGGCATATGTAGAGAATTTTAAGATAAAATTTTTCAAAAAAGATAGCTATTGTAAAGATATCTCAAAAAGGTATCGAATAGAGAGAGGAGAGATTGCAAAAGGGTATGAAGAGTTTAGTCAAAATCTATCAAATGCATTTGATAGATGCTACTTTTTAACTTTTGATTATGGAGATTTAGAGCCAAGAAATGATTTTTCAATTAGAATCTATAAAAATCATAGTGTAAAACCTCTTTTTGAAGAAGGATTAAAATTGAAAGATTATTATAAAAAGAGTGATGTTACTTATGATGTAAATTTTTCTCACCTTATAGATGCATTTTTAGAGAGTGGTTTTAAAAAAGAGTCTTTTAAAACTCAACTTAGAGCTTTGGTTGATTTTGGAATAGTTGAACTTTTAGAGATTGTTAAAGAGAAAAGAGGGTTTGAAGCTTATTCAAAAGAGATGAATAAGGTAAAAACTCTAATTCATCCAGCAATGATGGGTGAGAGATTTAAGATGGTCTCTTTTGTAAAATAAAAAAAGGAGATAGAATGAGAAAAGTTATACTATTTTTTTCCTTTTTAATACTTGTCTATGCAGATAGTATAAATGGATGGACTCCTTTGCATGAAGCTATATATGAAAATGATCTAAATACTGCAGATAAGCTAATCAAAAAAGGTTTAGATATAGATGCAAAAAGTAAAGCTGGAATCTCTCCTTTGCATATTGCAGTAAAATTAAGAAATTTAGATGATGTAAAATGGCTTGTAGAGCATAATGCAGATATTGATATACAAGATATAAATGGTTTAACCCCTCTTCACTATGCAGTTGGACAAAGAAGACTTTCGATTGTTAAATATTTAGTTATGCATAATGCAGATATAAATATAAAAAACAACTATGGTATAACTCCTCTACATCAAGCTGCTTATAGTGGAGATATAGATATTGTAAATTTTCTTTTAGAACAAGGAGCAGATCCTAATATAAAAAATAATCAAGGATTAACCCCATGTCAATTAGCATATGCTAAACATAAATGGGCTGTTGTAAATATTTTAAAATATGTAACAAAAGGAAGATGTGATGAAGCTTATAATAAATGGGAAAGATAAAATTTTTGAAAAAGAGAAATCATTAAAAGAGATTTTAAAAGAATTAAAGATTGAAGATAAAGCAATGGCGATTGCGGTTAATATGGAGATAGTAAAAAAAGATAAATGGAAAAGCTTTATCCCAAAAGATGGCGATAAGATAGAGATTTTAAGCTTTGTTGGTGGAGGATGATTCTATAACAGCTACTGCAATTGCATAATCTCCATCGTGAGATATTGATAAAGAGCAATCTTTTATTTTATATCTTTTTATAATTTTGTTTGAGAGTCTAAAGTTTGGGGCTCCACTTTTTTCTTTATAGATAGTTATATCTTTAAAAGAGAGCTCTTTTCCAATACCTGTTTTTAAAGCCTTTGCAATAGCCTCTTTTGCTGCCCAATATCCAGCTACTGTTTGAGCTCTTTTTATATCTTTAATTTCACTATCATTTAAAAACTTTTTTAATCCATTTTCTCCAAATCTATCTATAAAATTTTTTATTCTTTCAATCTTTATAATATCTATACCTATCATCTCTCTCCTTTTGGTAAATTTTACCATTATTTTGATAAAATAAACAAAGAATTAATTTTTAGGGAAATATTAATGGAGACAGTTTTTTACTATTTGGGAGTTCCATTTGTTCAGTTTTATAAAAGTTTAGAGAGGTTTGGAGCATTTTTAATCTTTCAAGTTAAACTTTTACCTCTATTTTTTTTACCCCCGTATAGAATTAAAGAGATTTTTAAACAGACAGAGATAATAGGGGTGGGCTCTATATTTGTTATCTCTTTGACAGCACTTTTTACAGGTCTTGTTGAAGCAATTCAACTATATCATGGATTTCATAAATTTGGTGCAGAAAATTTTATGGGCTATACCATATTTGTATCTATCTCAAAAGAGTTAGGGCCTGTTTTTGGTGGATTGATGTTGGTTTCAAGAGCTATTAGTGCAATGGCAGCAGAGCTTGGAACCATGAGAGTAACTGAGCAGATTGATGCAATAGATACTTTGGCAATTGATTCAAAAAAGTATCTTATTATCCCAAGAGTTATAGCTACTACAATATCTTTGCCTATTTTGGTTGTAATGTTTGTTTTTATAGGTAATCTAAGTGCATACTATATTTCAACAGTAGCTTTGGGTGTAAATCCAACAGCCTATAAAGATACAATTACAACATATTTGGAATTTAGCGATATTGGAACAGGTGTTATAAAAGCATTTGTTTTTGGATTTTTAGTTAGTATTATAGGAACATATATTGGCTATTTTACAAGAGGAGGGGCAAGAGGAGTTGGAATATCAACAACAAAAGCAGTGGTTTATTCGGCTATAACAATATTTGCAGCTAACTATTTCTTGTCATCTCTGTTTTTATATCTTGATTGGTAAAACTACATCCAATCAATTATCTTTGATACCTCATCAACCTCAAAGCATTTAATAGGAAGCTCTTCTAATGGTTTTGATGGGGTAATTGCTTTTTTAAATCCTTGTGAGGCTGCCTCTTTTAGTCTAATATCTAACATATGAATATCTCTTATATCTCCAGTTAATCCAACTTCACCTAAAAATATAGTTTTTTTATCAATAACTCTATTTCTAAAACTGCTTAAAATCGCAGCAATTACAGCTAAATCTGCTGCTGTCTCATTTATTTTTATACCCCCAGAGATATTTACAAATACATCATATTGGTTAAAAGGAAGTTCAAGCTTTTTTTCAAGTAAAGCCAAAAGCATAGTTAGCCTATTTGAATCAAATCCAGTTGCACTCCTTTTTGGATTTGTAAATCCACTATCACCAACTAATGCTTGAACTTCAACTATAAGAGGTCTTGAGCCCTCCATTATAACAGTAATTGCTGAGCCGGCTTGAGCTACTTTTTTGCTAAAAAATTTATTTGAGATATTTTTTGCGCTAACTAAACCTTTTTTAGTCATTTCAAAAATTCCAACTTCACTAATACTTCCAAATCTATTTTTAAAGCCTCTAAGTATCCTTATATCTTTTGAGCTATCTCCTTCAAAATATAAAACAGTATCTACCATATGCTCTAAAATCCTCGGTCCTGCAATTGAGCCCTCTTTTGTGATATGGCCAATTATAAAAATTGATATTTTTTTGGATTTCGCAACTCTCATAAGCTCAAATGTAACGGCTCTAACTTGTGATACAGTTCCAGGAGCAGAAGTTATATCTTCGCTATAAATTGTTTGAATAGAGTCAATCACTAAAACTTCATAATTTTGATTATGAAGTTCAGATAAAATATTTTCAAGTTTTATCTCAGATAGTAGATATAGATTTTTATCATTTGCTTCTATTCTATTTGCTCTTAGTTTTATTTGGCCAGCAGACTCCTCTGCACTGACATATAAAACTTTTTTCCCTCTTTTTGCTAAGTTTGCACACATTTTAAGCAAAAGAGTAGATTTTCCAACTCCTGGACTTCCTCCTACCAATACAAGGCTTCCAGGAACTATTCCACCACCTAAAACTAAATCCAACTCTTCATCTTCAGTGGAAAATCTCTCAACTAACTCTTCAGAGATTTTAGTTATAGGCAGGGCCTTTTGAAAACTTTTTAAATCTCCCATCTTTTTTGATAGTTCTATCTCTTCATCACTTAATTCTATAAATGAGTCCCAAGCTCCACAGTTTGTGCATTTTCCCATCCATTTTGAGCTTTTATACCCGCAAGCTTGACACTCAAAAATCTTTTTTCTTTTTGCCATACTACAGCATATCCTCTATTTGATTGTTATGTGTTTGTAAAATATCCATAATCTTTTCAGAAAAGAAGTAATCAAAAAAGTATCTCCAAGCAAATAGAGCTAAAATAAGAAGTAAAATATAGGTTAAGATTATCCATTTATGCTCTTTTAAAGATATTTCATTATACTCTCTAAAATATATAGCTACTAACCAAACATCTATGAAAATGATTGTAAAAACACCTATATAAAAAAGTAGTTCTAAATTCACTTATCTTCCTCAAATATCGCATCTAAAAGTGTATCTACATACTCATTTGGATTAAAAGGGATCAAATCTTCCATTCCCTCTCCAACACCAACATATAATATTGGAAGTTTTAATTCATGGCTTATGCTTATAATTGCTCCACCTTTTGCTGTTCCATCGAGTTTTGTAACTATTATTCCATCAACTCCAATCATCTCATTGAAAGCTTTTGCTTGATTTATAGCAGAGTTTCCTTGAGTTCCATCTAAAATCAAAATTTTTCTATGAGGTGCGCTATCTTTAGCTTTTGAGCAAATTCTAACTATCTTTTTAAGCTCTTGGGCTAAGTTTGTTTGAGTATGAAGTCTTCCAGCTGTATCAATTAAAGCTATATCAATCCCTTTTGCCTCAGCCGATTTAATAGTATCAAAAGCTACTGCTGAAGGGTCGTGTCCCTGTTTTGTATAGACTATAGGCACCTCTAATCTATCAGCCCATCTTTTTAACTGCTCAATAGCTGCTGCTCTAAATGTATCTCCTGCACCAAGTATGACACTTTTTTGCTCTTTTTTATATCTATATGCAAGTTTAGCAATAGTTGTAGTTTTTCCAGCTCCATTTACTCCAACAATCAACTCAACAAATGGCTTTGCTGTTATCTTTTGTTTTGAAACAGGGGTAAAGAGATAAAGCAAATCATTTTTAAGTATAGTTCTATTAACTTTTGGAGGCAAAGAGTTAACTATCTTTTCTACAATATCATACTCAACATCAGCTTCTATTAAGATATCTTCTATCTCTTCTTTAGTTGCATATTTTTTCTTCTTTTCTACTTTTAGATTATCTAATGTCTTTTTTAAGCCTTTTTTTAATAAACCAAACATCTACTCTCCTATCACCTTTTTTATATCACTCTCTATCATCTCTTCTGGAGTTGCACCTATATAGTGAATTATATATTTTGAATCTTTAAACATTACCATCATTGGTATTGGCATATCGCTTGGTGCCTGAACAAAAGAGTAAATTGTCCTTGCTAAATCGTAATTATCATTTGAGATAGATACAAAATAGTTAATATGAAATTTTTCAATAAAATCTTTTATCTTTTGTGAATCTTTATATCTATCAAGTAAAACTCCAATGATCATAATTTTATCTTTATATCTTTTTTGAAGATCTACTAAGTATGGAATCTCTGCTTTACATGATGGACACCAAGTAGTAAAGAAATCTAAAATTATAATCTTATTGCTATTTGAAATTAGTCTATTTTTTTGAAATTTAAACTCAATCTTTTTTCCATCAAGACTGTTTAAGGAAAATTTTGGAATAGTTACTTGCTGATTTTTTTCAATACTCTCTTTTTTTGGTTGGTTTTCTTTATGTTTCTCTTTAGAGCAACCACTAATCAATAAGATTGCCATACTTAAAACTACTGCTATTTTTTTCATATAGATCCTTTTGATAAAATATCATTATTATACCATTTAAAGGCTTTAAATGAAACAATTTAGAAATAAAAAAGAGATGAGGCAATTTTGTCAAAAAAGATTAAAAGCTATAAAGCCATCTCAAAAAAGAGATAGAGATAAGAAGATAAATAGAGTTTTAATAGACATTATAAAGATTTTAAATCCAAACTCTATGCTTTTATATATGCCATTAAAGTTTGAGGCAGATATTGAAGTAGTTCTTAAAAGATTTAAAAAAAAGGTATATCTTCCTTTTATGGAAGGTAAAAGCTTTAAAATAGTAAAATATAGGTTGCCTATAAAGATTAAAAAATTTGGCATAAAAGAGCCACCTAACTCTTTTTTTAAACTTTCTCATATAGATTTAGCGATAGTTCCTGTCATCGGGGTAGATGGGAGCTTTAGACGCATTGGATTTGGAAAAGGTATGTATGATAGGTTTTTTGGAAAGTTATCATACAGACCTATTGTAATTTTTGTAGAGATTGAAAAATGTTTTACTACATCAAAAATTTGTGATAGTTATGATGTTTTAGGAGATATATATATTACCCCGAATGAAATATTAATAAGAGGGGATGAAAATGTGGGTAGAGTTGTTAGTAGGAAGCTCTGCAGCAATCATAAGCGGCGCTGCAGGATATTTTATAGCAAAAAAGATAGAAAAAAATAGATTTGATATTTATGAAGAGCAGGCAAAAGCTAAAGCAAAAGCGATTGAGCATGAAGCAGAGATTATTTTACAAAATGCAAAACTTCAGATAAAAGAGCAAGAGCTCGCACTTCAAAAAGAGTATGAAGATAAAACTTCAAAACTTCAAAAAGAGTATGAAGATAGTTTTAAAGAGGTAAAGGAGAAAGAAGAGTCTCTAAAGCAGATGTTTAAAGATGAGCTAAAACATATAACTTTAGAAAAACAGGAGATTAAAACTAAAAATGAGGAAGTTGAAGCATTAAAAAAAGAGGCCGAGTCTTTAAAAAGAGAGTATGAAAAGAAGCTCAATGAGGCGATAAAAATTTTAGAAGACCATGCTGGATTGACTATGGAAGAGGCAAGAGAGTTGATCTTAAAACAGACTGAAGAGGAGGCTCGCGCAGATATTGCCCATATAGTTAGAAAATATGAAGAGGAAGCAAAAAAAGAGGCAAAAAGAAGGGCAAACTATATAATTGCTCAAGCTACAACAAGATATGCAGGAGAGTTTGCAGCCGAGAGACTTATAAATGTAGTAAATCTTCCAAGTGATGATATAAAAGGAAGGATAATAGGAAAAGAGGGAAGAAATATAAAAACTCTTGAGATGCTACTTGGGGTTGATATAATTATTGATGATACTCCAAATGCTATAGTTTTAAGCTCATTTAATCTCTATAGAAGAGCAATTGCAACAAGAGTAATCGAGCTTTTGGTAGAAGATGGAAGGATTCAGCCAGCAAGAATAGAAGAGGTGTATGAGAAAGTAAAAAATGAGTTTGATGAACAGCTATTAGAAGAGGGTGAAAATATTGTAATGGATTTAGGCATAGGTCAAATCCATCCAGAGCTTGTAAAACTTATAGGAAGGCTCAAATTTAGAGCAAGTTATGGACAAAATGCCTTAGGACACTCTTTAGAAGTTGCATATCTTGCAGGTATCATGGCTGCAGAGTTGGGTGGTGATGAGACTTTAGCAAAAAGAGCTGGTCTTTTGCATGATATTGGAAAAGCTTTAACTCATGAGTATGCTGGAAGCCATGTTGATTTGGGAGCAGAGATTTGTAAAAGATATAAAGAGCCAGATGTTGTTATAAATGCTATTTATGCTCACCATGGACATGAAGAGCCAAAAACAGTTGAAGCTGCTGCTGTATGTGCTGCAGATACTTTAAGTGCAGCTAGACCTGGAGCAAGAAGAGAGGTTTTAGAAGCTTTCTTAAAAAGAGTTCAAGCAATTGAAGAGATTGCTTTATCAAAAAGAGGTGTTAAAAAAGCTTATGCGATAAATGCTGGAAGAGAAATTAGAGTTATTGTAAATGCTGAGTTAATAAATGATGATGAGGCAGTTTTACTATCTAAAGAGATTGCAAAAGAGATAGAAAACTCTGTTCAATATCCAGGCGAAGTTAAAGTTAATGTAATAAGAGAAAATAGAGCCATAGAGTATGCAAGATAAAGAATATAAATAGTCTCGTACTAAGTTGAATAATAAAAAATAAGTTCCCTGAGTATGTAAGCGTAGGCTTACCGTACCAAGGGGATAGTACAGGAATTGTGCGAAATTTGTCGCTTCGGTACGACAGCTTCGCTGTCTACTCGGCGAGCTTATATTGATGAATTTATTTTTTATTGTGCTTTGTTTTCCTCGGTATGATAATTTCATTGTCTACTTGGAGACCGCTTGAGAACCATTCGGAAATCATCCTTCAATATGTTACGTTATTCGGAAATTACTAAGTAACCTCTCGAGGACCTTATATTGAATTTATCATTAAGGGTACCTCTAACAATTATATACATATCATAGAAGGCAAAGTTATGGTAAGATTTGCTA
>CAJXMB010000025.1 GCA_913056105.1 uncultured Nitratiruptor sp. | reverse complement strand
AATTTGTAGATTTAACAAAGCTTGAATTTAATCTTTTATGTACATTTATAAAAAATAAAAATGTAGTCTTAAGTAGAGATTTTTTGCTTGAAAATGTGTGGGAAAAGAGTGAAATTCATCAAGAAAAGACTGTAAATGTAGCTGTTAAGAGACTAAAAGAAAAGATTGATCCAAAAAAAGAGAAAGGCTATATTAAGTCAGTTAGAGGAATTGGCTATAAGTTGGTATGAAAATCAAAAATATACTTTTTTTATATACATTTTTAATACTCTCATCTACTTTTTTAATATTCTATTTTATACTTTATAAAGATATTAACTCCTCTATTTTTATTAAACTAATCATCGGTTATATCTTTACTCTCCTTTTAGCTTTTTATATATCTTATATTATTTCAAAAAATATAAAAGAGAAGAGCAAAAAGATAAAAGAGAATATCAAAAATATTTATAAAAAAGAGTATGAGAAGCTAACTGAGGTAGATTTTATAGAGGAGCTTGAAAAGATCGATTTGGAATTAAAAAAATTGGCAAAGAAGTTAAAAAACAAAGATGAAAAGACAAAAGAGTATACAAAGAAGATAAAACAGATAAGTAGACAAAGAAGTGAGTTGATTTCAGCTATAAGTCATGAGTTTAAAAATCCTATTGCTATTATAGATGGTTATGCTCAAACTCTTTTAGATGAGAAAGATTTGGATGAAAAATTAAGAGATAAATTTATCCAAAAGATTTACAATGCAAGTCAAAAGATATCAAATATGATTGATAGACTCTCAATTGCTATAAAATTTGAAAATAATGATTTAAAACCAAAAAAGAGTAGATTTAATATATGTGAAGTTATAGAAGATGTTGTAAAACTTATGAAAGATAAGTATAAAAATAGAGAGATTTTAGTTAAATGCAATTCATATGAGGTTTTTGCAGATAAGATTATGATAGAGATGGTTTTAGTGAATTTAATAGATAATGCACTTAAATATTCTGAAATGGAGGTAAAAGTTATCCAAAAAGATGGCGAAATCAAGGTTATAGATAGAGGAATAGGTATAAAAGAAGAAGATATAAAAAAGATAACAAAAAAATTTTATAGAGCAAGAAAGAATAGCTGGGATAACTCTATGGGACTTGGATTATATTTGGTATCTTATATTTTAGAACTTCATAATTCAAAACTACAAATTGACTCTACTTTTAACAAAGGCTCAACTTTCTCATTTAAACTCTAATTGGAAAATATTAGAGGTGCCGATTCCTTATCGGTTCCCAAGTAAGCAGCTATGCTGCGAATCGGGGAGATTAGATTGATTGCTTTGACTTAAGTTCTCCGAGTAGGTAGCGAAGCTACCGTATCGAGGGGAATGGTTGGAGAGATTAAGTTTTGCTTTACAATTCAGAATTTGCTCACCTCGGTACAACAACTTCGTTGTCTACTTGGTGACCTTATTGTTGCTTTGATTTACTACCCGGGAATCACTATAGATTGCTTTAAATCATGAATACTAAATTATTGGAGTTGGTTTTCCCAGGAAATATCCTTGGCCTTGATCAATGCCAATATTTTTTACAGTTTCTAATACCTCTTTAGAGTGAACAAACTCTGCAACTATTTCAATATTTGCCTTTTTTGCAAAATCTACAATAGTAGAAACAACTAAAAGACTTTTTTTGTCTTTGTCTATATTTTTTATTAAACTTCCATCTATCTTTATTGTATCAATTTTTAGTTTTAGCACTCTATCAAAATTTGAGTATCCACTTCCAAAATCATCTATGGCGACATGGCATCCATATAGTTTTACCTCATTTATAAAGTTATCATATAAAGCATAATTGGCTATTTGTTCATCTTCTAAAATTTCAATTGTTAAATATTGTGATGCGTCTCGATTTTTACTTATAATTTTTAAAATCTCTTTTCTATCCTCTTCATTTTCAATATCTTCATAAGTAATATTTACACTAAAGTGATTTTTAGTTTCTACTATTTTTTTTATCGTTTTTTGTAGTACAATTTTAGTAATATCTCCAATTAGTTTTGAGGATTTTGCTGCAGGCAAAAAATCTTTTGGGTATACAATGGTGTTATCATCTTTTACTATTCTTGCTAAAGCTTCATATTTTACAGTTTTTTTAGTTTTTAGATCAATTATAGGTTGAAAATAAGGTACTATTTTATTCTCTCTTATAGCAAACTTTAACTCTTTTAATTGATTTAAGTTTTTTTCAATCTCTTTAGTTTTATCAATCTCTTTAGAATATAAATAAAACTTTTTTCTTGAATTTTGCTTAGCTCTTTTTAGTGCCATCTCAGCAGTTTCAAAAAGTTTTTCTTTAGATGAGCTAATTCCTAAAGATGTAAATATATCAACTTCAATACCATCAATAGCAATTTTTATATTATCTAATTTTTCCAAAAATCTTTTTGCTGTTTTAGCTAAATCTAAAGAGTCTTTTTCAAATAAAATTCCAAAATTGTCTGAACCAAATCTGTATATATAAGATTTTTTTGTATTTAAAATTTGAAAAGCTGCTAATTGAACTTTTTTTGAAAACTCTATTAAAACTTTATCGCCAAAACTATTTCCATAAAACTCATTTATATTTTTAAATCCATCTATATTTATCAATATAAGCACAGGTTCTTTAAAGCTTTGCTTGTCTTGGCTAAAACTAAATCTATTTTTTAATTTTGTTAAAGAGTCTGTTACTAACATCTCTTGAAGAGATCTATTTAGTTTTTTTAACTCTCTTTTTCTTTTTTCAGTGAAGAAAATGAAAAATATTATTATTAAAATAGAAAGAATATAAAGAGTTGTAAATAGCCAATCATAAAATTTTAACTCATTTAACTCTTTTATTGTACTATTTTTAAATTTAACCATGGTTGCATCAAGTATCCTTTCAAGAGAGTTATCTGATAGTTTTTCAACTAATTTTATTGATTTTGGAAAATAGTTTATAAAAATTTCTAAATGTTTTTCAAAAATAGTCAATAACTCTTTTTTATCTTTTTCTTTATTTTTTGATATTTTTTGTAACTCTTTTAGATACTCTTTCAAATCAGGCATAAAACTATAATCTTTAGCATTTCTTGCTATAAGCATTTCTGATTCAATTTTGTTTAAAAAAGTGATTAGTTTAATATCTTTTTTAGCATCAAACATAGAAAATGATTTTAAAGTAAGAGTAGGGATGTAAGTTACACTATTTTTAACAATTCCGTTATACTTTAAAAAATCATATAGATTTTCTTTGTAGCTTTTAAAAGATTTTTCAAAAAGTAAAAAATTTTTATAAGCACTTTTATGAATTTTTGAGTTAAAGTGATTATCACTTTTAATTTTATCTATTAAATTATCAATATTTTTTATAATATTTATGATATTGTCATTATTTATGTATAAAAAATAGTCAGCTTTAAAAATCTCATTTTCTAATTTGGCAATTTGTGTATGAAGATTTAAAAAACCGATATATATATTATTATTTTTTGTTATGCGATTAGTGTAGTAATCTTTATACATAACCAATCCTGCGCCAACAAAAGCAAAAAGCAAAACAACTATTAGTCTAATAATTATATTTTTCATCTATCTATCTTAAAATTTTTGGTTTTTCTCCAGTCAGTGTTTTTAAAAATGCTACTAAAGCCTCTATTTCATCTTTGCTAAGCTTAAATCCAAGATTGTGATAAGCCATCATCTTTATAGCATCTTTTAGAGTTTTTGCACTTCCATCATGAAAATATGGAGCAGTTAAAGCAATATTTCTTAAAGTTGGAACTTTAAAAACAAGCTCATCCTCTTTTTTGTGAGTAATTGCAAATCTATCTGGAGTATTTTTTTCTCTTTTATATGGAAAAACTACCCCCATCTTTTGAAAGCTATTTCCACCTATATTTATGCCATTGTGACAAGTTATACAACCTAATGTTTTAAAAAGTTTATACCCTTTTTTCTCTAATGGGGATAGTTTAGTTTCACCTCTTAAGTATCTATCAAATTTTGAGTTTGGTGTTATTAAAGCTTTTTCAAACTCTACAATTGCATCAAGTGTATCTTCATAATTTGGCTCTTTATGATAGATTCTTTTAAACATCTCTTTATAATACTCATTGTTTTTTAAATATTTTTCAATTTTTTCTCTGTTCATATTCATCTCAACTGGATTATGAAGTGGCCCCTTTGCTTGCTCTTTTAGATCTTTTGCTCTTCCATTCCAAAACTGTCTAAAATTAAAATAGCTATTATAGACTGTTGGTGCATTTACGTTTCCCTTTTTGCCATGTACTCCCATTGAGACAGGTCTTGGATCTGCACCTCCATGTTCAGGACTATGGCAACTTGCACACGAAACCTTTCTGTCAGCTGATAGATTTGGATCAAAAAATAGAACTTTACCAAGCTGAGCTTTTTGTTTATTATACTTTATGCTTTTTGGAATTGGCTCTATAGGCTCTTTTGCAAAAATTGCAGTTATGGTAAAAATTAGTACTGTTATTAAAGCTTTCATACTTTTATTATATCAAAAAAAAACAAATAGCAAAGTCCGCTTAATAGTCCTGCAACTACTCCAGCAAGCAAATCATCACCCATAACACCCAATCCACCTTTTATATTTTTATCAATTTTTCCTATATATGAGGGTTTATAAATATCAAAAATTCTAAAAAAGAAAAGTGTTATAACTATCCAAATCAGTGTTGTTTTAGGAAGCAAACTTATAGCAAGCCAAATGCCAGCAATCTCATCTATGACAATCTTTTTATCATCATGTGTTTTTGTCTCTTTTTCATATATGTTTATCTCTTTAATAGCTACAATAGTTATCAAAATTGAGAGTAAAAATAGTGTAGATTGAGGTAGTATTTTAAGCAAAAAAAAGGCTAATATAGCTCCAAATAGTGAGCCCCAAGTTCCAGGAGCTTTTGGAAGAAGCCCTGTGTAGCATCCAGTTAAAAAGCATTTTCTCATAGAGGTGTCCTTAAGTCAGAGATGTTGTTTGGTATAGCTTCATAAGCTCAATATAGAAATCTTTTTCAATGTGTTTTTCCATAATTCCAGAAAATGGAACAAAATTGTAATATAGCTTTTCAAGATTTTTAAATCTATTTGGAAAAAGATGGCTCAAAATGATAGCACTTATCTCTTTTCTAACTAAAACTGCTGGAGGCAAAATCCCAAGCTCTAATAGCTCTAAAATAGAGTCACTATCATAAGATATATGGTGATGGCTTCCATGTGGGCATGTATTTGTGCTAACTAAGGTTTTACACTCATTGCAATATACAAATTTACTTACAGTCTCAATATCTATATTTACCCCTTTTAAAGTATCAAATACACTCTTTATACTATTTTTATCATAATATAAGCCAACTCCTGCGTGGTTTTTCCCAATAATGAGCTTGTTACACCCAAAATTTTGAGCAACAATAGCATCAAGTATAACTTCATTAAATCCTGCAAAGATATATGTATTTTCTAAAGGAACTATTAAGACTCTATTTTTTGGCAGATAGTTTTTTACAAAATATTCAACAGTTTTATATCTTAGGCTGTATGAGAATTTATCATTTAGATATGGTTTTAGTAAAAATATCACAATCAAGTCACTATTTTCTAAACTAAGTCTTATAAGCCTCTCATGTACTCTATGTAGAGGTTTTGCACTCATCATTAAAGCAGTAACACTTTTTGCTTTTAAATCTCTTTTTCTTTTTAAAATTGCCTCTTTTGTCTTTTTCACATCTTCAAAATCTACCCAAAAATCTCCACATATAGCATAATTTCCAAGCCTTTTTAGAGTACTTATAACTCCTGGATGCGTTAAATCCTCAGTCGCATATATATTTTTAACCCTTTTTTTTGGATCTATTTTAAATACATTATCAGTTTTTATCTCTCCTCTTTTAACTCCATCTACTACCAAATCTAAAATTTCACCACTTTTTGCACTCTTTAAAACCTCTTCGTTTCTTCTGCCTGAGGGAGCTAAAACAAATGAGTAGGGAAAGGTTTTGTTTTTATATATTTTTGTCTTATCGACCTCTTTTGCCTCTTTTTCGTTCATTAGTTTTGTAACAGGATTAAGTATCCCCTCTTGAGCCATAGCAAGTGTAGCTAAAGCCTCTTTATCGATATATAAAGCTCTATTTTTTCTTGAATATTTCATACTTTTTCCTCTTTTCCCATAAGCTTTTTCTTGAAATTCCAAGTTTTTTTGCTAAGGTTATATCTGGAAAACTATTTTGATAATTTATAATTATATATTTTATATAATCCTCTATCGTTAAAATATCTCCTCTATCAAAGATTTTATTGTTGCTTTTTATCTCTATTGATTTGATAGGTATATCACTATTTATTGTATCAGTTGTTGAGATAATAGCGCTTTTATCTTTAATGATTTCTAAAAACTCTTTTCTTTCGCTCTTTTTTAATAGTTGAAAATCAGTGATGTAGAGTAGTTGTTTATTTCTCTCTTTTTTAATTAGATTTAGAGATTTTTTTTCATTTAAAGAGTAAAATTTAAAAGGTTTTTTTAGTTTTTCATAAAACCTAAAAGCAAAAGAGTCAGCTATTTTTTGATAATTTGTTTTTATTAGAAGTGGCAAATTTATTTTTGTGTCAATCTCTAAATCAATATCTTTTAGTGCAAAAGAGATATATCTTTTAAACATCTCATTCTCTCTTTTAAGTAGATCATGATTTGTAAAATGCTCAATTTTTCTAATAAGATCTTCCATGATAAAAGGTTTTAGTATGTAATCATTTGCTCCATTTTTAATAGGTTTAGAGACTGTATCGTCGCTTATATATGAAGCAAGTAAAATAATAATAGACTCTTTGTAGTGATCTATTACAGGATGAAAATCTTGACCATTTATATTTGTTGAAAGCAAAACTATATCAAATATTTCATCTTTTAAAGCATCTTTAATGCTAGCTGCAACTTCGCAACTATATCCAATCTCTGCAAGCCTTGAAGCTATACTTTGAGCTAAATATATCTCATTTTCAACTATTAAAACTCTCATGCTTTCCTCATTTTTTGCCAATCAAAATATTTTAAATTTGCTGTGCTTAAAACCATAACTCCCTCTTTTCTTCCTATAAATCCTAATTTCTCAGCTGTTGTTGCTTTTATATTGATTTTATACTTTTCTATTTCTAAAATTTTTGATAGAGTTTTTTGCATACTATCTTTAAATGGAGATATTTTTGGTATTTGAGCTATAATTGAAACATCTATATTGATTATCTCATAGCCACATTTTTGAAGAAGATTTTTTACATATTTCAATAAAACTTTAGAATCCACATCTTTATATTTTTCATCACTATCTGGAAAGATTTCTCCAATATCTCCAAAATTTGCTGCACCAAGAAGTGCATCTATGATTGAGTGAATTGCCACATCCCCATCAGAGTGAGCCTTAAATCCAAAATCTTCTTCTATTTTGACTCCACCTAAATACATAGGCTTGTTTTTAACAAATGGATGAATATCAATCCCAATTCCACTTAAAATCTTATTTGATGGAGCTTTTAGACAGTTTAAATAGTTTAAATCTTCTATATAGGTTAATTTGTGATGTTCTCTGTCTCCTAAAATATATTTTACCTCTCCACCTATTTCTTTTATGGCACTACTATCATCTGTAAATATTCTATCTTGCAAAAGAGCTTTTTTAAGCATGGATGTTTTAGATAGTTGTGGAGTTTGAATTAACTTTACTTCATCTCTATTGATTGTTTCATTTTGATACACAACTGTATCACTTACATTTAGATATGGAACAATTGAATCAGCCCCATTTGCAAAAGAGATAATCTTTTTAATAAAATCTTTTTTTATACAAGCTCTTGCGATATCGCTTACTAAAACATATTTGCTATCAATTTTTTTTAGAGCATTAAGCAGGGATTCTTGTCTTGTTTTTCCACCTTCTATAATTTCAAAATCAGCAAATTTTTTCATTAAAGGTAATTCATCCTTTGTTGAGGTTATAACTATTTTTTTAAAATTAAAACTATCTTCAAATCTTTTTGCAACATATAGCCAAAGTGGCTTATCTCCAACTCTTATCCACTGCTTTTTTACATTAAGTTTAAATCTGCTGGACTCTCCTGCACCAAGTAACACAAGGCTTATATCAGACAAAAATTATCCTTTTTTCTTAAAATGTTACAAAATTATACATCATCAAAGCTTTTTTTTAGCTTTTTTATGTAAGATAAATAGTTGAAAAAATGTCAAAGGATGAATTATGAGAAGAGAGTGGATTAAAAAGAGAGAAAAAGATAGTGTAAGAACACAGATGTATTATGCAAAACAAGGAGTTATTACTGAAGAGATGAGATATGTTGCCTCTGTTGAGGGATTGGATGCTGAGTTTATTAGAAAAGAGGTTGCAAGAGGGAGGATGATAATCCCTGCAAATATAAACCATATTCATCAAAAACCTATGGCAATAGGTATGGCTGCAAAGTGTAAGATAAATGCAAATATTGGCTCATCAGCTTTGGCAAGCGATATAGAAGGAGAGGTTGAAAAGACAAAAGTTTGCCAAAAATATGGAGCCGATACTATAATGGATCTATCAACTGGTGGAGATTTGGATGCCATAAGAGAGGAGGTTATTAAACACTCAAATGTTCCAATAGGAACTGTTCCAATCTATCAAATATTGCATGATTGTAACAATAAAATAGAGGATTTAACAATTGATAAGATGCTTGAAGTTATTGAGCGTCAAGCACAACAGGGAGTTAGTTACTTTACGATACATGCTGGATTTTTACTAAGATTTATGCCACTTGTTGCAAAAAGAAAGATGGGAATTGTTAGTAGAGGTGGGAGTCTAATGGCATCTTGGATGATGCACTACCATAGAGAAAACCCTTTTTATGAGGCTTTTGATGATATTTTAGATATTTGTAAAAAATTTGATGTATCTTTGTCTCTTGGGGATAGCTTAAGACCGGGATGTCTGTATGATGCAAGCGATGAAGCGCAACTTAGCGAGTTAAAAGTTTTAGGAGAGCTAACTTTAAGAGCGTGGGATAAAGATGTTCAAGTTATGATTGAAGGACCTGGTCATGTTCCTATGAATCAAATAGAAAGAAATATAAAAATAGAAAGAGACTATTGTCATGAAGCTCCATTTTATGTTTTAGGACCTTTAGTTACAGATATTGCAGCAGGGTATGATCATATCTCAAGTGCAATAGGAGCAGCTATGGCTGGTTGGTATGGAGCAAGTATGCTTTGTTATGTAACTCCAAAAGAGCATTTAGGCCTTCCAAATGCAAAAGAT
Organism: uncultured Nitratiruptor sp.; assembly: GCA_913056105.1. Classification (GTDB taxonomy): domain Bacteria; phylum Campylobacterota; class Campylobacteria; order Campylobacterales; family Nitratiruptoraceae; genus Nitrosophilus_A. The sequence goes on along the minus strand of CAJXMB010000025.1, from coordinate 7,077 downwards.
GTAAGAGAGGGGATAATTGCTTATAAAATAGCAGCTCACGCAGCTGATATCGCAAGAGGAAGAAAAGGGGCAAGAGATGTTGATGATGCTATGAGTGATGCAAGATATAACTTTGATTGGAATAAGCAATTTGAACTTGCTCTTGATCCTGATAGAGCAAGAGAGTATCACGATGAGACACTGCCACAAGATGTTTTTAAAGAGGCTGAGTTTTGCTCTATGTGTGGTCCAAAATTTTGTAGTTATAAGATAACTCAATCTATCATAGAAGAGCATGAAGTATGATAAAATTTATACAAATTAAGAAAAAGGAGTTTTAATGTTAAATGAAAATTTAGTAAAAGAGGTGCTAAGCACAGTTACATATCCAGGATTTACAAAAGATATAGTAACTTTTGGCTTTGTAAAATCAATCGATATTGATAAAGATAGAGTTTTTGTAGAGCTTGATATTACTTCAAGTGCGCCTGAGGTCGCTAAACAATTAAGAGATGAGATTACAAAAAAGCTTGAGTTAAAAGGAGCAAAAGAGGTTAGTGTAGCTATAAAGCAGCCAAAAATGCCAAGGGAGACTTCAAGTAGAGGAAAAAATATTGCTCCGCAAATTAAAAATTTTGTAATGGTAAGTAGTGGAAAAGGTGGTGTTGGAAAATCAACCACAACAGTTAATTTAGCAATTGCAACTGCAATGCAAGGAAAAAGAGTTGGAATCTTGGATGCAGATATATATGGTCCAAATATTCCAAGAATGATGGGCATAGAAGGGGCAAGACCTGAAGTTGTTGGAAACAAAGTTAAACCTATAGATGCTTTTGGTATAGAAGTTATGAGTATGGGGGTATTGATGGAAGAGGGCCAATCTCTTATTTGGAGAGGGGCTATGATAATGAAAGCAGTTGAGCAGTTTTTAAGAGATATTTTATGGAGCGATTTGGATATTTTGTTTATTGATATGCCTCCAGGAACTGGTGATGCTCAACTTACTCTTGCTCAAAGTGTGCCTGTGACTGCTGGAGTTACTGTAACTACTCCTCAAATGGTTAGTTTAGATGATAGTAAAAGAAGTTTAGATATGTTTAAAAAACTTCATATTCCAGTCGCTGGAATTATAGAAAATATGAGTGGTTTTATATGTCCAAAATGTGGTACTGAGAGCGATATTTTTGGAAAAGGGACAGCTAAAGAGGTTGCTTTAGAGTATGGAGTTGATGTTCTTGGAGAGATTCCTATAGAGCCTTCAGTTAGAGAAGGCGGAGACACAGGAAGACCAGTAGTTTACTACCATCCAGATAGTGAAACTGCTAAAAGATTTCATAAAGCTGCAAGCAATCTTTTGAGATTTATAGATAAAGTAAATGAAGAGGGTGGAGTAAGCAACGAAGAGATTCAGCCAACTATAGGAGTTAGCGCATGTTCAACCTCTTCTAATCAAGGAGACAGCTGCGGCTGCAACCATTAGAAGAGGCTCTGCCTCTTTTATATTTGATTTAGTATTTTTTAAATATAATATTTCTATGAAAAAATATAAAGTTGCCGTTTTAAATACCAAAGGTGGTGTCGGAAAAAGTACTGTTAGTATGCAGCTAATTGCTCCATATCTCTATCAAAAAAACAGGAGTCCAATTTCATATTTTGAATTTGATGATGAGAATGAAGATGCAACTACATTTGATAAATGCTCTCTTGTTTGGTTAGAAAAAGTTAATGTTTTAGGAGTTGATTTAAGAGAGCAGTTAAGAGATATACTTCTTTTAGAAAATAGTATATGTATGGATGTTGGAGCAAATAAGACAACTATATATATCCTTGAAGCACTTTTTGATAGCGGAATGGTTCATGCTTTAGATTTAGTTGTAATTCCATTGATGGATGGAGAGGTTGATGCTGCAAGTGCATTGGATATCTACCATAGAGTAAAAAAACAAAATCCAGATTTAAAGATACTCTTTGTTCTAAATAGATGGAATGAAAATAGAGAACTTGAATCTCAATTTGATCTTTTCTTAGGCGATAAGTATGGATTTTTTGATACCAAAGGAGTTATAAACTATATAGATGAAAAAGATAGAAATTATGTGGTTTTAGCTGATAGTGATGCTATAAAATACTCAAGAGGATTTGGTGAAACTCTTTGGGAGTTATCAAATGAAGAGGATAATATTGACAATGAACTTAGAAGAGCCATAAAAGAGGGGGCTTCAAAAGAGGAGATAAAAAAGATTAGTTTTAAAAGAGCTTTAAAAAAAGATTGTATAGAGTATAGAGAAAAATTTTTAAAGCAAGCTTTTAAAAAATTAGACCATCTTTTACTTAATTAGAAAATGAAATTTTTTTTCAAGTTTGTTAATATTTTGTTGTATAATAGTTAATAGATTATCTGCATTTTCACTACCTTCTAATAAGGTATTTATATTTTGATTAATATTTTCAATATCTCTTTTGGCACTCTCTACAAGTGAGAGCATTTGAGAAAATATGATAGTAAAGTTTCCCCCTTCATTTTTAGAGTGTGCTGATTCTATTAATCCATTAATATGAATAAAATTTAATCTCTCAATCAAATTATCCAGTTCATTGATATTGTAATATATTTTTCTTAATATTTTTTTAGTTTCATTTATATTTTTAATCAATTTTGAAGAGAAAAATTCTAAGAGCCAAAAGAGATCTTTAATATTTTGTAAAATCTCTACTTGTTCATCTTTAGATATTGATAAGTGCAAAAGCTTTTTTACTGTTTCATTTAAAAAGTATGTAATTGAATCTATTTGAAGTTTAGAAGATAGGGTATTGAAGTTTGTATCATTTATAGCTTTATCTGCTATGTCTATAATGTTTGATAGACTTTTGACATTATGCTCAGAATATTCAGCATTTTTTCTCATCTCTTGAGATAGAGTTGAAAAAGAGAATCCTTCTACCTTTATTCTATAGCTTTCAATTGAAGCATTCAAAGATAAGAGTCTAATTTCACCTGCTAATTTTAGTATCTCATTTGATTTTTCATTTAAATTTCTGTTTATTTCTAAAAATGTTTTTAATCTATCAAAAATGTTTTGATAGTATTTTTCAATTCTTAAAAAAGATGTTAGTTGAGAACAGAGTGTATTGAGTAGTTCTTTATCTTCAGTCTTTGAAATACTATAGTTTGGGCAGTTTATAGATTTTCCTTTTAAACTCTTTTCTCTTGAAACTATCTCTTCTAAAAATACTCTTTTACTAAACTCCTCATAATCTTTGAAACCAAGATTTTTAATCTTTTCTATCATATAGTTTAAAGCCTTATCCATCCCCTCTTTATACTCATATTTTAAAACATCTTGATAAAAATTGGGTATAGTTTTAAAAATATCTGATGATGGTTTTATTCTTATTGAGAGATATTTTTTAATATTTCCTTCTTCATCAAGTATAGGATAAACACAAGCTAATACCCAATAGTAACTCCCATCTTTTGCCATATTTTTTACATATCCTACAAATGGTTTATTTTGTTGTATTGTATCCCACAGAGCTTTAAAAACTGCTCTTGGCATATCAGGATGACGGATTATATTGTGAGGTTTGCCTATAAGTTCATCTTTGGAAAATTTTGCTACTCTAATAAACACATTATTGCTGGCTAATATTTTCCCCTTTAAATCGGTAATACTAAAAAAAAGTTCATCTATGTCAAATCTTGATTCTATATTTTTAGGCTCAACCCCTCTTTTGTTGTATACATCTCTTCTATACATTCTTTATGCCTTTATGTTTTTAGCTTATTTTGGAATCGATAATAGTATAAATCTTCATTAAATTTAAAATTAGTTGATTGCAAACTGTTTCAAGTCTGTTTACAGTCTCAAAGACCTCATTGCTTTTTCCCTCTTTTTTCAATCTTATAGCTGTAGCTGAAAGATTGTGTACATCTTTGTGTAGAGGTTCAATATCTTTTAAAATAGAGATAACCTCATCTCCATACTCTCTTAAATCTTGGTATGCAGTTGAGTAGTACCACTTCCCAAATCTACAAGTTGTAAAATCACTAAGTTGTTTATTTGATGTTTCATTTAAAATCTTAGTTAAGTTGGTAAGAAACAGAGAGTGATCTCTTATGGCATCTAAAATTTTTACTAAAGGAGAATCTATATTTTTTGTTAAGCTATCGAAACCTTCCGCTGTTAAATTTATGGCACTATTAATCTCTTTTTCAATATCATCTGCAAGTGCAGTAGTCTGTTTTAATTCAGTGTTTAATCTATCAATAAAGGTATTTAAAGATTTTGTATTATTTTCTTGGTGTATGGTCGCTTCTACCTGTTTATCTATCAAACCTGTTACATCGTTGTTGTTATCTTTTATTTCTGTAAATATCTTCTGTACATCTATTGAATTTTCATGGCTATCCTCAACTATAGTTTTTGTTTTAGTGACAACTTTGGTTGCATTGTTCATCTCATCTACTACCGCAACTGTTAGTTCTCTTATTTCATTTGCACTTTTTGATGTCTTTTCAGCCAATTTCCTAACCTCATCAGCAACAACTGCAAAACCTCTTCCTACCTCTCCTGCGCGCGCTGCTTCAATAGCTGCATTTAGTGCTAAAAGATTTGTTTGTTCGGTTATCTCAAGTATGACATTTAAAACGCGATCAATTCCACTTATTCTCTTTGTTAGCATCTCAGTAACTTTAGCAACATCATCCATTGAAGATACAGATTCTTTAATGTGTCCCAAGGCTGTATCTAATGTTTTTGATCCATTTTCTATTAGCTTACTATTTTCATCTTGTGTCTTTTTTACAAAATTTATAGAATCTAACAACTCTTTTGCATAAGTTAAATTCTCTTTACCTTTATCTGTAATATTTCTTATCTCTTTTTCAAACTCTTTAAATCTATTTTTAAATCTAAAAACACCAGTGCTAACAACTGACTCATTAAATATGCCATTAGCAATTTTTGATGAATCTTTTAAAATTTTTTCATCAACTTTTTTTAATTTTTGTTTTAATTTATCAGTTTTTTCTTGATACTCTTGACACTCATTTTGAAATTCATCATTTTTTGCCATTTTGTCCTCTTTTTTATTTTATCAACTCTCTTCTGCATTACTATTTAAACTATATGGACCCTCTTTGGGACCACAGACATTTAATAAAGCTTGCAACTTTAATATAACACCCTTTCTTTTCCTAAGTATTATCTAAGCTATATGGACCCTTTTTGGTACCACAATCCTTTAATAAAGCTTAATTTTTAATACAGCATTATTACTCAATTGCGTGCTAAAAGTATCTTTATTCCCATAAATAATATATTCATCTGGGCTTTTTCTTCCATTTTCTTCTATTTTTAACTTATATTTTAATTTGCCATTTTTTACTTGTCCATAATTAATCAGCTCAATCTTTCCAATGTCTCTTAAAACAATTTTGTCGTTACTTGTAAAAGTACCATATAAATCATGATGATTTAAATTAACACAAAAAGAAAAACGATCTTCAGATAAATTAAGAGATTTTAAATATTTTTTAGCGAACCAATATTTATAAAAACTATCTTTAATTAAAAAAGCATTACCATTTTTGCTATAAAAAATATTTTTTTGCTTCAACATACTAACAAAAGGTTTAATGAATTTATTTTTGACATCTAAACTAGATGTTAAATTATATACCATAAGTTTATTGTCTTCAAAATCAAAACTATAATTATACTGCTTTGAAATCGCAAGAGTCATAATATTTATGATATTCAAAACAGATGTGTTATTAAGCTTTTTCTTTATTAAAATAGGTACATTATAAAAATCTTGATTAATTTTTATATCTACCAAATCTTTAATATTTTTATACATTGCTTTAACTGTGTATTTTCCTGCTTCTATACTCATGCTTTGGTTTTTAGCGTTTGTAAACCAATTGTTTTCTGATTTATTTAAAGCTAAAATATTAATTGCTCTATTTTTCATAGGATAATTTAAAACATTAATAACAGCATTATGTTTAGATTCAAGGTTTAATTTAACTTCTGGAATAGAAGAAAACCATTTTGATTTAAATTTTTTATCATAGAAATAAAAATCATTGATATTACCTATATGTAAATGCTCTTTTTTCCCTACGGCAAAAGCTAACTGCTTAAAACTTATAAATTCAGGTCGTTGAAGATTTTTACAAATCATATTACTTTGCGATTTTTGTAATAATGTTTTTTTTACAACAGGATGAGCATTCTCTGAAAAAGCACACCCCTGCAAAAAAAGAATAAATAGAATTGATAAACTATATAATACCCCCCAGAAAAACAAACAACAATTTGAAAAGTTTAATTAAGAAATGTTAAAATTAAACAATAAAAACGAAGGGTAAAAAATGAGTAGAAAAAGAACAACATATAGTGCAGAGTTTAAAACTAAACTTGTATTAGAAATGCTGAAAGGCGATAAAACTTTAAATGAAATAGCAAGCCAAAACAGTATCATTCCAAAAAACCTATCAAACTGGAAAGAGATATTTCTATCAAATGCAGAACTTGCAATGGAACCCAGTAAAGCAGTAAAAGAGTACAAAGAACAAGTAGTAGAACTTCAATCAAAAATAGATAAATACGCGAAAGTAGTAGGAAAAATCACAGTAGAGCGAGATTGGGCAGTGGGAAAGCTAAAGAGCTTGGACTTATCTAATAAACAAGAGATGGTAGAAGTTCAAGCTAACAATATATCACTATCAAAGCAAACAGAGTTACTAGGGATCAGTAGGAGTCATTTTTACTATGATCCTATAGTAAATAAACAAAAAGAAGAGATTAAACAGCATATACAAGAAATCTTTAACAAGATACCAATATATGGAGAGAAGAAAGTGCACCAGCAACTTCTTGAAGATGGATATGCTGTGAGTTTAAATAGTGTATCAAGATACCGTAAAGCAATGGGATTGAAAGCAGTCTTGGCAGTTAGACCTATAAATACATCTATTGCAAATACTGCACATCCTAAATACTCTTATAAACTCAAGGGTGTTGAGATAACAAGAGCTAACCAGGTATGGAGTACAGATATAACATATTAAAATCAATGGTGGTATGGTTT
>CAJXMB010000024.1 GCA_913056105.1 uncultured Nitratiruptor sp. | reverse complement strand
CGTCTACACAAAAGCTTTAAAAGCTATGAATGTATATAATTATTAGAGGTGCCCTATGATATCATATCTTACAAAAACTCTTATCTTTGTCTTCTCTTTTGGCCTTGGGTAATCTTTATAAGCTTCTAAAATAGTATCGATACTATTTTGATCCAATGTCTCATATCCAGAGCTTTTTATAATCTTTAAATCTTTTATATCTCCATTTGGATAAAGATAAAACTGAACAATATTTACTCCCTCTTGTCCAGTTTTTGCTGCAAAATATGGATATCCTCTATTGGTTAAATACTTTTGAGTAATCTTTCCAATAAGTGATAGATTTTTTTTGATAAACTCTTTTTGACCTTTGGTAAAAGAATCAAACTCACCTTTGTAAAGCTTTTCTATCTCTTTATTATCCATCGTTTTGCTAATCTTTTGCAGTGATGGTAGTTGTGGCTTTTTTAGAAATGAGATTAATGATTTTTGCTCTTGTTGCTTTTTTTGTGTTGCTACTTTTTTAATAGCTTTTTGTTGTTCTCTTTTTTTATCTAAAACCAATTTTTTTGTGATATTTTGCTCTTTTGATACTACTTTTTTAATCCTTTTTTTCTTTATCTTTTTTACTATTTTTTTGATTATTTTTTTATGTTTTATAATCTTTTTATGTTTTTTTAATCTTTTAATAACTTTTTTCTTTTTTACAATCTTTTCTTTTTTAATATTTTTTTTAGTTTTTTTAACAACTTTTGGTGTAATACTTTTTCGAGGCAAAACAAAATTTTTTAGATTCATTTTAAATGAGTGGGTCTCTTTCTGACTAAATTTTTGAAAATCTTTTTTTTGATAAAAATGCAGAGCCAAAAAGAGAAGTAAGATATATAAAAATAGTGTAAAAATAAAGGAAATTAGGTATCTATATTTTAAAATCATTTTGAGATTATAATCTTTTAATAGCTATTAATCAATATTGTTATAAAATGTTAAAAAACTTCAAAGGATAAGGATGTTTGAAAAAAGTAAAAATGCTTTTAAAGAGGCTAAAAAGTATATTGCTGGTGGAGTAGACTCTCCTGTTAGAGCTTTTAAAAGTGTTGGAGGTACTCCTGTTTTTATCGAAAAAGGAGAGGGTGCATTTTTAATAGATATAGATGGAAATAGATATATAGATTATGTTCAAAGTTGGGGACCTCTTATTTTTGGACATGCAGATGAAGAGACTTTAAAAGATATTTTTGAGGCAGCAAGAAAAGGGGTTAGTTTTGGAGCTCCAACAACTTTAGAAACTGAGCTTGCAAAAGAGATAGTAGAGCTTTTTGACTCAATTGATAAGATAAGATTTGTCAATAGTGGCACAGAAGCGGTTATGAGTGCTATAAGACTTGCAAGAGGCTATACTAAAAAAGATGATATTATTAAATTTGAGGGATGTTATCACGGACATAGTGACTCACTTTTGGTTCAAGCAGGAAGTGGAGCAGCAACTTTTGGCAATCCAAGCTCTCCAGGAGTTCCAAAAGATTTAACAAAACATACTCTCCTTGCAAAATATAATAATATTGATAGTGTTAAAAAGTGTTTTGAAGATAGCAAAGATATAGCTTGTGTGATAGTTGAGCCAATTGCGGGAAATATGGGTTTAGTTCCAGCCAATGAAAAATTTTTGCAAGATTTAAGAGAGCTTTGTGATAAAAATGGAGCTCTTTTGATATTTGATGAAGTTATGAGTGGATTTAGAGCAAGTCTAAAAGGTGCACAAGGCTTAATCGATGTAAAACCAGATTTAGTAACTTTAGGAAAAGTTATAGGTGGTGGAATGCCAGTTGGAGCATTTGGAGGAAGAGATGATATTATGGATATGCTATCTCCAGAAGGTCCAGTATATCAAGCAGGAACTCTAAGTGGAAATCCAGTTGCTATGGCAGCAGGTTTAAGTACTATAAAGAGATTAAAAGAAAATCCATCTATATATAAAACTTTAGAAAAGAGAGCAAAAAGATTAACCAATGGATTAAAAGAGATTGCAAATGAAGCAAATATAGCTTTACAAGTAGATGTTAGAGGTAGTATGTTTGGATTTTTCTTCAATGAAAAAGAGGTAAAGAACTTTGATGATGCTAAAAATTCAGATACCAAACTATTTGCAAAATTTCATCAAGAGATGTTAAAAAGGGGAGTCTATTTTGCTTGTAGTCAGTTTGAGACTGGCTTTATCTCTACAAAAATTGATGATGATTTGATTGATGAGACTTTAAAAAAAGCTAAAGAGGTTTTTAAGGGTTTAAATGGGTAAAAAACCAAAATATAGAAAGATTATAGAAGGGGCTGAGTCTTTATCGCTTGGTATCTCTATAGTTGTAGCAATTTTACTTGGAGTTGCTATAGGAGTGGGTTTAAAAAGACTTTTTGGATATAGTTGGCTTTTGTGGCTTGGAGTTTTTTGGGGAGTAGGGGGAGCAATTTTAAATATCTATAAAGCCTACAAAAAGCAAAAAAGAGAGCTTGATGAGTTGGCAAAAAATCCAAGATATAAAAACTATCAAAATAGTAAAGATGATGATATTTTAAAGTTTGAAGAATGAGAAATTTTTTTTTCATACTAATTTTTTTAGATTTAGTTTTAATAATCTATTTTTTATTAAACAAAGATTATTTATATCTACTTAATACTCAAATAGCTTTTATTGCATCTATCTTGATAACAACTGGCTCATTTTTAGGGTATAAAAAGATGGTATTAAAAAAAGCAAAAGAGTATAAAAATAGCGATAATTTAGATTTAATAGATAAGATAGATGACCCATATGATCTATATAGTCAAAATTTAGATGAGATTGATGCAAAAGAGCTTTTTGATGAGGAGAAAAAAAGAGTTAAAGGATTTAAAAAAGGCATAGAAAATTTCTTACTAACAAGTAGTGCATTTTTTTCAATATATAGAGTTTTTGGATATATATTTTTAATAGTTTCAATTCTTTTTTTGATGGATAAAAAGATCTTTTCTCCACTATATTTTTTTATAGGATTATCTATAGTTCCATTTTCAGCTATTGTTTTTACCCTTAAGAGGTAATCATAGGAATATTTATAGAGATTAAGTTTTTCTTTGTTTCAATATAGGAGTTTAGTGATTTTGCTAAAATTTTAAGATTTTCAAAATCTTTAATCTCTTTTTTATTGCCTATTAAATCGATACTAAAAATTGAAAATTTTCTATTTTTAATCTTTACATTTTCTCCTATTTTTATATGGAGTCTGATTTTAATCCTGTTCGAATCTTTAAAAACCTCTAAAGATTTATTTAATAGCTTTATAAATTTTTGTATATCTAATCTAATATTAGGAAGAGTTGGGTCAATATCCTTTATAAAATCAACACTATATTTTGTAGAAAAGGCACTTAGGCATAGATCTAATATTTTATAAATATTTATAAAATCAGCCTCTTTTTCTGTTATGTGATCAAATTTTATCTGAGGATATCTATATAGTTTTATTCCAATCTCTTCATCATTTTTATATCCTACACTTATAGCAAAAAAATTAAATTGTTCATATTCTAACTCAATAAAAGTTGTTTTAAATCCATAACTAATATTTGCATAAGATAGAGCTAATTGGTATATCTCATTAGAAGAGACATAGCCCAATAGGTATTGGGCTTCTTTGTTTAAAAATTTAACTTTTCCATCTTTATTAAAAAGTATAAAAGGGTTATAATCATTTTCTAAAAAGCTTTCACACAAATCTGTCAAAATTTTACTCTTCCATATAGTTTTTAAGCTTTTTACCAACCTTTGGATGTTTTAGTTTTTTAATTGCACTAGATTCAATCTGTCTTACTCTCTCTCTTGTAACATTTAGGGCTTTTCCTATCTCTTCAAGAGTTCTATCACTCTCATCTGGCAACAAGCCAAATCTCATTCTAATAACTGCTTTTTCTCTCTCATTTAATTGGTCTAAAACCTCTTCTATTTGATATTTCAAATCCTCTTTTAAGACTGATTCAACTGGATTTTCTGTTTTTTTATCTTCTATAAAATCTCCAAATCTACCATCTTCATCACTTCCAATAGGAGCTTCGAGGCTTATTGGCTCTTTTGTTATTTTTATGATATTTTTAACTTTATCAACACTTAAATTCATCTCTTTTGCAATTGTTTCAATATCTGGCTCTTTACCTGTCTCTTGAAGATGTTTTCTTATTATCTTATTTATTCTATTAATGCTTTCAATCATATGTATAGGTATTCTTATAGTTCTTGCTTGGTCTGCAATAGCCCTAGAGATAGCTTGTCTTATCCACCATGTTGCATATGTTGAAAACTTATACCCTTTTTTATACTCAAATTTATCAATAGCTTTCATTAAACCAATATTTCCCTCTTGAATAAGGTCTAAAAATGGCAAACCTCTATTGGTATATCTTTTAGCAATAGAGACAACAAGTCTAAGATTTGCTCTTGCCATTTTAGTTTTAGCCTTTTCGCTAATCTTTTTACCTCTTTTTATCTCCTCAAGTATCTCTTGAAGCTCTTTTGGGTCGGTATTAAAACCTTTTTGACTTGCCTCTTTTGTTTTAAAGAGTTTTTTAATATCTACGTATGTGCTAACCATTGTAGCTTCTGGAACAGCTGCCGCAATCTCTTCTTTGCTCATATGTGTAATATTTTCTAAAATTTTTCTATGATTTTCTCTTAACTGTTCATTAAAAAGAGGAAGTTTATATTCAAGTTTTTTTAACTCTTTTTCAAAGCCTTTATCACTATTAAGTGCTGTCTCCATAGCTTTAACAAGTTCGCTTATTAACTTGCTTGTTGGGCCAAGTTCCATTAATTTCTCTTTTAAAATTCTCTTTTTATAAGTTAAAACTAATTGATAGTGAAGCTTCTCTTCTTTACTTGCATTTTCAGGCAATTCTTTGTTTTTTACTTTAAGCCAATCTTTTTTTGCTTTTTCTAACTCTTTAAAAGCTTGAATAATTCTTTTTTCTCTTAGTGTTCTTTTTTTTCTTTTTCTATCCTCTTTATTTATCTCTTCTTCACTTTCTTCACTATCTTCTTCAAAACTTTTAAAAAGCTCTTTTACTCTTCTTTCTCTATTTAGCAAAGGTTTTTGATAGTCTAAAATATAATCAATTAAAAATGGGATAGAGCATATTGCATCCAAAATAATATCTTCACCCATCTCTATTCTTTTAGATAGCTCTATCTCTTCCTCTTTTGTCAGAAGGGGAACTTGCCCCATCTCCCTTAAATACATTCTGACAGGGCTATCGCTTCTACTCCACTCAAAGAGCTCTTTCTCTTTCATAAGGTCAAACTCTTCATCAATTTCTTTATTTTTTAAACTCTCTTTATTCTCCTTCTCTCTATCTTTAATATTTAAAAGTTTAGCAGCTTCGGCTGATGTTATAAGTTTTACATTGTAATCTTTTGCTAACTTTTGAATTTTTTTTGTTTGAGCTTTAGTAGGCTGTCTTTCAAACAGTTCAACAATCTTTTCATATGTTAAATTTGAATTTTTATGCTCTTTGAAAAGTTTTTCTAATTTTGCTGTTATATTCTCTTTCTTAGAAGCCATATGTAGTTACTCCTTGTGGGTAGATAGTTTTCTAATTTCGCCTGATTATACTAAAAATAACTTAAAATTTAATTAATAAAATTAAATAAAACTTGATGAATTTTATTTTTATCTCAATTTTGGTAAAATCACTAAAATTTTTCAATTTAAGGATTTAGTATGAATGTAATCACAGGTAGAGTTTGGAAATTTGGTGATAATATAGATACTGATATTATTATAGCAGCAAGATATCTAACTACATCAGATCCTCATGAGCTTGCAAAACATATAATGGAGGATTTAGATCCCAAGTTTCCAAAAAAGTTTAATCCTGGTGATATAATAGTTGCAGGAGAAAATTTTGGATGTGGCAGTAGTAGAGAGCATGCCCCTATTGCTCTAAAGGCCGCGGGAGTTGCAGCTGTTGTTGCAAAAAGTTTTGCAAGGATTTTTTATAGAAATGCTTTTAATATGGGTCTTCCTATTTTTGAATTAAAAGATAGCGATAAGATAAACGAAGGAGATTTAATATCTATAGATATGAACAAAGGTATTATTCAAGATATCAATAAAAAGGTCGAGTATAGATTTAGTCCAATACCTGAATTTATGCAAGAGCTTCTATCTTGTGGAGGACTTATGAACTATGCAAAAACTCAACTAATCAAAAAGGCTAATAGATGAAAAAATATAAAATTGCTATCATTAAAGGTGATGGTATAGGTCCTGAGATTGTAGATGAAACTATAAAAGTTTTAGATAGTGTTAGTACAAAACATGGATTTTCTCTTTCATATAAAGAGTATCTTTTGGGAGGAGAGGCATATGATGTATATGGCGATCCAGCTCCTGAAGAGACTCTTGAAGGTGTAAAAAATACAGATGCAGTCCTTTTTGGAGCAATTGGAGGAGAGAAATGGGACACTCTTCCAAGAGATAAAAGACCAGAAACTGGATTACTAAAACTTAGAAAAGCTCTTGGAGTTTATGCAAATCTAAGACCAGTAACTGTATATGATGAGCTTATAAATGCAAGCACATTGAAGCCTAATGTTATAAAAGGTGTCGATCTTTTAGTTGTAAGAGAGCTAATTGGTGGAATCTATTTTGGAGAACCAAGAGCTTTAGAAGAAGATAGAGCTTATAATACAATGGTTTATTCAAGAGATGAGATAAAAAGGATTGCAAAAAAAGCTTTTGAGATAGCTAAACAGAGAAGAGGGAAAGTTACTTCAGTAGATAAAGCCAATGTTTTAGAGGTTAGTCAGCTTTGGAGAGAGGTTGTTGAAGAGGTTGCGAAAGATTATTCAGATGTAACATTAGAGCATATGTATGTAGATAATGCAGCAATGCAAATTATTAGAGATCCAAAGCAGTTTGATGTTATTTTAACTTCAAATATTTTTGGAGATATTTTAAGTGATGAAGCAAGTATGTTAAGTGGCTCTATCGGGCTTTTACCGAGTGCCTCTATTGGCGATAGATATGGTCTATATGAGCCAATTCATGGAAGTGCACCAGATATTGCAGGTCAAGGAATAGCAAATCCTATAGCAACAATTGCAAGTGCAGCTATGATGTTAAGATATCAATTAAAAGAGGAAAAAGCAGCCAATTGCATAGAAAATGCTATAAAAAAAGTTTTAAAAGATGGATATAGAACAAAAGATATAAGTAGTTTTGATGCAAAAGAGATAGTTACAACCTATGAGATGGGTTCACTAATAGCTCAATATGTATCAAAAGAGTAAAATTGTTGATTTTAATAAGGAGTTGCCCAAATCTTTACAAAAAGAGATAGAGTTTTTAAAGAGTTTTTTTAAAAACTATTCAAATAGAGTATATTTAGTTGGTGGTGCTGTTAGAGATATCTTAAGAAAGAGATTTTTTAATGAAGATATAAAGATTGTTGATATTGATTTGGAAGTTTTTGGAGTAAATGAAAAAACTTTTGAAAATTTGATGAAGAAGCTTGGAGCAAAGGGGGTTGGAAAGAGCTTTTTTGTATATAAATACAGAGAAAATATTGATATCTCACTTCCAAGAGTTGAATCAAAAGTTGGAGTTGGACATAGAGCATTTAGAGTAAAAATTGCAAAAGATGAGAAAGAGGCAGCAAGAAGAAGAGATTTTAAGATGAATGCTTTGATGTTAAATATCTTTAACTCAAATCTTTTAGACTTTTTCGGTGGAGTTGATGATATCAAAAACAAAAAAATATCTATAATTGATGAAGAAAAGTTTAAAGAGGATAGCTTAAGAGTTTTAAGAGCAATACAATTTAGTGCAAGATTTGGATATAAAATAGAAAAAAATTCAGCCAAAATTATGCAAAAAATCTCTTTAGATGATTTAAGCAGCCAGAGAGTTTTTTGGGAATTTGAGAAGATGTTTAAGGCAAAATTTCTTCATTTTGGGCTATACTATCTTTTGAACTTAAAAGTATTTGAAAAAATTTTCAATCTAAAAGGTAGTAGAAGATTTTTTTTAAAAAGTGCTTTAGAGCTTGCAAGAAATAGAAAAAATTTTGAAAAAGATATTTATAAGTTTTACTTTTTATATATAGTTAGAAAGAATATCCATAAAAAAATTTTATATTTTTTAGACATTTTAAAAGCTCCTAATGAGTATTATAAAATGTTTAAAAAACAAAAACTCTTGCCAAAAAATAGAAGTGATAGATTTTTAGTAGCTCTTTCGCTTACTTATCCCCTAAAGCTTTGGCTTGGAAACTATAAAAGAGATGTTAAAAAAAGAGCAAAAAAGTTTGATATTTGGGATAAAAAGTTTGATGGAGGAGTAAAGCCAAAAGATATTCTAAAAGAGGGATTTTTTGGTAAAGAGTTAGGAATTGAGATAAAAAAGAGAAGATTGGAGATAATTAGAAAAAATTATAAAGGAATAGAGTGAAAAACTATAGAGTTTTAATTGATTGCAAAGATGAAAAAGGGCTTGTATATAAAATATCTAAAATCTTTTATGAAAATGGTTTAAATATAGAAAAAAATAGAGAGTTTGTTGATAAAGAGAATAATAAATTTTTTATGAGAAGTGAGATTAGTGGTAAGATTGATAAAAAGGATTTAAAAAAGAGATTAAAAGAGAGTTTAGAAAAAGCAAATATAAAAATTATTGAGCCAAAGAGAAAAAAGATAGTTCTAATGGCTACTAAAGAGTCTCATGTTTTGGGTGATATTTTAATGAGACACTATGATGGAGAGTTGGATGTTGATATAGTTGCAGTAATTTCAAACTACGATTTTTTAAAACCACTTACAGAAAAATTTGGCCTTAACTATTTTCATGTTCCAGCTAAAAATCTTCAAAGAAGTGAGCATGAAGAGAAGATTTTAGAGCTTTTAGAGATGTTTGAAGATATTGATTATATAGTTCTTGCAAAGTATATGAGAATTTTAACTCCATCTTTTGTTGAAAAGTATGAGAACAAAATCATAAATATCCACCACTCATTTTTACCAGCATTTAAAGGTGCAAATCCATACAAACAAGCATATGATAGAGGGGTAAAAATTATAGGGGCAACAGCACATTTTGTAAATAATAGTTTAGATGAGGGACCTATAATTGCTCAAGATGTTATAAATATTGACCATACCTACTCAGTAGAAGATATGAAAAGAGCAGGAAGAGATGTTGAAAAGATTGTTTTAGCAAAAGCTTTAAGGCTTGCAATTGAAGATAGAATTTTTGTTTATGCAAATAAAACGGTGATTTTTTAATGTTCAATGTAGTTTTGCTAAATCCTCAAATTCCTCCAAATACAGGAAATATCGGAAGAATCTGTGTGAATACAAACTCAAGGCTACATCTAATAAAGCCACTTGGATTTGATATAGATGAGAAATCTGTAAAAAGAGCAGGGCTTGATTATTGGAAAAAGTTAGATTTAGTAGTTTGGGATAGCTTGGATGAGTTTTTAAAAGAAAACTCTAATTTTGATAGATTCTTTTTTGCAACTACAAAGAGCAAAAGGCCATATTTTGAGGTTGAATATAAAGATGAAGACTTTTTAATCTTTGGTAGTGAAACTAAGGGTTTGCCAATGGAGTTGATGCGAAAAAATTGGGAAAATGCTATAACTATACCTATGTGTAAAAATGGAAGAAGTCTAAATTTGGCTGTAAGTGTTGGAATAGTTTTATATGAGGCTATAAGGCAAAATCTTTATCTATGTAAGGAATAAAATGAAAGATATTTTAGATATAGTTATGGCATCTTTGTTTGTTATTTTTATGATTTGGATAGTTGTAGGTTATCATATTCAAAAAGGACACCATAAAAGAGGAGAAAATAGTAATGAATAGACCACTTTTGATTGAGATAGGAGTAGAAGAGCTTCCTGCAATCCCATTTTTAAAAGAGCTACCAAATATTGAAAAGAAATGGGAGAAAATTTTAGAAGATAACTCTTTGCTATGTGAATTTGAATTTTTTTATACTCCAAGAAGGCTTGTTCTATGGCATAGGGAGTTTCCTTTAACTCAACCTCCAAAAGAGGAGGAGCTTTTTGGGCCACCTTTAGAGATTGCTTTTAAAGATGGCAATCCAACAAAAGCAGCTATAGGTTTTGCTAAAAAGTGTGGGGTAGATGTAGATGAGTTAAAGAGTATTAAAAAGGGAAATAGAGAAGTTTTATACTATAAAAGAGTTTTAGAGCCAAAAAAATCAAAAGAGCTTTTAGGAGATATGATAAACTCTTGGTTGAAATCTTTAGATTTTGGAAAATCTATGAGATGGGGCAGCTTGGAGTATGAATTTATTAGGCCTATTAGATGGGCTATTGTAAATATGGATGAAGAGTTTTTTGAGTATGATATCTATGGAATAAAATCATCAAATTTTACATATATTCATAGAGCACTCTCTTTGGATAGAGTTTTTATAAAAGATGCAAAAGAGTATTTTGAAAAGTTAAGAGATGGTGGAGTAATCCTTTTTCAAGATGAAAGAAGAGAGAGGATACTAAATAGATTTAAAGAGCTTGAAGAAGAAGAAAATATTATGATTGAAAGAGACAGAGAGCTTTTAGATGAAGTTGTAGCAATTACAGAGTTTCCAACACCTCTAAAAGGGGAGTTTGATAAGAAGTTTTTAGAGTTGCCGCCTGAAGTTATTATTACAAGTATGAAAGAGCATCAAAGATATTTTCCAGTTTTTAAAGATGAATATCTAAACAATCAATTTATTGTAGTATCAAATGCAAAAACAGATGATTTCTCTCTTGTTATACAAGGAAATGAGAGAGTATTAAAAGCTAGGCTTAGTGATGCACTCTTTTTTTGGGAAAATGATTTAAAAAATGGTTTAGATTTTGAAGGATTAAAAAGTGTTACCTTTATGGATGGATTAGGAACACTTTTTGATAAGGAGATAAGAGAGTTAAAGATAGCTTCTTTTCTTTATAAGAAATATCAAGATAAGTTGATTATGAAACTAAATTTGAGTGATGGAGAGATTAAAGCTTTGATTGAAAGAGCTGTGATGCTATCAAAAGCAGACCTTTTAACTCAGATGGTTTATGAGTTTACTGAGCTTCAAGGAGTTATGGGATATTATTATGCCCTAAAACAGCAAGAAGATGAGCTTGTAGCCCTATCTATAAAAGAGCAGTATCTACCAAAAGGAAATCTGCTTCCTTCAACACTTTTTAGCTCTTTAATCTCTATGGCAACAAAGATTGATACTTTAATGGCTCTATTTAGCGTAGGAAAAATTCCAACAGGCTCAAAAGACCCATTTGGACTTAGAAGAGCAGCAATTGGGATAATCAAAATAGTTTTAAATGAGAATTTAGAGTTTGATATATCTAAAGTTTTTGATGAGATAAAAGATGAGTATAGAGATTTTGATACAAAAGTTTTAGAAGAGTTTTTTATAGAGAGAATCTATCAATATTTTGATGTAAATCCATCTATCATAAAAGCAGTTATTGAGAGTGGAGAGAGAGATATTGTTGAGATTTCTAAAAAGATTAAAGCTTTAAATAGTATAGTTCAAAGCAAAGATTTTAAAGATGAATTTAGTACATTTAAAAGGGTGGCAAATATTGTAAAAGATATAGATATCTCTAAAGATTTAAATGTAAAAGAGGAGCTCTTTGAGAGCAAATATGAAAAAGAGCTACTTGATAGATTTAACGAGGTAAAAGATAAAGAGTTTGAAAATTATGAATCAAAGCTTGATGCTCTTTTTGGATTAAAACCAACAATTGATAGATTTTTTGATAATGTTTTAGTAAATGCTAAAGATGAAAAAATAAGAGAAAATAGAAAAAATTTAGTTGCTATTATCTACAAAGAGTTTAGAAAAATAGCTGATATAAAAGAGATAAGTATATAAATGATTTACGATTTTATTATTATTGGAGCAGGGAGTGCCGGAAGTAATAGTGCGTACTTTTTAAATAAAAGAGGCGCAAAAGTTTTAGTTTTAGAGCAGTTTAATATTGCAAGTGGAGGAAGTGGTGCTGCTGGTGCTTTTATCTCTCCAAGACTTGGAAAAGGCGGTCCTCTTCAAAAGGTAACAAATGAGTCTTTTAAATTTAGCATAGATTTTTATAAGAGAAATTTTGCTGATTGCTTTTATCAAACAGGGATTTTAAGGCTTTTAAAAGATGAAGATGATGCGAAAAAAATTGAAGATTATAAAAGATTTTTAGATGTTGATTATAGATTTTTATCTTCTGATGAGATTGAATTAAGTGATTATGCGAAAAGATATGGTGGATTTTTCTTTGAAAGTGGTGGAGTTGTTGATGCTAAAAGAGTTTGTAAAAAATTGTTAGATGGGATAGATGTAAAGTGTGGCGTAAGTGTAAAAGAGATTAAAAGAGAGGGGAAACTTTTTAATATTGAAGGTTTTAGAGCAAAAAATATTATTTTAGCAACTGGTGCTTGGGATAAGCTTTTTAAAAATAGTTATTTTAAGATTGGAAAAGTTGCTGGAATAAGGCTTGATGTAAAAACAAATCTAAATCTTCCTTATTCAATCCACAAAAGGGTATCTATCTCAAAAAAGATAGATGAAAAGGTAGCTATTGGAGCTACTCATGAGAGAGTAGAAAATGTCTCTCAAGACTATCCCAAAAGGGAGGAGTTTTTGCTAAATGAAGCAAAAAGGATGACAAATATTAATGATTTTGAGATTTTAAATAGATTTTATGGGGTTAGATCAAGTGTGAATGATCATTTTCCAATAATTGGTGAGTTGATTGATATCTCAAAAGTGGATAAAAAAACTAAAGAGATTTCAAGAGTAAAAGGAGTTTATGTTATAAATGGACTTGGCGGAAGAGGGTTTGTTTTTGGTCCATATGTGGCTAAAATGTTAGTTGATAATATAATAGAAAACAAAAAGATAGATGATAGATTAAATCTTGATAGATACTTTTTTAGATATATAAAGAGATTATGATGAAAGCTTTGGTTTTATTGAATATGGGAGGACCCAATAGTTTAGATGAGGTTGAGCTATTTTTAAAAAATATGTTTAATGATGAAAATATTTTAACTATTAAAAATAGGCTTCTTAGAAAATTTGTAGCTTTTTTGATAACAAATTCAAGAAAGAGTGTCGCTAAAAAAAATTATGAACTTCTTGGTGGAAAGAGTCCACTCAATTTTCATACTAAAAATCTTATAAAAAAATTAAGCTCTTACCTTCCAAATGTATATATAACTTGTGCTATGAGATATACTCCACCTTTTTCAAAAGATGTTATAAAGGAGCTAATAAAAATTAAGGCAGATGAGGTTTTTTTGTTTCCTTTGTATCCTCACTACTCAACTACAACTACAAAATCTTCCTTAGAAGATTTTTACAATACAGCAAAAGGTTATGGGTTTCATGCAAGATTTTTTGATATTGCAAACTTTTATACCAATAGACTCTACAATGAAGCAGTTATTGAAAAGATAAAAAAGGCTTTAAAAGATGAGGATTCAAAAGAGTTTGACTTAATCTTTTCGGCTCACTCCTTGCCTCAAAAGATTATAGATAGAGGCGATCCATATCAAATTCAGCTAAAAGAGCATATAAAGATTTTAAAAGAGCTTTTAAGGCAAAATGGTTTAGAGTTTAACAGTATCCATTTAGCATATCAATCAAAACTTGGTCCCATAAAATGGCTTGAGCCCTCATTAGAAGAGAAGTTAAAGAGTCTAAAAAACAAAAGAGTAGTAATCTATCCTATATCATTTATCTTAGATAATAGTGAAACAGAGTTTGAGCTTCATATTGAGTATAAAGAGATTGCTAAAAGAATGGGTTTTGATTATAGAGTTTGTGAGTGCGTAAATGATAGTGATAAGTTTTGTGAGGCTATTGTAAAGATTTACCATAACGCAAGAGGCTAAAAATGGTTGGTTATATATATGATGAAATTTTTTTGCTTCATGATACAGATGGCCATATTGAAAACAAAAATAGAGTTTTAGCTATTGATGATGTACTAAAAGATTTTGATCTGTTAAGGCTTCCTATTTATAAAGCAAGCAAAAGTGATCTGTATAAGATACATAACAGAGATTATGTTGATTGGGTAGAGAGAGCTTATGAAAATGGCTATAGAATGATTTTAAATGAAGATACACTTTTGAGTCCAAAAAGTTATGAGGTTGCAAGATATGCCACAGGTTCTACACTCTCAATTTTAAAAGCTTTTAAAGAAAAAAGAATCAATAGAGCCTTTTTAAATATAAGACCTCCAGGGCACCATGCAGATAGAAAAACAGGACAGGGATTTTGTATATTTAACAATATTGCTTTGATGACAAGATATGCTCAAGAGTTGGGTTATAAAAAGGTAATGATTATTGATTTTGATGTTCACCATGGAAATGGAACTCAAGATATATTTTATGAAGATGATAGTGTCTTTTATTTTAGTACTCATGAAAGAGATAACTATCCATATTTTAGTGGAAAAGAGGATGAGATAGGAGAGGGTAGAGGTAGAGGGTATAATCTAAATAGGCCATATGGAAATTTTTGTGATGATGAAACACTTTTAAAACTATATGATGATCTTCCAAAGTGGTTTGATTTTGATATCTTGCTTGTAAGTGCGGGATATGATCTAATGAAAGATGAGATTATTTCAACTGCACAAATCACTTTTGATGGATTAAGAGAGCTTGTTAGAAAGATTTTAAGATTTTCTAAAAATAGGCCAACAGCATTTTTATTAGAAGGTGGATATGATCTAAACTCTTTAGCAAAAAGTGCATATATAACTCTTGATGAGTTGATAAACTATGAAGTATAGTTGGAAAAAGATATTTGATCTTTTAAAAAGAGATAAAAAAAGTTTTTTTATTGCTCAATTTTTAGCCCTTCTTGCTACAATTGTTAGTATTCCAACTCCACTTTTGATACCTGTTCTTGTTGATGAGGTGCTTTTAAATAAAAAAGGATTTGTAGTAAATATTATAGATAGATATCTTGGCAAAGGGAGCGCTTTATACTATGTTTTAATCGTTTTAGGAGTGGTTCTATTTTTAAGAACTTTGTATGTTGGATTAAATATTTTACAAAACAAAATTTTTGAGACAATCTCAAAAAATATTACCTATAAGATAAGAGAAGATATATTAAACCATCTCAAAAAAGTCTCTATGGCTGAATATGAGCTTTTAGGAAGTGGTAGTGTTGCATCAAGGCTCGTTACTGATATAAATACAATTGATACATTTTTAAGTATATCAATTAGTAGATTTTTGATTTCACTTCTATCCTTAATCGGGGTATCTATAGTTTTACTACTTATTCATTGGCAACTTGCTCTTTTTATACTATTTTTAAACCCATTGGTTGTAGTTTTTGCTACAAAGCTCTCAAGATATGTAGCGAAACTAAAAAGAGAAGAAAATAAGGCTATAGAGATTTTCCAAAAGGCGCTTATTGAGACATTAGAGATTTTTGAGCAGATTAGAGCTGCAAATAAAGATGACTATTTTTTTAAAAGAGTTATCAAAAATGCAAGAGAGATTAAAGATAGAGCAATCGATTTTAGCTTTAAAAGCGATGCTGCAAGTAGGCTTAGTTTTTTAGTTTTTGTTTTAGGATTTGAAGTTTTTAGGGCTGCTGGAATTTTAGCTGTGGCATATTCAGACCTTTCTATTGGTTTGATGCTTGCTATCTTTAGCTATCTTTGGTTTATGATGAGTCCGATACAGGAGATTTTAGGAATTCAATATGCCTATAAAAATGCCTCTATTGCATTAAAGAGGATAAATGAGCTTTTAGAATTAAAAAGAGAGCCAAACTATTTACATTTAAAAAATCCTTTTAAAGAGGATAAGCCTGTTGAAATAGAGTTAAAAGATCTTTTTTTTAGATATGATGATTCAAAAGTGATTTTAAAAGATTTGAATATGAAGATTGAGGCAGCTAAAAAAACTGCCATTGTTGGAGCAAGTGGAAGTGGAAAGACAACTCTATCAAAGATTTTAGTTGGATTTTATCCACCAAGTAGTGGAGATATACTCTATAATGGTGTCTCAATAAAAGAGATAGGATTGGATGTTGTAAGAGAGAATGTCTCTTTGGTGCTTCAAACTCCATATCTTTTTAATGATACCATTAAATTTAATATAACTTTAGGAAAAAAGGTTAGTAAAGAGGAGTTATATAAAGCTATTAAGATGGCGCAATTAGAAGATGTTATAAGAGAGTTAAAAGATGGATTGGATAGTGTTGTCGGAAAAGGCGGTGTAAAGCTTTCAGGTGGCCAAAGGCAAAGAGTTGCAATTGCAAGGATGATTTTGCATAATCCAAAAGTTGTGATTTTTGATGAGTCAACTTCAGCTATTGATGTAGAGACTGAAAGGAGACTTTTTGATTCATTAAAAGATTTTTTAAAAAATAGAACAACAATTATAATAGCTCATAGACTAAGCACAATAAAAGAGGCAGACTTTGTTTATGTATTAGATAGTGGCAAAGTTATAAAAAGTGGTGAGTTTGTTAAACTCTCTTATTAATTTAAGGGCATCTCTAACAATTATATACATTCATAGCTTTTAAAGCTTTTGTGTAGACGAGGCATT
>CAJXMB010000023.1 GCA_913056105.1 uncultured Nitratiruptor sp. | reverse complement strand
ATAAAAATGAGATAATCTTAACTCCATCATTTTATTGGGTAACAAAAAGAGAGCTTCCTATAAAATTTACTTTTGAAGCAAAAAAATATATGCCATCAATCTTTGAAGAGATTATTCCTAGTGGAAAATATAGCTACTTTGCTATAAAAGAGGATAAGGAGTATCTACTTTTTGCATATGAAGATAAAAAAATTATTGAAGCATTAGAAAGATTTGGTATTTCAAATATAAGTGGAATATATTTTGCTCAAAATGAGTTAAAAGATTTTTTGCCGCTTGATTTGGAAAATGGTTTTGCTTTGGATTTAGTAGATGGAATTGTTACAAGAGTTCCTACAAATATAGTTAAAAATCCAAAAAGGGTAGAAAACTTAAATATACCACTAAAGCATAAAATCACACTAAAAAGATACTCTCATATTGTAGATGAAAGTGGTGTTAAAAATATTGCTATAGCTTTAATAGTTTTGATAACTGTTTTTATATTTGAGTCAATCTATTTTCATAAAGAGTCACAAGATATAGAATCAAAAGCAGGGGAGGTTTTTGAAAAATATAATCTTCCTCCAACAAAGCTTCAAAATAGAGCAATCTATTCAAATCTAAATGAGATTGCAAAATATCAAAAAGATTTAAGAGAGTTTTTGTATAAGATTGCAAAAATATCTTTAAAAAGTGATGAGAGAGTAGAAAATATAGATATAGATGGTAAAGAAGCAAATATTGAGATTGCTTTATCTAATCAAAATAGAATTGAATATTTTAAAAACTACTTTTTATCACAAAATTTGGATATAAAAAAGATAGAGGTTTATGATAAAAGCATAAAAGTAGAGTTTAACATATGAGAGATATAAATCCATTTTTGATTTTAGCAATTTTGGCTGTTTTGTTTATAGTGGTATTAAAAGAGCATTCAATTCAAAAAGAGAGAATCTCAAGTGCAATTTTGGAGTATAAAGAGAATTTGAAATTGGCAAAATCTATAAAAAATCTACAAGATATTTGGCAAAATAAAGCTTATTCAAAAAGAGAGTTAAAGAGTTTATTAAATAGCGGTTTTTTAAAAGATGCAAAAGTTTCAACTATCTCAAAAAGTGATGGAGAGTTTGTAAAAATAGAGGATTTAAAGGCAGGTATTAGTGATACTTTTGTAAATAGATTGTTAAATAGTAGATTAAAGATTAAAAAGTTAAAGATTAAAAGAGATAGCAACAGTAGTTTAAATCTTGAATTTAAGGTAGAGTATTGAAAAAAGTTGTAGCTATAATTTTTTACTTTTTACTATTTTTAGAGAGCTTAATATTTTTTATCCCAAAAGATAGACTCTTTTTGTATTTAGAAGATAGAGTAAAACAAAGTTTTGTAGATATTTCACAAAATAGTATAGAAGATAAGGGGTTTTTAACTTTAGCAAAAGATGTGAAAGTAAATTATGATAAGTTAGATATCGCTTCTTTAAAGAGTTTAAAGTTATATACATTTTTATTTTATAACTCTTTAAGAGCAGAAAATATTGAGTTAAAAGATAGTGTCTCTATAATGATGCCAAAAAGAGTAGATTTTATAAAAGTTAGTTATTTGATTTTTAATCCTTTATATATTCATATATATGCAAAAGGTGATTTTGGAGAGGCAGATGGGTTTATTGATATCCTTCATAAAAAGTTATCTATTTTAGTAAAGCCATCAAAACTATTTAATAGTTATCATCAAACACTTAGTCAAATGAAAAAGGAAAAGAGTGGGTATAGGTTTGAATATAGATTCTAATAAGATTTTAAAAATATTTAAAAATATCTTTTGGATTATTGTTATAGCAAAACTGCTTAGCGAACCACTCTATTTTTTATTGCCAATAAAAATGGATTTCTCCTTTAAAATGGAAGATTTTTCCCCTTCATATCATAGATACATACTCTCAAAAGTATTTAAGATAGAAAACAAAAAAGAGATAAAACAAGAGATTAAACAAAATGCTATACCTATTGATAATATGATTTTAAAAGGAATCTATGAGAGTAAAAGTGGGGGATTTATCATAGTTGCATTAAAAAATAATCCAAAAGATGAAAAAATTGTTGGATTAAATGATAGTTTTAAAGGCTACAAGCTTATTAAAATCTATCCAAAAAAGGTTATATTTGAAAAAGATTCTAAAGAGTTTGTTTTGAGTATAAAAAAGAGTAGTAAAGGCAAAGTGGAGGATGAAAAAGAGTATATATCACCATCTTTTACCTATAAACAGATAAGTAGAGATAAGGTTGAGTACTATACAAAAAATTTTAAAGAGATTTTTAAAAATATTAAAATTGATGAGATTAGAAAAAATGGTGTTATAAAAGGGTTTAAGATAAAAGATATTAAAAAGGGCTCAATTTTTGATACGATTGGTTTAAAAAAGGGTGACATTATAATAAAAGCAAATGATAGGCCATTAAAAAGTTATGGAGATGCATTTTACTTCTATAACAAGATAAAAAATAAAAAATTAACTTCGCTAAAATTGACGGTTTTAAGAAACAATGAAGAAAAGGATATAGAGTATGAGATATATTAAGATTTTGTTTTTAGCTCTCTTTTTGAGTGTAAGCATCTATGCAAAAGAGGTAGTAAATGTCAATTTAGATAACATTGAGATTTCAAAGCTTATAGAGCTTGTATCAAAGATATATCATAAAAATGTATTGATGCCATATACTATTAGAGGAAAAGTAAAATTTATATCAAACTCTCCAATATATAAAGATAAGATTTACGATATTTTGCTTGATATTTTGGCTACAAAGGGTTATACAATAGTTGATGGAGGCTCATATCTAAAAGTTGTAAGACTTAGTAGTATCGCTAGAGAAAATAGAAAATTTTTAAAACCAAATGAGTCAGTAAAAGATGTTAAAACTCCTATTACAAAACAGATAGTTGTAAAAAATATAGATGTAAATGTTTTAGCAAGCAAGATTAGACCTTTAATGAGTCTTGGTGCAAGACTTATTACTATAAAAGATAATAATACACTTTTAATTACAGATTATCCAAGCAATATCTTAAAGATTGAAAAGGTTATAAGAGAGCTTGAAAAAAATGTAGAAAAAGTTGTAGAGATAGTTGAGGTTAAAAATGCAAAATTGCAAACTATATATAGTGAGATTAGTCAAATTGCTCGAGATATTTTAGATCAAAGGATAGTTAATCAAAAAGTAAAATTAATGATGGATAAATCACTAAAATCAATCATTTTAATTGGCTCTAAAAGTGCTGTATCTAAACTAAAAAAAGAGATTCAAAAACTTGATAAACCCCCAAAAACACCTCTTGAGATTACTAAAATTGTAACTTTAAAAAATAGTGAAGCAAAATCTGTATATGCTACCTTAACACAAATAGTTGCAAAAAGAAAGTATAAAGATATATCTTTGAAGCCATCAATTTCTTATAATGAGGAGATAAATGGACTTATTCTTATAGGACATCCCGATATTGTAAAATCTCTTGAAACTATTATAAACGAGCTTGATAAAGAGAAGTATCAAGTGTATGTTCAAGCAAAAATTGTTGAGATTAGTGAGAGTAAAGCAAAAGATATTGGGATGAAGTATGGACTGGGGGGAGGAGCTACTTCTGGGAGTACTCTTTTTACATTTGCAGGAAATTTTGGAGCTTCGGCTATCCAGCTTCCTTCAGGAGTTTCGCTATCTAATGTTATTGATACATCAAGTTTAAAAACAAATCTTGCTATTGGTGCAGCTATCTCATTTTTACAATCAAATGGAGCTTCTAAAACAATCTCTGAGCCTACAATTTTATGTATAAATAATAAAGAGTCATCCATATATGTTGGAAAAACAAAATCATTTTTAACAGGTCAAACTACAAATGCAAATGGAACATCAGTAACATATAAAAGAGAAGATGTTGGTTTAACACTAAAGGTAAAACCTAGAGTTGCAAGCAATGATAAAGTAACTTTACAAGTAAAGAGTATATTAGAAAATGTTGATAAAACTGATACTGAAGCTTTAGCAACTCAACCTACTACAACAAAACAAGAAGTTTCTACTGAGGTAATAGTAAAAAATGGAGAGAGCATTGTAATTGGAGGACTTCTTGAAAACAAAACAAGCAATCAAGTAACATCTCTTCCTCTTTTAGGAGATATACCAGTAATTGGAAATCTTTTCAAAAATAGAAGCAATGGATTGGAGCAAAAAGATATTGTTATTATTTTAACTCCATATATCATTGAAAAAAGTTCAAGTTTGAGCAAATTACAAAAATTTATATCTGATATTGCAAAACTTCAAGAGATCTATAACCAAGCTGTTTTTAAAGCTATCAAAAAGAAAAAAGAAAAAGAGGAAAAAAGAGATAAGCCAAACTTTATGCCAATAGATGGGATAGATGAATGATAGATTTAGAATTAATTCACGATACAAATCTTGAAGCTTATGAGCCAGAAAATATTGATATCTCATATGCTATAAAAAACTATCTTCTTTTTACTAAAAAAGATGGTAAAGTTTATGCAGCTATCTCAAAAAAGTATATGCAAAATGCATTTTTATACCTATCAAAGCTAAATCAAAATTTTGAGATACTCTTTTTGGATGAGGACTCTTTTGAGAGGTTATATAATAGATTTTTAGAGATTAAAACTGATAAAGAGTTAGCTTTAATGAAAGAGGAGCCAAAAGAGGAAGAGGAAGAGGAGTTCTCTTTAACAGAGTTTTTAAGAACATCAACAGATATTTTAAACTCCGAAGAGTCCGCTCCTATTATAAAATTTGTAAATGGACTCTTTTATCAAGCTATCAAAAAAAGAGCAAGTGATATACATATAGAGACGCATGAGTATAAAGGAGAGGTTAGATTTAGGATTGATGGAGTTTTGGTTAAAAATGCAGATTTGGATAAAAGAGTTGTAAATCTTATCATTAGTCGTATAAAAGTTATCTCAAATTTGGATATTTCAGAAAAGAGAGTCCCTCAAGATGGAAGAACTCAAGTTAAGATTGCAGGAAAGACTCTTGATGTAAGGGTTTCAGTGCTTCCAACCTATTATGGTGAAAGAGTTGTTATGAGGATTTTGATGCAAAGTGAAGATATACCATCTTTAGGGGAGCTTGGATTTGATGAGGATTTAACAAAAGAGTTTTATAAGCTTTTGCACCACTCACATGGAATGATTTTGGTTACAGGTCCAACAGGAAGTGGTAAATCAACAACTCTGCACTCATTTTTACAAGAGTTAGCAAGTCCAGATAAAAATATCATAACAGTTGAAGATCCAGTAGAGTATAAAGCAGAAAATATCAATCAAATTCAGGTAAATGAAAAGGTTGGACTAACCTTTGCTTCAGCTCTTAGATCAATCCTAAGGCAGGACCCAGATATTGTAATGGTTGGAGAGATAAGAGATGAAGAGACAGCTCAGATTGCTATTAGAGCAGCTCTGACGGGACACTTAGTTCTTTCAACCCTTCATACAAACAATTCAACTGCAACTATTACGAGACTCTCTGATATGCATATAGAGCCATTTTTAATCTCATCTTCAATTCTTGGAGTTTTATCTCAAAGGTTGGTTAGGCTTTTGTGTCCATACTGTAAAGAAGAGGATATCATAGCAGAAGATTTTGCAAATGAGTATAAAATAGAGCCAAATACAAGACTATATAAAGCAAAAGGCTGTAAAAAGTGTAACTATACAGGATATCTTGGAAGAAAGGCTATTGGAGAGCTTTTGGTGATGGATGAGGGATTTAAAGAGATTTTAAAAGATACCACAAATGATCATATATTAAGAGAGTATGCTAAAAAACATGGACTTATTACTCTTCAAGATAGACTTAAAAAGATGCTTATAAATGGAGAGACTTCGCTTGATGAGGCAGTTAGAATTGGCTTAAAAGATGAATAAGAGTTTTACACTAATTGAAGTATTAATAGCAGTATCTATTATTGCCATAGTTGTAACAGCCTTTTTAAATATCAATGAAGAGAGTAGATTTTTGATAGATAAAAATTTAAAAAAACTCCAAATCTCTCATATAAGCTCACTTGTTCTTTTAAATACAGATAAAAATGATGATAAAAAAAAGATTTATCTTGATGATTTAGCAAAAAGTTTTGATTTGAAAGATGATTTAAGAAGATTTTTAAAATCTAAAAAAGCAGTTTTAAGTTATGATCTGTATAAAACTATAGGGGATGAAGAAAATAGCAGTGAAAACAATGCTACGCTTTTAAATATCTATAAACAACAAGTAAATATTGATGGAAAAACAATTTCAATCTATAGGATAGATTTGCCTTGAAAAGAGCTTTTACTCTCATTGAGATGGTTATAGCTATAGCGATATTTGCTTTGGCTATGACTTTGCTTTATGAAAATTTAGATATTAGTAAGAAATTTTTTTCTAAAACAAAAGAGGTTTATAAAAGAGCAGAGTATAAAGAAAAAGTTATCAAGCTACTATATCAGGATTTTTTAAATGCTACAGATTTAAAGAGTGATATAGATGAAAAAGCAGTTGTTTTTAGAACAAGCAACTCAATATTTCATATCCCCCATCCATATGTGGGATATTACAATATAAAAAATAGGCTCTATAGAATTGAATCAATCCATCCTTTAAAAACAGTTTTGAGTTTTAATGATTTGCAAAATGCAAGAGTTTTTCCAATTGATATGAATATAACTGATTTTCAAGTTAAAATAGATAAAGATAAAAATATCTTAATCTATTTTAAAGATGAAAAAGAAAAAGAGGTGCTATTTGTAAAAAATTTAAAATAGTTCATAAAAATTGATTTTTCAAAATTTGATAGCCGGTTCCCTTGATACAACAAGCTTTGCTATCTACTTAGGGACCTTAGAACATAAGTTCTCTCTAACTAAGTTCCCCGAGTAGACTGCGAAGCAGTCGTACCGAGGGGAATAATGTGAAGGGGAACAAAGCATTTTGCAAAATCTAAATTCACTAATTGGTCCCCTCGGTACGCTTCGCTACTCGGGGACCTTGGATTGCAAATTTATTAAAAGTTATCAGGAAGTTTACAAGACTAAAAATTGAAAATAAAAATTTGAGTATTCTATTAGAAAATTAAAAGTTACTATTTTAAAAATCTAAAATAGCCCATAAGTAAGCATTGATGCAATTTTACTTGATGCTTTATCTCCTATCTTATCAAATAGTTTTTCAAACTTATCCTCTTTTTGCCAGATTGGATTTTTAACTTTGCTTAATTTTATAAGCTCTTTTTTTGCATCATAGATTGTTCCAACTTCATCAATCAATCCAACTTTTTTAGCCTCTCTTGCTGTGAAGATATGAGCATTAGCAAATTTGTCTTTATCTTTTATATTTAATTTTCTTGCAGTTGCGACATCTCTTACAAACATATCATATGTATCATAAATAACCTTTTTAATCTCTTTTTTTTCATCCTCATTCCATTTTCTAAAAGGTGTTCCAACCTCTTTATATTTTCCAGCTTTTACAACTTGAGGTTTTATACCAATTTTTTTGGATAGCTCTTCTATGTTTGCACTTTCAAAAATTACTCCAATTGAGCCAATAATACTTCCAGGATTTGCTACTATTTTATTTGCCCATATAGAAGAGTAATAACTTCCACTTGCCATTGTTCCAGCAGCATATGCAACGACTGGTTTTTTTTCTCTCAATCTTTTTATAGCTAAAGATATCTCAACTGATGGTGCTACCGCTCCTCCAGGAGAGTTTACTACAAACAAAACTCCTTTGATATTAGGTCTACTTGCTTCGTCAATCTTTTTTAAAATCTCTTTTGCATCTAAAATAGTTCCGCTAAGCTCAATTTTAGCTAAATTTGGTTTTTGCAGTGTTTGATGAGTTGAGCTAAGTATCAAAACTAAAACTATCAGTAAAAAAATCAAAGCTTTAAAATATTTTTGAATAAAGTCTAAAATTGCAGTAATTGGACTAAAAATCTTTTTAAACATACTCTTTTCCTCCTATAAAAACAGATTTTGGTTTTTTTGTATGTAAAATGATAGATAGAGCAATCTCTTCTTCATTTTTAAAATCATCTGGTAATTTAACTACTTGCAAATCGGCAAACTTTCCAATCTCAATCTCTCCTGTATTTAAATTTATAGCTTTTGCAGGGTTAATAGTTGCAGCTCTTAAAAGATTAAAAGAGAGATCTATCAAATCTATATCATAGTGCATAAATAGAGCATTTTTTAACTCCTCATACATATTTAATGTATAGTTTGAGCTAAGGCCATCAGTAGCAATTGAGAGATTTATCCCAATATTTTTTATCTTTTTGATATTTAGTCTCCCATTTCCTAAAAGTCTATTTGAAACAGGGCAATGAACTATTGAGTGACCCTCTTTGTTTATCATATCAAGCTCTTCATCATTTGCCCAAACAGCATGAACAAACAAAGATTTTGTATCTTTAAAAAGGTTTATAAAATCTTTTGCTCTATTTGCAGGGATTGTTTGATTTAAAAACTCTTTAAAAAACTTTTGAAAATCACCTTTTGCGCTATCAATCCACTCTCTTTCAGCACGACTTTCCATAAAGTGTGTTGATATAAAGAGGCTATTTTCTTTTGCAAAATCTATAGCCTTTTTTGCTAAAACTCTATGAACAGAGTAGGGTGAGTGGATTGCAACAGCAGGTATGAATCTATCATCTTTATATTTTAAAGATTTTCTAACTCTATCTAAAAAGTCACTATATGCAATATCAGCAGTTGCAGGATTTGAGCCAATTATCTCATTAAAATAGATTACTCTTTGAGGAGCATCTACGCAAGCTTTCAGATCCTCTCCAAAACTACTTATCGCTCCAAAAGTTGTTGTACCATTTTTTAGCATAGATGCTATTGCTTTATCTATACAATTAAAATCACAACTTTTAATAAGCTCTTCTCTATTTTTAATTACACTATTTAGCCAAACTAAGAAGTCTCCATATTTTAGAGTTGCTCTGTTTGAACTAAACTCTAAATGTGTATGAAGATTTATAAATCCAGGAAGCAAACAGCTATTTTTCCCGCAATCAATTACTTTTGCATCTTGAAATCTTTTTTTTAGACTCTCAAAATCATCAATACCGACAATTTTCTCATCAAATGCTACACATTTTTGAGATAAAACCTTATTAGGAGTTAATATATAATCGGTTTTTATTATCTTCATATCTAATTCCAAAATATTTTTGCAAATTATATCTAAATCTTTAAGATAAAAGTTGATATAATTCAATCTACAAAAATAACAAAGGGAAAAAGATGAAAGTTACAGTTATTCAAGGTCCAAACTTAAATATGTTGGGAGTTAGAGAGCAAAATATCTATGGTCCAATGAAACTTGAAGATATCCATGCTCAAATGAGAGCGTTTGCCGAGCAAAATGGTATAGAGATTGAGTTTTTTCAAAGCAATTTAGAAGGAGAGATTGTAGATAAGATTCAAGAGTGCCTTGGAGATTCAGATGGTATTATCATAAATCCAGCTGCATTTACTCATACATCCATCGCCATAAGAGATGCAATAGCTGCAGTTCAAATCCCAACCATTGAGGTTCATATCTCAAACATATATAGAAGAGAGGAGTTTAGACATAAATCTTTGATTGCTCCAGTTTGTGCAGGTCAAATAAGTGGATTTGGCCCATTTGGCTATCATTTAGCAATGGTTGCAATAGCACAGATATTCAATGAAATAAAGGCAATACAAGAGCAACAAAAACAGCAAAATAATGCATAACTATATCTTAAAAAATGAGAATGCACTCTATTATGAGTGTGGATACTCTTGTGACAATGCTCTCTTTTTAAAAATAGGGGATGAGAGATATTTTATCACTGATGGAAGATATAGTGAGGAAGCAAAAGAGAGTATTAAAAACTCTTTGGTTGTAGAGGCAAGAGATCTATTTAAAAAAGCAAGAGAGATTTTAAAGAAAAAGAGAGTTAAAAAACTATTTTTTGATCCAAACGATTTTAGTTTAAAAGAGTTTAATGAGTTAAAAAAGAGTTTAGTCTTTTTAAAACCAAAGCCATTTTTTTCTTGGAAAAAGAGAGCTATTAAAACTAACGAAGAGATTGAGCTTATTAAAAAAAGCGTCGATTTAAACAAAAAAGCTTTTAGTAAGTTTAGCCTCTTTTTAGAAAAAGAGGGAGAGGGAAAGAGTGAAAAATATCTACAATACAGATCAAAAGATTTTTTAACAAATTTTGGAGAGTATGAATTAAGTTTTGAGCCAATATTTGCTATAAATGAAAATGGTGCAAAACCTCACGCCTTGCCTTCAGAAAAGATTTTAAAAAGAGGTAATTTAATCCTTTTTGATGCAGGAATTAAATATAAAAGATACTGCTCAGATAGAACAAGAGTTGGATTTTTTGATGAAGAGTTTTCTTTTACTTATGAACAAAAGTTTAAAAATCCAAAAATAAAAAAGATTTATGATATAGTTTTAAAAGCTCATGATGAGGCTATAAGTAGAGCCAAAAGTGGAATGTTGGCAAAAGAGATAGATAAGATTGCAAGAGATGTGATAGAAAAGAGTGGTTTTGGAAAATATTTTATTCACTCAACTGGTCATGGAGTAGGACTTGATATTCATGAGATGCCATTTATCTCACCAAAAAGCGAAACTATTATAGAAGATAATATGGTTTTTACAATTGAGCCAGGTATCTATATTCCAGGTGAGTTTGGAGTCAGGATAGAGGATATGGTGGTGATGCAAAATGGAAGAGCTGAGGTTTTATAGGAGATTTGTTGAGAAAAAAGATTAATGATAGACTGAGCCTTTTTTATATGCATAACTTTCCATTTTTAAATATTTATAGAAAAAAGTTTCCTCATAAGGCGACTTTAGGAATTGGTGGAAATATTGGTGATGTAAAGAGAAATTTTAAAAAGCTTTTTAAACTGTTAAATCAAAATAGAGATATCTTAGTTGTGGCAACTTCTCCTATTTTAAAAAATCCTCCATTTGGCTATCTTAATCAGCCATATTTTTATAATGGAGTGATACATATATATACAAAAATGAATCCAAAAAAACTTTTAAAATATCTTCTTAAACTTGAAAAAAGATTCAAAAGAAAAAGAGAGTTTAAAAATGCTCCAAGAACCATTGATTTGGATATTATATTTTTTGATGATAAAAAAATAGATACAAAAGAGTTAAAAGTTCCCCATCCAAAATGGAAAGAGAGAGTCAGTGTTACTATTCCTTTAAAACTAAGTGGAGTTAACTTTTGCGATTTATAACCATAACAAGTGGAAAAGGTGGAGTTGGAAAGAGCACAGTTAGTGCAAATTTAGCTTTTGCTCTCTCTCAATATGGATACAGAGTTGCAATATTTGATGCTGATATAGGACTTGCAAATCTTGATATTATTTTTAATGTTCAACCAAAAAAGAATATTTTAGATGTTTTAAAAGGTAGTGCTACTTTTGAGGATATTTTAATAGATATCAATAAAAATCTTGTTTTGATTCCAGGTGAGAGCGGGGATGAGATCTTTAATTTTAAAGATGAGGAGCTGATAGATAAGTTTTTAGAGGAGACTAAAAAGTTTAAAGATTTTGATTTTTTAATCATTGATACAGGAGCAGGTATTGGTAACAATGTTAGAGGATTTATAGAGGCATCATCTGATACAGTGATTGTAACTGCTCCTGATCCAGCAGCTATTATGGATGCATATGCTATGATTAAATATTGTAGCAGAGTTAAGGATAAAGTTTTTATGATATTTAATAGTGTTAAAAACAAAAAAGAGGCAGATGCAATCTATAATAAGATAAAAAGTGTTGCACAAAAATATTTAGAAAATGAGATTGAGATTGAGAAATTGGGTTATATTGGATATAATCAAAATATAGCTCAAGCATCAAAAAATAGAGATCTTTTTATTAAGCAAGATCCTATGTCAAAATCTGCTTTAGAATTGGTTGAAATTGTTAAAAAACTAACATCAAACTTAACAAAAGATGGAGAAGTTATTGATAAAAACAACTCTTTATATACATTTTTCAAAAAGATACTCTCAACTTTTCAGTAGGGAAAATTATGAGTAAGGTTTTAGTAGCATTGAGTGGCGGAGTTGATTCAACAGTAACAGCTTATCTTTTAAAGAAAGAGGGCTTTGATGTTGAGGGAGTTTATATGAAACTCCACTCTATTGAAAAAGAGCACCAAAAATCTTTAGAAAATATAGAAAAAATTTCAAAATATTTAGATATTAAAGTTCATATTTTAGATAGAAAAGAGCTCTTTGCTAAAAAAGTTTATAACCCTTTTATAAAAAGTTATATCAAAGGAGAAACACCAAATCCTTGTGTAGTTTGTAATAGATACTTAAAATTTGGAGAGTTGATAAACGCAGCAGATGAGATTGGAGCAAAATTTTTTGCCACCGGGCACTATGTTAAATGTGATGGAAAATTTTTGTATGAGGCAAAAGATAAGAGTAAAGATCAGAGCTATTTTCTTTTTAATATCAAAAAAGAGGTTTTACCAAAAGCACTCTTTCCTCTTGGAGATATGTATAAAGATGAGGTTAAAAAGATAGCTTCCTCGATTGAGCCTTTAAAAGAGATTGCCGCGCAAAAAGAGAGCAGTGAGATATGCTTTGTAGAAAATAGTTATATAGATATTTTAAAAGAGCATACAGATGTAGATATGCCAGGAGTTGTGATAGATAAAGAGGGAAATGTCATAGGAGAGCATAGAGGATATATGCACTATACTATTGGCAAAAGAAAAGGATTTATGGTTTATGGAGCTCATGAGCCACACTATGTTCTAAAAATCATCCCTCAAAAAAACCAAATCGTTGTAGGAAAAAAGAGTGATTTAGAAGTTAAGAGAGTAAGTTTGAAAGATTTGAATATGTTTATAGAAAAAAAAGAGTTTGAATCTCAAATTAAGCTTAGATATAGGATGCCAAAAGCTCTTAGTTTTGTAAAGATAGAAGGCAGTGAAGCTAAAATTAAGATGCATGAAGGGGTTTTTGGGATTGCTAAGGGGCAAGCTGGGGTTTTTTATGAAGAGGATAGGGTTTTAGGTGGAGGATGGATAGAGGATACCTCTAATGAGATATAATAAAAAAATTAAAGGGAGTAGAAATGAGAGGATATAAAATATTTTCTGGAACAGCTCATCCAGAGTTTGCTAAAGAGATTGCAAAATATTTAGATGTGCCTTTAAGCAAAGCTACAGTAAATAGATTTAGTGATGGTGAGATAAATGTTCAAATTGCTGAGAGTGTAAGAGGAAGAGATGTTTTTATAGTTCAGCCAACATGTGCTCCAGTAAATGCAAATTTGATGGAACTTCTTATTATGACTGATGCTATTAGAAGAAGTAGTGCCAATACTATAACAGCAGTAATGCCATATTTTGGATATGCAAGACAAGATAGAAAAGCAGCTCCAAGAGTTCCTATAACTGCAAAGCTTGTTGCAAATCTAATAGAAAAAGCAGGAATCACAAGAGTTGTAACTATAGATTTGCATGCTGGACAGATTCAAGGATTTTTTGATATTCCTGTGGATAACCTTTATGGCTCAATCATATTTATAGATTATGTATCAAGAAAAAATCTAAAAAATCCAATTGTTGCAAGCCCAGATATTGGTGGAGTTGCAAGAGCAAGATATTTTGCAAGTAAACTTGGCCTTGATATGGTAATTGTAGATAAAAGAAGAGAGAAAGCCAATGAGAGTGAAGTTATGAATATCATTGGAGATGTAAAGGGAAAAGATGTAATCTTAATAGATGATATCATTGATACAGCTGGAACTATTGTAAAAGCAGCAAAGGCTTTAAAAGAAAAGGGTGCAAATTCGGTCATGGCTTGTTGTACCCACCCAGTTTTAAGTGGTCCAGCATATGAGAGAATAGAAAAGGGAGAGCTTGATGAGCTTGTAGTATCAAACTCTATTCCTTTAAAGAAAAAGTCCAAAAAAATAAAAGTTTTATCTGTTGCTCCAATATTTGCAGAGGTTATAAGAAGAGTTTATCATAATGAGAGTGTAAATAGCCTATTTATGTAAAAGGAAAGCAGTTGGATAATATAAGAAACTTCTCTATCATAGCCCATATTGATCATGGAAAAAGCACTTTAGCAGATAGACTTTTGCAAGAGTGTGGGGCTATTGAAGACAGAAAGATGAGCTCTCAGCTTCTTGATACTATGGATATAGAAAAAGAGAGAGGCATTACTATAAAAGCTCAAAGTATAAGATTAAAATATAAAAAAGATGGCAAAGAGTATATTTTAAATCTTATAGATACTCCGGGCCATGTTGATTTTAGCTATGAAGTTAGTAGATCTTTGGCTTCAAGTGAAGGGGCTTTACTAGTAGTAGATGCAACTCAAGGAGTTGAGGCTCAAACGATAGCAAATGTATATATAGCTTTAGAAAATGATTTAGAGCTAATTCCAGTTATAAACAAGATTGACCTTCCATCGGCTGATCCTAATAGAGTAAAAGAGGATATTGAAAATACAATTGGACTTGACTGCAAAGATGCAATTTTAGTTAGTGCAAAAACAGGAGAGGGGATAAAAGAGCTTTTAGATGCTATTGTAGATAGGATTCCTGCTCCAAAAGGGGATAAAAATGCTCCAACTAAAGCACTCATTTATGATAGCTGGTTTGATAACTATCTTGGAGCAGTCGCTTTGGTTAGGGTTTTTGATGGAGAGATTAAAAAAAATCAAGAAGTTTTAGTAATGTCAACCAAGAAAAAACATGAAGTGCTTGATTTGATGTATCCTCATCCTATAAAGCCAATTAAAACTGATAAAATCTCAACTGGAGAGATTGGTATAGTTGTGATGGGGTTAAAAAATATTAGTGATATTATGGTTGGAGACAGTATAACAGATGCTAAAAATCCAACCAAAAAGGCAATTGAGGGTTTTGAAGAGGCTAAACCTTTTGTATTTGCAGGACTCTATCCAATAGATACAGACAGGTTTGAAGATTTAAGAGATGCACTAAATAAGTTAAAACTGAATGATGCAAGTATAACTTTTGAGCCTGAAACTTCTACTGCTTTGGGATTTGGATTTAGAGTTGGATTTTTGGGACTTTTGCATATGGAGGTTGTAAAAGAGAGGCTTGAGAGGGAGTTTGGGCTTGATCTAATAGCAACTGCTCCAACTGTTACATATAGAGTTTTAAAAACAAATAAAGAAGAGATTGAAGTTCAAAATCCAAGCGAGCTTCCACCACCTCAAGAAATAGAAAAAATTTTTGAGCCATATGTAAAAGCTACAATCATAACTCCAACAGATTTTTTAGGAAATGTAATAACTCTTTTAAATAGCAAAAGAGCAAATCAAAAAAAGATGGATTATCTAACCGAAGATAGGGTTTTGCTTGAGTATGAAGTACCTCTAAATGAGATTGTTATGGATTTTTATGATAAATTAAAGAGTGCAACAAAAGGGTATGCAAGCTTTGATTATGAGCCTATTGGATATAAAGAGGGAGATTTGATTAAGCTTGATATCAAAGTAGCTGGCGAAGTTGTAGATGCTCTATCTATAATTGTTCCAAAACAAAAAGCTATGCAAAAAGGAAGAGAGCTTGTAAAAAAGATGAAAGAGATTATTCCAAGACAGTTGTTTGAGGTTGCTATCCAAGCAAGTATAGGCAATAAAATCATTGCAAGAGAGACAGTAAAATCAATGGGTAAAAACGTAACCGCAAAGTGTTATGGGGGAGATATTAGTAGAAAAAGAAAGCTTTTAGAAAAACAAAAAGAGGGCAAAAAGAGAATGAAAGCAATAGGTAAAGTCCATCTTCCTCAAGAGGCGTTTTTGAGTGTATTAAAGCTTGATTAAGATTGCTTATGAGAAGATTTAGTTTTGTTTTAATTTTTTTGATATTTTTTATTGGCTGTTCAACAAAAGGGATAAACATATATATTCCATACAAAAATTATAAGCCATCAGATATAAAGGTGGTAGATAAAAGAAAAAATTCTCAAATAGTTGGATATATATACTTAAAAAATAAAAAAGTAGCCGATATTACTATTTCATCAGATTTAACAAAGATTATAAAAGCAGAGCTTTCTAAAAGGGGTGTTAGTAAGAATATAGAAGTAGATATCCAAAAATTTTTTATGACTTATGATAAATCAAAATTGACAAAAGAGAATAGTTATGCAACTTTTGTTCTATTTTTAAAAACTCCAAAAAGTAAAAAGATTATTAAAATAGAAGAGTCTAAATGGATAAATCCATTAAATAGCTCAAAAGAGTTAGAAAAGTTTTCTAAAAAAATCATTTTTGAAGCAATCGATTTAATAGTTAAATCATTAAAAAGATGAGATGTCTATTATGTCAAAATCTATCTTTTAGTCATATATGCAAAAGGTGTCAAAAAGAGTTTTTAAAACCTCAGATTATAAAAAGAAAAGTTTTTAGAGATTTTTTTGTAATATCTTTTTATAGATATAGCGAAATAGAGCACCTCTTAAAAACAAAACATACATTTATAGGAAGTTTTATATATAAAATATTAGCAAAAAACTCAATGAAGATTTTTTTAAAAGAGTTTTATCAAAAGGCTTATCTTTTGCCAAT
>CAJXMB010000022.1 GCA_913056105.1 uncultured Nitratiruptor sp. | reverse complement strand
ATCTTACCCTAACTTTGCCTTCTATGATATGTATATAATTATTAGAGGTGCCCTTGATTTTTAAACGAGAGGTAAATAATGGATCCAAATAGGCAAAAAGCTTTAAATTTAGCAATAAAGCAGATAGATAAAGCATTTGGAAAAGGTGCATTAATAAAGCTTGGAGAAAAAGAGATTGAGCCAATTGCATCTATAAGCACAGGCTCTTTGGGTCTTGATTTGGCTTTAGGAATTGGAGGTGTTCCAAAAGGAAGGATTATTGAGATTTATGGACCAGAAAGCTCTGGTAAGACTACTTTGGCTCTTCAAATCATAGCTGAAGCTCAAAAACAAGATGGCATTTGTGCATTTATAGATGCTGAACACGCTTTGGATGTTTTGTATGCTAAAAATTTGGGTGTAGATGTTGATAATCTTTTAGTCTCTCAACCAGATTTTGGTGAGCAGGCTTTAGATATAGTTGAAACTATAGCAAGAAGTGGAGCTGTGGATGTAATTGTGGTTGATTCAGTGGCAGCTCTTACTCCAAAAGCTGAGATTGAAGGAGAGATGGGTGATAGCCATATGGGACTTCAAGCAAGGCTTATGAGTCAAGCTTTAAGAAAGTTAACGGGTGTTCTTCATAAGATGAACACGACTGTTATCTTTATAAATCAAATAAGAATGAAAATTGGCACTATGGGTTTTGGAAATCCAGAGACAACAACTGGTGGAAATGCTTTGAAATTTTATGCTTCTGTTAGAATAGATGTTAGAAGAATAGCTACACTTAAACAAGGCGATAATCAAATAGGAAATAGAGTAAGGGCAAAAGTTGTTAAAAATAAGGTTGCTCCTCCATTTAGACAGGCTGAATTTGATATTATGTTTGGAGAGGGTATAAGCAAAGAGGGTGAAATCATCGACTACGGTGTTAAGCTTGATATTGTAGATAAGAGCGGAAGTTGGTTTAGTTATAAAGATATGAAACTTGGCCAAGGAAGGGAGAATGCAAAAGCCTTCTTAAAAGAGCATCCTGATGTAGCAAATGAGATAGAAAATGAGATAAAAAAGGTAATGGGTATAGATAATAGTGCTATGATGGTTGATGAAGAAAACGAATAAACTTAAAAGGAGAGATTATGATTTATATTGACAATATTTTAGCGCAGGAGGTTTTAGATAGCAGAGGAAATCCAACTGTAAAGGCAACTGTAGTTTTAAGTGATGGAACGGCTGAGAGTGCAATTGTTCCAAGTGGAGCAAGTACTGGAAAAAAAGAGGCTTTAGAGTTAAGAGATGGTGGAGATAGATTTTTAGGAAAAGGTGTTTTAAAAGCTTGTGAAAATGTTGAGGTTGTAATTGCTGATGAGTTAGTAGGCTTAAGCCCATATAATCAAGCTGAAATTGATTCAATTTTAAAAGAGCTTGATGGAACAAATAACTACTCAAAACTTGGAGCAAATGCAGTTTTGGGTGTATCTATGGCAGTTGCAAGAGCAGCAGCAAAAAGCTTAAATATCCCTCTTTATAGATATCTTGGTGGATCAAATGGGATTATTTTGCCAACTCCTATGCTAAATATCATAAATGGTGGAGCTCATGCGGATAATAATGTAGATTTTCAAGAGTATATGATTGTTCCAAAAGGTTTTGATGATTTTAAAGAGGCCCTAAGAGCAAGCAGTGAAATCTATCATACATTAAAAAAACTATTAGAAGATAAGGGTCACTCAACATCTCTTGGAGATGAGGGTGGCTTTGCTCCAAATCTAAAAAATAATAAAGAGCCAATTGAGTATATTTTAAAAGCTATTGAAAAAGCTGGATACAAAGTTAGTGAAGAGATAGCAATTGCTTTAGATGTTGCAAGTAGTGAGCTATATAAAGATGGAAAATATGTTTTAGCTGGAGAGGGTAGAAGTTTGAGCCCTGAGGAATTAGTAGAGTATTATGAAGAGTTAGTAAGTAGTTTTCCAATAGTTTCAATTGAAGATGGTATGGCAGAGGATGATTGGGATGGATGGAAGATATTGACTCAAAAACTTGGAAACAAGATTCAGCTTGTAGGAGATGATATTTTTGTAACAAACAAAGAGATTTTAAAAGAGGGTATTCAAAAGGGTGTAGCGAATGCTATACTTATCAAACTAAATCAAATTGGAACTGTAAGTGAGACTATGCAGACAGTTAGACTTGCCCAAAGAAATAGCTATAATTGTGTAGTAAGCCATAGAAGTGGAGAGAGTGAAGACGCTTTTATAGCTGATTTTGCAGTTGCTGTGAATAGTGGTCAAATCAAAACCGGTGCTCCTGCAAGAGGCGAAAGAAATGCAAAATATAATAGGCTTTTAGAGATTGAAAGAGAGTTAATCTATGGTGAGTATATAGGAAAAGAGATATTTTAATGTATGAGAGAGTTTATTGATGAGCTTTTAGAGCCAAATTCAACCTTTTCAAATGTGGCTAAATATTTAGCCACATTTATTGCTATAATACTTTTTGGCATATATTTGGGAAATCTTCTTTTTGGAGATAGCTCAGTAGAGGTTTTGATTAATTTACAAAACCAAAAAGAGATTTTAAAAGATCAAGTGCAAATTTTAAAAGAGAAAAATGCAAAGCTACAAAAAGAGTATTTTGAACTAAAAGAGTTGGAGCCATGATGAGATATTTGATAGTTTTAATTTTAGTTTTTACTATATCTTTTGCAAGAGAAAATCCATTTGAGCCAGTAAAACCAAAAGAGTTACCTAATTTGAAGTTAAATAAATCAAAACATAATAAAACTACTAAATTAAGCTATAAAAAAGATATAGTTCTATTTAAATGGCTCTCTTTTAAAGTTGGAGAAGATTATATTTTTATTAAGACCAAAGATAATATTTTAAGAAAGTTTAAACTAACAAAACCAAAAAAAATAGTATTAGATTTTAGACCAAAAAGATCATTTAAAACTAAAAGAGTAGATATCAAAAATAGTTTTATAAGCAAAATTGAGATAGGCTCACATAAAAATTACTATAGAGTTGTTTTGAACCTCAAAAAGAAATGTAAATATAAAATCAAAAAAGAAAAAAGTGGATATAGATTAATTTTTAGATAGCTTCATCAAAATTTTTATAGAAACCATTGATATTACTACTTCAAATAGACTTGCTAAAATTAAAGCTAAATAGTAAATATTGTCTATACTTTTTGATTGATAAGCAAGTGTTGCAATTGCTACTAATAGTGTAAGTGGCATTGAGTGAGATAGAGCAAAAAGCAAAGAGTTTTTAAAGCCTAAAACTTTTATATAAACAAATGATGCAATCACTTTTATGAATATCATTAAAAATGAGATAAATAGTGCTTTTTGAACCAAGCCATCAATCAAAAGTGAATTTAGCTTAAATGAGCTCCCTGTATATATAAAAAATATAGGAACAAAAAAACCAAAACCAAATGAGGATAATTTATATGGCAACATCTTTTTATGCTCAAAAAATGTTGCTATAAAAATCCCTGCTATAAAGGCTCCAAAAGCAACTTCAAGTTTTAAAAAAAGCATAATTGCAATAAAAATAAATAGTAGAGCCATAGAGAGTCTAATATCTTGCTCCTCTTTATCAATTCTTGGCATAAGTTTTGTTTTTATTTCGGGAAACCACCAAAAAAGAGTTTGTAAAATTTTAAAAATTATTAAAATTAACATCAAAAACAAAAAAAGATAAAAAATGGTTTTGTAAAACTCTTTGGTGAATCCAAATTTTAGCTGAGTGCTAATGATGGTTAAAACTGCAATAGATACTACCTCTCCTAATGAGCCAATTTTCATAGATAGTTCTAGCCAAGATATATTTTTGCCATACTCTTTTACTAAAGGAGCTATTAATCCAACTGAGATTAGAGGTAAGATTGCTATAAATAGGTTATTTAAGTCAAAATTTTTTACTATTAAAAAAGAGAGAACATAAGTTAAAGCGATATAAAAAAGGCCAATTTTTAAAATCTTTTTATCAGTGTTAAAAACCTTTTTT
This sequence comes from uncultured Nitratiruptor sp., assembly GCA_913056105.1. Classification (GTDB taxonomy): domain Bacteria; phylum Campylobacterota; class Campylobacteria; order Campylobacterales; family Nitratiruptoraceae; genus Nitrosophilus_A. The sequence continues at coordinate 13,024 of CAJXMB010000022.1, read as the reverse complement.
AGATCAACTTCAAGTCCAGCTAAAAACATAAGATACAAAAATCCAAACTCTGCTATAAGTTTAAAAAGCTCTATATGGTGTAAAAGTCCAATAGTTGCTGCAATTGAGCCTAAAATTATTTCTAATACACTTGTTGGAAGTTTTGTAATTTTTGATAGATATGGAGTAGTAAAAATTACTACTGAGAGCGTAACTATTATTAAAATTATCTCATTCATTACAACTATTTGCTATTTTATATCCTAAACTATTAAGAGTTTCTAAATCTTTTGAAGGAGTATTTCCTTTTGTTGTTAAGTAGTCTCCAATGACAATTGCATTTGCTCCAGCTTTAAAGATTTTAGGCCAACTCTTTTTAAAAATAAGCTCTCTTCCTCCAGCAACCATTATCATAGCTTCACTCATAATCTCTCTTGCTCTTTTTATAACCTCTAAAGCTTCGCTCTTTTTTATAATCTTTTGCTCAAGTGGTAAAGCTGGATTTGGATGAAAGAAGTTTATAGGAACACTATCTGGTTTTAGTGAGGCTATCTCTTTTAAAAGCTCTTCTCTTTGCTTTTTGCTCTCTCCCAATCCAAAAATTCCCCCAGTGCAAAGATTTAGTCCTACCTCTTTTGCATTTAAACAGGTTTGATATCTATCTTCCCATAAGTGAGTTGTACATATATTTTTATAAAAGCTTTTGGTGCTCTCAAGATTGTGATTATAGTGCTCAATACCAGCCTTTTTTAACTCTCTTAACTGCTCTTTTGAAGCTAATCCATTACATCCAATAAGCGAGATATCAGGAACCTCTCTTTTTATCTCATATGCTGTTTTACAGATGAAATCCAATATTTTATCATTAATACCTTTTCCAGCAGTTACTAAACAAAATCCAACAGCTTTTGCCTCTTTTGCTTTTTTTGCCTCTTTGACAATCTCTTCTATAGGCTTATATTTGTATCTTTTAATATTGGCTTTATATTTTATACTTTGGGCACAAAAAGCACAATCCTGATCGCACACTCCACTTGAGATATTAGAAATAGCACAAAGATATACTTTCATTGACAAACCTTAACTTTTTGCCATTTACTACTTGTTATCTCTTTATAGCAATAGTATAAATTTAAATTTTCATCTATTATAGCACACTCAACTCTTGGTTTTTCTCTTGCGCAAACTTCTCCTGGATTTAAATATATACTCTTTTTCTTTTCGCAAGCAAATTTATGTAGATGTCCATATATTATTATATCTGCATCGGGTGTTAGATAGTAGGGATGATGCATCAGTTTAAAGCTTAAATTTTTGATTTTAAAGTAGTGTGGCTCTTGAAATAGCTTAACTTTATCTAAAAAAGGGATTAAATTTCTATCATTGTTTCCAATAACTGCTGCATAGAAAAACTCTAAAGATTTTAGATACTTAAATACATCTTTTCCAATATCTCCTGCATGTAAAAGATAATCGATACCCTCATTTTGCAAAAAAGAGACCACCTCTTTTGTTAGAGTTAGATTGTTATGAGTATCAGAGATTACACCTATTTTCATATCTCTTCTCTATGTTTACACTTAATACACTCATAAACCTCTTTTTTTCTATACTCTCTTTTTGCCATTATATATCCGCACTCACTGCACTTTTTTGAGGTTGGCTCATATTTTGAGATAAATTTGCACTCTGGGTAGTTGGAGCATCCATAAAATTTTCCTCTTTTAGAAAATCTCTCTACTATATTTCCTCCGCACTCAGGACATTTTATCTCTAATATTTTTGGTTTTGTTAAAGGTTTTGTATTTTTACATTTTGGATATGCACTGCAAGCTAAAAATTTTCCTCTTGGACCATTTTTAACAACCATTGGTGAGCCACACTTTTCGCAAACCTCATCTGTTATCTCTTCCTCTTTTTTACTACCATTTTCTATCTGTTCAGTATATTTGCATTTTGGAAAGGCACTACAAGCTATAAACTCTCCAAATCTTCCTTTTCTTTTAACAAGCTCTGCCCCACACTCTGGACAAGTTCTTCCTATAGGAATGGCCACTTTTTGACTCTTTATCTCTTTTTTACCTCTTTCAACTTGCTCAATAAATGGTTTATAAAAATCCAATAATACCTGTTGCCAATCTTTTCTGTTTTCTGCTACCTCATCAAGATCCTCTTCCATCTTTGCTGTAAATGAGCTATCAACAATATTTGGAAAGTGTTTTTCTAATACCTCTATTACTTTAAAAGCGATCTCAGTTGGTTTTAGCTGTCTTTTTTCTATCTCTACATATCCTCTTGCTTGTAAAATTGCAATTGTTGGTGCATATGTGCTCGGTCTTCCAATGCCAAGCGATTCAAGTTTTTTAATAAGGCTTGCTTCAGAGTATCTGCTTGGAGGCTCTGTAAAGTGTTGATTTGCCTCTATTTTGGAAAGTTTTATAGGCTCTTGCTCTTTTAGTTCTGGCAAGAGTTTATCTTCAGGAACTTCTTGTAAAATCTTATAAAATCCATCAAAAACCATTCTTTTGCCGCTTGCTTTAAAAACTCCATCTTTGGAAGATATATAGATATTTTGAGTCTCAAATATTGCATCTTTAGCTTGAGAGGCTAAAAATCTATTGTATATCAATGTATATAGCTTTAATTCATCTTTGCTTAAATAGTTTGCTGCAACTTGTGGAGTAAAATCTAACATTGTAGGTCTAATAGCCTCATGCGCCTCTTGTGCACCTTTTGATTTTGTAGTATAAACTTTTGGTTTTTTAGGTAGATAATCATCTCCAAAACTACTCTTTATTTTTTCTCTTGCAGTCTCAATAGCCTCTTTTGCAATGTTTAAACTATCAGTTCTCATATAGGTAATAACCCCAGCTATACCTCTGTCTGTTTGAACCCCTTCATAGAGTTTTTGAGCTATCATCATAGTTTTTTTTGGACTAAATCCAAGTTTAGATGAAGCTGTTTGTTGAAGAGTAGATGTCATAAAAGGAGCAGGAGCTTTAGTAACTCTTTTTTTCTTTTCTATTTTTGATACTTTAAACTCTTCGGGTTTTAGGGTATCAACTATAGATTTTGCCTCTTTTTTGCTCTTTATAGATAGTTTTTCTAACTTTTTGCCTTGAAACTCTGTTAGACTTGCTTCTATATTTTCATTAAAAACAGCATCAATGCTCCAATACTCTTTAGGAACAAAAGCTTTTATCTCTCTTTCTCTATCTACAACAAGTTTTAAAGCTGCACTTTGAACTCTACCTGCGCTTAATCCTCTTTGTATTTTTGAAGATAGAAGCGGTGAGAGTTTATATCCAACAATTCTATCAAGAAGTCTTCTTGCTTGTTGAGCATTGACTCTATTTATATCAATTACTCTTGGATTTTTTAGAGCGTTTTTTATTGCACTTTTTGTGATTTCGTGAAAAACAATTCTTGGAAGTTTTTGAGGGTCTTTTTTGATAGCTTTTGCTATATGATAACCTATAGCCTCACCCTCTCTATCCTCATCTGTGGCTATATAGATAGTATCACTCTTTTTTGCTAAATCTTTTATCTCTTTTACAACTTTTGAGTGGTCTTTGTCTACAACATATTTTGGAATAAATTTACCATCTTCTATTTTGATACCAAAGCTACTTTTAGGAAGGTCTCTAATATGGCCTTTTGATGCGATAACTTCATAATCTTTGCCTAAGAAATTTTTTATTGTTCTTGCTTTTGCTGGCGATTCTACAATTATTAGATTTTTAGACAATTTTCACCCTTAATAAAAATTTATTTTGCAATTCTAACATAATCGTTTCTTTTTGTATAATTATAAAAAAAGAAGAGAAGATGTACTTATTTGCAGATAAATTGTATAGAAAAGATGAGGTAAATTTGAAAATTGGTGAAAAACAGATTGTTTTTAGCTCGGCAAAAAACGAAAAGATTGTAGATTGGCTACTAAAAAATGGCTTTCATGAGAGCTTTATAGAAGATATTCAAAGTGAAGATCAAAGTGTTACATTTGAATCAAATGAAGAGTTTAAACTTATAATTTTAAAATTTTTTGAACCAACTACTGAGAGTGAGCTGCTTTTTAAAGAGGGGAATATTGTTTTAATCATTACAAAAGATAAAATTCTATTTTTGTCTGAAAGTAAAAAAATTGTTGAAAAAATTGTTAAAAGTTTTAATAAAAGATATAAACCAACTGATTCTATAGAGTATTTAACATATGTTATCATTGATATTTTAATAGATAACAATATGAATATAGTAAATTTTATAGATGATAAGCTTGAAGATATTGAAGATACTATTTTTGCAGGTAATGTAAATGAAGAAGAGATTCAAAAGAGCCTATATTTTGCAGGTAGAAGTTTAAATAGAATTGGAAAGCAAAGTGTTTTTGAATTTGATGCTATAAATAAGTTATATAACCATTATCCATCAAATATTAGAAAAAAGTTAAAATTTGAGTTTATTGACTTAAAAGAGCATCTAAACTTTTTAATAAATGAATCAAAATCATACTTAGAAAGAAGAGGATATCTGCAAAATCTTTTAATGGGTTTTATCTCAAATAGGATGAATAAGGCTATGCAAAGGCTTGCTGCAATCTCTTTGATATTTTTACCTTTAACATTTATTGTTGGAAATTATGGAATGAATTTTAAAAATATGCCAGAGTTAGATTGGAAGTATGGATACTATATAGTTTGGATTATAAATATTTCTTTAGGATTTGCAATCTATAGATGGCTAAAAAAGAAGCAGTGGATATAGATGTGTGCTGTTTTTGGTATAGTTGGAGAGTTTAGTTTAAAAGAGGCTAAAAGAGCGCTTTTTTTGATGAAACATAGAGGTCCAGATGAGACTTCTTTTGTGTATGGTAAAAATTTCTTTTTTGGACATAATAGATTAGCAATTGTTGATAAAAATAGTAACTTTAAGTTTGAAGATATTTTAGTTAGCTTCAATGGAGAGATATATAACCATCAAGATTTAAGAAAAACTTTACCCTATAACTTCAAAACAAATGGTGACACTGAAACAATCCTTGCTGCATACAAAACATATGGTTTAGATTTTATACATCATCTAAAAGGTATGTTTGCAATTGCCATAAAAGATAAAGACATTATATACCTATTTAGAGATAGATTTGGTAAAAAGCCACTCTTTTATTATAAAGATGAAAAAAGATTTATATTTGCCTCAGAGATAAAAGCAATACTTCCTTTTATAAAAAAAGAGCCAAATTTTAAAACCCTCTCTTGCTATCTCTCTTTTGGAGTCTCAATCTCGCCAGATACATTTTATAAAAATATCAAAAAGCTTCCACCTGGATATTTTTTGAGTTTTAAAAATGGCAAAATTAAGATTAAAAAATATTACGATTTTTTACAAAAAAGCACAATTTTTGATGAAGAAGAGGCAACTAAAAAGATTGAAGAGTCTTTAAAAGAGGCAGTTAAAAGAAGATTTATGGGCGATGAGGAGGTTGGTTCGCTTCTTAGTGGAGGAGTTGATAGCTCACTAATAGCATCAATTGCTACACAAAAGAATAACTTAAAAACTTTTTCTATCGGGTATAAAGATTATCCAAAATATAGCGAGCTTCCTTTTGCAAAAAAAGTAGCAGAGCATATTAAATCAATCCATTATGAAATCTATATGGATAAGAATGATTTTTTTGAAAATTTACAAAAGAGTCTCTATGCTTTAGATGAGCCTTTGGGAGACCCATCTTTCGTAGCTTTGATGTTTTTGTTTGAAAATATTAAAAAGTATGGCTTAAGAGTAATTTTGAGTGGCGAGGGCTCAGATGAGCTTTTTATGGGGTATAGACAATATTTAGAGTTTTTAGATATCCAAAAGGCAAGAGAGTTAAAATATAAAAACTGGTTAAGAAACTATTTTAAATCAAACTTTTCACTAAATAAAGAGTGGGAGTGGTATAAAAGAGTTTTTGAAGATAGTCCACTTTTTAGGACATCTTCAGAGGTTTTTACAGATTTGCAAAAGAATATATTTTTAAAGCAAAATGTAAAAGATAATGAGTCTTTAGAGTGTATAAAAGAGTATTTAAACAAAGATTTATCACCTCTAAAATGGTATAGCTATATTGATATAAAGATTCATTTAGGAGAGTTATTTTTAACAAAACTTGATAGAGCATCTATGATAAACTCCATTGAGGCAAGAGCTCCATTTTTAGACCAAGATTTAGTTGAGCTATCTTTTAAAATTGATTCAAATCTAAAAATAAAAAACAGTCAAACAAAATATCTTTTGAAAAAGGTTGCTTTAAAATATCTTCCAAAAGAGATAGTTTATAGAAAGAAAAAAGGATTTTCATACCCATTTATGGAGTGGCTAATAGAGTCAAAAGAGATTGAAAAGATAAAAGAGATAAATAAAAAGAGTCAAATCTTTAGAGATAAAGAGATTGATTTTTTACTTTCAAAGATAAAAAAGGGGAAATTTAAGCACCATGGTTGGCTCGTTTATATATTTAGTTTGTGGCTTGAGAGAGAGTTTTTATAAATCTAAAGATAAGTTAATTTTGTATTTTAAGAATATTTTAATACAAAAAGAGTATCATTCTTTTTCAGTAAAATTATACTATATATAAAGGGGGTAAGAAAGGAGGTGGAAGGATTTATAGGTGCTTTATTGATTTTAATAGGTTTGTTTGGGTTAAGTTTATTATGGCGATTTAAAAAACATAGTTTTTTTGAAGAAGAAGCGAATAGATATTTAAATAAATTTTGTGAAGTTGATGAGAATTGGAGTTCAAGAGGGAGAGTTTACACTAAAGGATTAGCTATATTAAAAGAAAAAGGAAAAGATGGTGAAACAAAAATAAAATTTGTAAAACAAGCTAAACTGTGTGATATAGGTTTATTGGATTAGTTATTTTTAGGTTAATTAATGAGAATTATCAATACAAACTGGTATGGATGGATACCTACAAATAGGGGCAAAATAAATTTTGATTTTATATCTCCTCATTCATCTTCAAAATCTAAAAAAACTAGAATAGAAGAGAGCAGAAATAAAAAAATATATAAAAATTTAGATTTTTCATATCTTTCTGATAATAATAAATTTGTCACTAAATATTTAAAATACTTATCAAAAAAACCAAAAAATATTATTGAACTTTTTCTAAAAGCTGATGTAGAATTTGAACTTAAATCAGCAAAAATTATTGAGGGTCAAGTAAAGATATATTTTGAAGATAGTGGAATTGATTATAGTCTTAAATCAAAATTTTTTATCCATTTAAATGGAGTTATTAATTTTAATAATATTAATATTGAAAATATAGAAGAAAATCATATATATGAAAATATTGATATAATAAAAGCAATATTTTATATAGTAATAAAAAGCATTGTGCATGGAGATGCGCATCATCATCAAAAGATCGATATTGCTCTTCCTGTAATTGATAATGATTTTGATCCGAAAATTGTTTCAAATTCAATGTTAGATTATATAAAATTAGTAGAAAAAAATATTAAAGATGAAAAATTTAATAAGTGCGAATGGGATTTAAATATCAAGCATGGATTATATTCACTAAAAGGGTATCTATCTTATTTAAAAAGTTTTACTCTGCTTTTTGATGAAAAAGAGATTAAAAAAGATTATGAATTTGGATGTAGTGTTGTCTCTTCATTAGAAAATATAGTTTCAAGAAAGGAGAGTAGAATAAATTATATTAATGGAATTCGTATATCTTTAATATCTTTTATTGGCCTTTTTATAAGTTTAAATATTTTACTAAATGGTTTTTGGTATAAAAAGTATAATGATATAGTTCAAATATTTACATATTTTAGTAGAATTGACTTTATGTGGATAAGTTTAATAATTTTAATGTTTATTTTTTATCCATATTATAAGTGCAAGCTTCATAATATTTTATTTCGCAAATTGTATGATTTTTTTGAACCTATATTTATTCTTAAAAATATAAAATTGGAAGACTTAAATTTTATTGGTAAAATTTTAAAAATAGTTTTTATTGCTTTTCTTATTTTGATGGTAATAGTTGGAACTTATTTATTGTTCGATTTTGTTATTTTTTAATTTTTAAATAAATTTATAAAATTTTTGGCAATGTTATACCCTTTTGGTTTTGATACTTTCCACTCTTATCTTTATAGCTTACTTCACAAACCTCATCACCTTCAAAAAATAGAACCTGAGCAATTCCCTCATTTGCATAGATTTTTGCTGGAAGTGGAGTAGTGTTTGAAATCTCAATAGTTATATGCCCTTCAAATTCTGGCTCAAAAGGGGTCACATTTACAATAATCCCGCATCTTGCATATGTACTTTTTCCAAGGCATATTGCCAAAACATTTCGTGGGATTTTAAAATACTCTACAGTTGAAGCTAATGCAAAAGAGTTTGGAGGAACAATGCATACATCACCCTTAAAATCTACTACATTTCTCTCATCAAAACTTTTTGGATCAACTACTTCTGCATTTACATTTGTAAAAATCTTAAACTCATCACTTACTCTAATATCATATCCATAACTACTTAGGCCATAACTTACAACCCCTTTTTTTATCTGCTCTTCGCAAAATGGCTCTATCATTTTTTCTTTTAGTGCTTTCTCTCTTATCCATCTATCTGATTTTAATCCCATTAAATACCTCTTTGAATAAATTAATCTTTATAAAATTTATGATATTATAGCAAATAATATTATTCAAAGGACGGGAATGAATTTTGAAGAGATAAAAGAGTTGATAGATATTTTTGGAAAGAGTGAACTGAATAGACTTAAAATAAAAAAAGATGAGTTTGAAATCTCTATGCAAAAGGGTATTGAAGCAAAAGAGGTAAAGCCACAAACTATTCAAGTTGAGCCTCAAGTTGCCCCTTCAAAAGAGGAGAAGCTTGAAAAAGAGATAAAAAAAGGTGAGTATATTACCTCTCCAATGGTTGGAACATTTTATAGAGCCCCAAGTCCAGATAGTCCTCCATTTGTAAAAGTAGGAGATAGAGTTTCAAAAGGCCAAACCATAGGCATAATTGAAGCTATGAAGATTTTCAATGAGATTGATGCAGAGTTTGATTGTAAGATTTTAGAGATTTTAGTAGAAGATGGGCAACCAGTTGAGTATGATATGCCTCTATTTTTGGTTGAGAGGTTATAATGAGAAAAATAGAGAAGATTCTTATTGCAAATAGAGGAGAGATTGCTCTAAGAGCCATTAGAACTATAAAAGAGATGGGCAAAAAGGCTATTGCAGTCTATTCTACAGCTGATAAAGATGCTCACTATCTAAAACTTGCTGATGCAGCTATATGCATAGGACCCGCAAAAAGTAGCGAGAGTTATCTAAATATACCTGCAATCATAAGTGCAGCAGAGATTAGTGAGTGTGATGCAATTTTTCCTGGATATGGATTTTTAAGTGAAAATCAGCAGTTTGTAGAGATATGCAGTCTTCATAATATAAAATTTATTGGCCCTTCCATAGAAGTTATGGCTCTTATGAGTGATAAATCAAAAGCAAAAGAGGTTATGAAAAAAGCTGGAGTGCCAGTAATTCCTGGAAGCGAAGGGGCCATAAAAGATATAAAAGATGCTAAAAAAAAGGCAAAAGAGATAGGATATCCTGTTATACTTAAAGCTGCTGCAGGTGGTGGTGGAAAAGGAATGAGAGTTGTTGAAGATGAGAGTTATATAGAAAATGCATTTTTAGCAGCAGAGTCTGAAGCGATTAATGCTTTTGATGATGGAACTATATATATGGAAAAATTTATAAAAAATCCACGCCATATAGAGGTTCAAATATTGGCTGACTCTTATGGAAATGTTGTTTATTTAGGCGAGAGAGATTGCTCTTTGCAAAGAAGGCATCAAAAGGTGCTTGAGGAGTCTCCTGCAGTGCTATTAGATAATAAAACAAGAGAGAAGCTTTTAGAAGCTGCAATTAAAGCTGCAAAATATATAAACTATGAAGGGGCTGGAACATTAGAGTTTTTGGTAGATAGTGATAAAAATTTTTATTTTATGGAGATGAATACAAGACTTCAAGTAGAGCACCCTGTAAGTGAGATGGTAAGTGGAGTGGATATTATTGAGTGGATGATAAGAATTGCAGAAGGGCAAAAACTATTTTCTCAAGATGAGATAAATCTAAAAGGCCACTCAATTGAGTGTAGAATCAATGCAGAAGATCCTGTAAAATTTATTCCAAGTCCTGGTAAGATTAAAAATTGGATACTGCCTGGTGGAAAAGATGTTAGAGTTGATACTCATGCATATTCAGGATATATTGTATCTCCATATTATGACTCTATGATTGCAAAAGTTATTGTTTGGGGTGAAGATAGAAAAAAAGCAATTGCTAAGATGAAAAGAGCATTAGAAGAGTTTGAAGTAAGTGGCATAAAAACAACTATAAATTTTCAAAAAAGTTTGATGGAGAATGAGGATTTTATCTCAAATAGTTATGATACAAAGTATATCGATGAAAAATTCTTAAAAAGAAAATAGACATGTTTGATAGAGCAAAAATAGCAGCAGATTCTTTTAATAGAACAAATAGTGATGTAATGAATATTAATATATCGATGGTGTTTACGATAGGATTGTTTATATCCATTGTTGGACTCATTATCATTTTTAATTATTTAGAAAAAAAGTCAAAATTTGAGATTTTCAAAAAGAGATTGCAAAAGAGTGGCTTAAATGAAAAACAGAAAAAAATTGTTTTTAAATATTTAGAAGAGAAATATCATGGTTATCTTTTGCCTTTTTTTCTTTTTGAAAAGATTGCAATAAAAGCTCTTAATGCAGCGGGTGTTGAAAACCCTAAAGAGACTTATAAAAAGATAGAAAAGATAAAGCTTTGATTTTAATGTAGCTCTTCGTTTAATTTAACCTCTTTGTTACTTCTAAAAACTTTCATAACTCCTGTTGTGCTATCTTGTCTAAAATGAAGACCATTTAGTCCTGCTAACTCTCTTCCTTTGAAAAACTCTTTATAAGATGTATCCCAGTTTGGATTTGCTTTTTTAATCTCTTCAAAATCTTTTTCACTCATATAAAATTTAGTCCCTTCAAGCACTGCAATACCAGCATCAACAATACATCCATCTCCAAGAGGGATTCCTGTAACAGAGTTTGCGCCAAGAAGACAGTTTTTGCCTATGCTTATAGGGTTTCCACTTGTTCCACTAAGCACCCCAAGGATACTAGCACCCCCTCCTATATCGCTTCCTTCGCCTACAACGGCACTTGAGCTTATTCTTCCTTCAACCATAGCTGAACCTAAAGTTCCAGCATTGAAGTTGATATAACTAGCTCCAGGCATAACAGTTGTTCCAGCTCCAAGTTGCGCTCCAAATCTAACTTTTGAGCTATCAAGTATTCTTGTGTTATCAGCTGGAATTATATGTTGTAAAAATCTTGGAAATTTATCTACACTATCAATAACAGGATACTCATTGGAGAGTTTAAGTTCAAGCTCATTTTCTCTAAGCCACTCTAACTCAATTGGAGTGTTTCCGCTCCAAGCAACATTTTTCAAAACTCCAAAAGCTCCATTTAGATTTAAGCTTCTAAGAGGAGCTTTTCCTAAAGATAGAGCATATAGTTTTAAATATACACTCTCAACGCTTTTTGGAGCCTCATCTTCAAAAATAAATACTACTTTATATCTATCACATTCAAAATCTATAACAGAATCTAAATATTTAATGATTTGTACATTTTTATGAGCACTGCCTTTAGCTTGAGTTATGTATGGAGCAAAAGCATTTAAGCAGTTATCAACAAACTCTCTATTTATATCAAAAACAGCTTCACTTTCATTTTTGTCAACATTACAACCGCTTTCATTTAGAGCTTTTAAGAAGATTGCAGCACTTGCTAAATTCTCTTTCCAATTTACAATAGGAAAAGTGGCTTGTAAAACTATATCGTGATTTTTTTGACCTCTATCGACTCTACATATCCCAAACCCTAATGGTTCTTTGTAAATATCACTATTTTGAATATCTTCAACAAACTTTTTAAAATCATCTTTGTTTGCTATAACTTCAATCATAACTCTCCTTTATCTAATTATTTTTATTTTTGCTTTGGCTTTTAATTTAGCTAAATAATCTTTGATAGCTTTTTCTCTTTTTTTATTCATCATATCAGCAATTACACCGTTTTTTACCTCTTCAAATTTTAAAGGCTCATTTCCAATCTTTTTTTGAACAAATATTAATAAAAATCTATCTGAAAAAGGTATTATTGGAGTAAATGAGCCCTCTTTTGTGTTTTGCAAAAGATAGGCAAATTTTGGGGATATTTTTGATACATCAACTCTCTCACTATCAGATTCAACTCCATTAACCGAAGCTAAAGGATTACTTTTGATTTTTTCCAGTGCACTTTTATCTTTTGAGATATATTTTATAATCTCAACATATTTTGGGATAGAAAATTTATCAATATTTTCTTTATAATAGTTATAAATCTCTTCATCCGTTGGTTTTGATAAGTTTTTTGAAACAATATGTTCATAAAATTTTCTTTTCAAAAGCTCTTTTTTGAAATTTTCTTTATACTCTTGCCAACTTAAACCTTTTTGAGTGATTATATTTTTTAGTTCATCAACACTCAATCCTCTTTCTTTAGCAAATTTTTCTATAGCATCTTCTAAGTCAAACTCATCTACACTGATTCCAAGTCTTTTAATCTCAGCATCTTGTAGTTTTTGCTCTATAAGAATTTGAGCAGCTTTTTGACGACTTATATTTAATATTCTTGAAGTTTTTACAATATCAAATATAGTTATTGGCTCATTGTTTACAATAATAGCAATCCCATCAACCATATTGGCAAAAATATATCCACTAAAGATGATGGCTAAAAGTAGCTTTTTCATATTTTTCCTCTTTTTATTTAATAAAAAACATATTTATAACATATTTTAACAGCTTTTAACTAAGATTTTATTAAAATTTTAAGGGCACCTCTAACAATTATATACATTCATAGCTTTTAAAGCTTTTGTGTAGACGAGGCATT
>CAJXMB010000021.1 GCA_913056105.1 uncultured Nitratiruptor sp. | reverse complement strand
CGGTAGTAAAAGAGCATATTGGCTCTTTATTTCCAGGATATAAACTAATCTCAAGCGCAGCTTTTAGGGTTACAAGAAATGCTGATATAGAGATAGAAGAAGAGGAAGCTGATGACTTTATGGAGCTTTTAGAAGAGGGGCTTAAAAGAAGAAGAAAAGGCGAAATTGTTAGAATGGAGATTGACGAGGATGTTGATGAAGACCTTTTAAACTTTTTAAATAGTCATATTAACCTATTTGAAAGAGATATCTATAAATTCAGTATGCCTATAAATTTGGGAAGTTTATGGCAAATAGTTTCAGATAAGAAATTTGCCCATCTGCTATTTGAGCCTTTTACACCAAAAATTTTATCTCCATTGGACCAAAGAAATCTTTATGAAACAATAGATAATCAAGATATAATTCTCTATCACCCTTATGAGAGCTTTGATCCAGTTGTAAACTTTATTGTTGATGCAGCCAATGACCCAAATGTTCTTGCTATTAGAATGACTCTATATAGAGTTGGGAAAGATTCTCCAATTGTAAAAGCTTTGATTGAAGCAGCTGAAAATGGAAAGCAGGTTACTGCTGTAGTAGAACTTAAAGCCAGATTTGATGAAGAGAATAACCTTATTTGGGCAAAAGCATTAGAAGAGGCTGGAGCACATGTGATTTTAGGGATTCCTGGATTTAAAGTTCATGCAAAAATTGCTCAAGTAATCAAAAAAGAGGGAGATAGATTAAAACAGTATGTACATCTATCAACTGGTAATTACAATCCAACAACTGCAAGAATATATAGCGATGTAAGCTATTTTACTTCAAAAAAAGATATTACAGATGATGCAACAAGATTTTTTCACTTTCTAACAGGTTTTTCAAAAAGAGGAAAACTTCAAACTCTTTATATGTCTCCAACCCAAATAAAAAGTAAAATTCTAAATCTAATAGCAAATGAAGCAAAGAAAAAAGAGGAAGGCCACATCATAGCTAAAATGAACTCCTTAGTAGATCCAGATGTAATTGTTGCCTTATATCGTGCTTCAATAGCAGGTGTAAAAATTGATCTTATTGTTAGGGGAATTTGCTGTTTAAGACCAAATGTTGAAAGTGTTAGTGAAAATATAAGGGTTATATCTATTGTTGGAAAGTATCTTGAACATGCAAGAATATTATACTTTAAAAATTCAAATCCACAAATCTTTATATCAAGTGCAGATTGGATGCCAAGAAATTTAGAAAGAAGAGTAGAGCTTATGACACCTATATTTGATAAAGAGCTATCTGAAAAACTTTTTGAGATACTAAATCTTCAATTAAATGACAATGTTTTAGCAAGAGAGCTTTTACCAAATGGAGATTATAAAAGAGTTGAGCCAAAAGATAAAAACTTGATAAATTCTCAAATTGTAATGGAAGAGTATGTAGATATGCTTTATGCAACTAATAAAAATAACAGTATAAATAGAGCTAAAAAGTTAGCAAGAAGACTTTTAAAGGAGAGTTGATGATTTTAAGATATAAAAATTGGTTTCCAAAAATCAGAAAAGATGTTTGGATTGCTCCAAATGCCACGATAGTTGGGAATGTTGAAATTGGAGAAGACTCTTCAGTTTGGTTTGGATCAGTTATAAGAGGTGATGTCCATTATATAAAAATAGGAAAAAGAACAAATATCCAAGATTTAACAATGATTCATGTAACTCACTATACAAAAGAGGATATGAGTGATGGAAATCCAACTATAATTGGAGATAATGTTACCATAGGACACAGAGTTATGCTTCATGGTTGTAAAATAGAAGATGGATGTTTAATAGGCATGAATGCAACAATTTTAGATGGTGCAGTTATAGGAAAAGAGTCAATTGTAGGTGCTGGAGCATTAGTTACAAAAAATAAAAAATTCCCTCCAAGAAGCCTAATAATCGGCTCTCCAGCAAAAGTTGTAAGAGAGTTAAGCGATGAAGAGGTAAAAGAGCTATATGAATCTGCAAATAGATATGTAAAATTTAAAAATGATTATATCAATTTTATTAGAGGTACCCTTTAGTAACTATTATTATTTTTTATTATCATTTTTATAAGATTTATAAATTTCTCTTATCATTAATCCATTTTTTTTAATCTTTTTTTAAATTTATACCTACTATAATTAGGATGAATTAATTTTTAAGGGGAGATATATGGCAAGATTAGTTATACTTGGAGCTGGAGTATCAGGACATACTGCTGCTACCTTTGCTAAACATTGGTTAGGAGATGAACACGAAGTTGTAGTGGTATCTCCAAATAGTAAATGGAACTGGATACCATCAAATATATGGGTAGGCGTGGGAGAGATGGCGCCTGAAGATGTTGTTTTTGAATTAGCTCCTGTCTATAAAAAAGCTGGAATTGATTTTAGACAGGCAAAAGCTGTATCTATCCATCCTGAAGGAAAACAAGATAGTGATAAACCATTTGTAACTATCGAATATACAGATCCTGCAAAGGCTGGACAAACAGAAGAGGTTGAGTATGATTATCTTATCAATGCAACTGGTCCAAAACTAAACTTTGGTGCAACTCCAGGGCTTGGACCAGATAAAAATAGTCTATCTGTTTGTACATACAAACATGCAGCTGAAGCCAACAATCATCTTCAAACTGCAATTGAGAAGATGAAAAAAGGAGAAAAACAAAAATTTCTAATAGGCACAGGTCACGGAAGTTGTACATGCCAAGGAGCAGCATTTGAATATGTTTTTAATGTTGAATTTAAACTTAGAAAAGCAGGTGTTAGAGATAAGGCAGAAATTAAATGGATATCAAATGAGCAGTTTGTAGGAGACTTTGGTGTAGCTGGTGCTCATATAAAATGGAATGGACATATTATATCAAGTAAAATTATGGCTGAATCTCTGTTTGCTGAAAGAGGAGTTGATTGGATAACTGGAGCAGCAGTAAAAGAGGTGCAAGAAGGAAAAGTTAAATATGAGCTTCTTGATGGAACAGAAGGAGAAGAGGATTTTGATTTTGCTATGTTGATTCCTCCATTTAGTGGAGTTGGGCTTAAAGCATATGACAAAAATGGAGAAGATATAACAAGTAAAGTTTTTAAACCAAATGGATTTATGGTTGTAGATGCTGATTATACTCCTAAACCATTTGAAGAGTGGAAAGCAAGTGATTGGCCAAAATATTATCAAAATCCAGATTATCCAAATATGTTTGCAGTAGGTATCGCTTTTGCTCCACCACACCCAATAAGCAAACCTGCAAAATCAGTTAATGGCACACCAATTACACCTGCACCACCAAGAACAGGTATGCCTTCAGGAATTATTGGAAAAGCTGTTGCTCACAGCATAGTAGAGATGATGCAAGGCAAAACTGATAAGCCTAAACATCATGCATCTATGGCAGAGATGGGGGCAGCTTGTATTGCATCAACTGGAAAAAGTGCATTACATGGAACTGCAGCCGCTCTAACAGTATATCCAGTTGTACCTGATTATGATAAATTTCCTGGAACTGGTAGAGACCCAGAGTATACTTTTGGTGAAATAGGACTTGCTGGACACTGGATAAAACATATCTTACACTATATGTTTATGTGGAAAGCACAACTTAAACCTGGCTGGACTTTAATACCAGAATAATAAAAAGAAGGAGAAATAATGTCATATAAAAAGATTCAAGCAGAAAGCATCAAGCCTTATGATAATAAAACATTTGGGACTATAATTCCTGGTCCTTTTGAGAGATTTCTTAGAACTTGTAAAATTTGGCAGTTTATTAGATTTATAATAATAAACCTCAAAATGTTAAGAGTGGTATCTAAAAGTCACAATTAATCTTTCTGGGGCTTTGCCCCTAAAAAGGGTGCATATGGCAAAAATATTAACTTATCCTGATAAAACTTTGCTTCAAATTTCTGGAATTGTTAGAGATTTTAATGATCCATTCATAAAAGAGACAATTGAAGAGTTAAAAAAGACTATAGAAGATAATAATCTAAAAGGTTTATGCGCTATTCAGATAGGAGTTCCAAAAAGAATTATTGTTTATAAAGACAAAAACAATGAGTTTAGAACATTAATAAACCCTGGAATATTTGGAAAGAGTTCAAATATTATAGACTCTCTTGAGAGTGATGAGAGCTTACCAAATGTTAAGCTAAATGTAAAAAGATATGATAAGATTAAAGTAATGTATCAAGATATTGATAAAAATGATAGATTTTTAGAAGCAAGCGGTGATGAAGCTATATTTTTGCAAAGAAAAATTGATATGATTAATGGTGGATATCTTTTTGATAGATTAAACAAAAAGAGACAAAAAGAGTTTTTCAAATCTTATGGAACATATGGAGATACTTGTCCAAGTTATTTTATAAAAGATAAGATTTTAAAAGCTCTTAGAATAACATTAATCATCCAAGCAATTTTGCTAATTTTAAGTCTATTTTTAAATTTTGCAAAATTTGTTGTAAATTATAATCATCTAATATTTGGGGTTGAATTTGTTTGGGTAATCTTTTATGCTTTTTATGCAAAATATGAGACAAAAAAGTATAAAAATTGCACAAGCTGCCAAGGTGCAAATATTATTGGAACAAGTGGAATATATACAGCAGTTATTATTCTGCTCTATTTAATCTCTTTTCTTTTAAGATAGATTAACTCCCTTCTTGACTAACTATTTGAGCACTTTTGCTAAATTCTATCAAATCTTCTGAAGTTTTTATATCTAAAGGTAGTTTTTCAAAAGATTTTTCCAATATCTTAGTAGCGGTCAAGGCATCTGCATATGCTCTATGATGAATAAGTGTATTTATATTTAAAAACTCATTTAAAAATCCTAAACCATACTTTTGGCTTTTAATAGTCCTTTTTGCTAAATCTATAGTACAGAGTCTTCTATTTGCTAACTTTTCAAATCCTAACTCATTTAGTTTATATGACAAAAAGCTATAATCAAATTTTACATTGTGAGCTACAAAGAGATTATCTCCTAAAAACTCTTTAAAATTTTTCAAAACCTCTTTTTGAGTTGGAGCATCTTCTAAATCTTTTAGTGTAATTCCTGTTAGTTTTGAGATATACTCTGGAAGCTCTTTTGTATAGATGAAACTCTCAAATCTATCTATAATCTTTCTGTTTTTATACTTTATAGCTCCAATCTCTATAACTTGAGAGTTATATGGTTTAGCTCCATTTGTCTCAATATCAACTATAACAAAAGTTTGGTCTTGAAAATTGGTTTTAACTGTTTTTAGATATACAAAACCATCTTTTATATCTATAGGAAAACCTCTTGCAATGAGTGTTTGAAAAATCAAATCAGCATCTTCAAACATACCATATAGATTAAGTAAAATATTATCAAACTTCTCTTTTTTAATATCACTTTTTTTTAGTTTTTTAACCAACAGATCAAGTCTATCCAAAACTTTTTGCCTTTTTTATAAAACTTAAAACCTTTTTATGATCTTTTATACCTTTTGATTTTTCTACTCCACTACTTACATCAACCCCATAAAAATTCATCCCCTTAATCTCATCTAAATTTTTTGGATTTAAGCCTCCTGCTAAAATAATTTTTGAGGTATCTATATCTTTAAACCAATCAAGATTTATTCTTTTCCCGCTTCCTCCATACTCTTTTACAAATGCATCAACAAGCCTATACTCATCTTTATATTTTAAGATATCACTTTTTGATTTTGCTCTTATAACTTTGATATGCTTTATCTCTAAATTTTTATAAAAATTAGTATTAGCTTCAAAGTGGATTTGAGCCAAAGAGATTTTACAAAACTTACAAACCTCATTTACAAAACTACTATCACAATTTACAAAAAGTCCTACTCTTTCAATAAATGGAGGAAGTTTCTCTATAATATCTTTAGCCTTTTTTGGCTCAATAAACCTTGGAGACTTTTCATAAAAAACAAAACCTAATGCATCAGCTCCACTTTTAGCCGCAAACAGGGCATCATCTAAATTTGTAATTCCACAAATTTTAACTCTCAAATTATACCTTTAAACTCTCAATAGCAGCTTTTCTATCGCTTTGTTTAAATATATAACTTCCACTTACAGCAATATCAACTCCAGCTACTTTTAAATCTTTTATATTTGTATCATTTACTCCACCATCAACCTCTATTAAGCAGTTTGGATTTTTTGCAATGCATAGCTCTTTTACTTCGCTAATTTTTTCATAAATATCTATAAATTTTTGTCCACCAAATCCAGGATTTACACTCATAAGCAAAACCATATCTAAATCTTGGATTAGATACTCTATAAGTTTTGGAGTAGTTCCTGGATTTAAAACAATTGCTGGACTTATACCATACTCTTTAATCTTTTGGATAAGCCTATGAGGATGTTTTTCTTCTTCTATATGAAAAGAGATATATTTTGGCTTAAATTTTGCAAATAGATCTACAAAAAATGTGTTATTTTCAACCATAAGATGGATATCCAAAGGCTTTGTTGCAACTTTTGCAATAGACTCAACCACAACCGGACCTATTGTCATATTTGGAACAAAATGGCCATCCATAACATCTACATGTATCAAATCTGCTCCACTTTCACAAATATCTTTTATCTCTTCATTTAATTTTCCAAAATCAGCACTTAAAATGCTTGGCGCTACTAACATCAATTTCCTTTGAGCTTTTTTGTAATTATACTAAATTGTTTTATAATTTTTAGAAGTGCCCTAAACAAGTTTAAATTCATCTATTTTTAAGCTTCAATAAGATAGAATTCAACACTAAAAACTTGCCAAAGGTGGAGAAATGTCTAAAAAATGTGCTATCACAAACAAAGGACCAATAACTGGAAATAGAGTAAGTCACGCAAACAACAGAAAAAAAAGAAGATTTTTACCAAATTTAAGAACTGTTAGAGTTACACTTCCTGATGGAACTAAAAAAAAGATGAAAGTTGCAGCTTCTACTCTAAGAACTTTAAGAAAAAAATCGCTTATATAAGCGATTTTCTTTGAGATAATGTTTAAACTCTTACCTTTAAAAGAAAATTTCTTACCAAATGGTTTTTTTCTTGATGGCATAAAGGCTGGATTAAAAAAAGATGGTTTTGATTTAGGATTTATATACTCCAACTCAATTTGTGATGTGTCAGCACTATTTACAACCAATAGATTTCAAGCAGCTCCCATAAAACATTTTAAAAAACATAATATTCAAAAAACAAACTTTGTTTTAGCAAATTCCAAAAATGCCAATGCAATGACTGGAAAAAGAGGCATAGAAGATATTGAAGATATTTTAGACTATTTAAAAAGTAAATTTAATAATATTAAAAATCCAATTATGTCCTCAACAGGCGTTATCGGAGCACCTCTTCCAAAAGAGAAAATTAAAAAAGGCATTGAAAGTTTTAACTTAAATAACAAAAATCTATCAAATTTTGCAAAATCAATTATGACAACAGATACATTTGAAAAGAGAGTATCTTTTAAAGTAGAGCTTGAAGATAGAAGAAGTTTTACTATTACTGGCATTGCAAAAGGGGCTGGGATGATAAACCCAGCTCTTGCTACAATGCTATGTTTTATCATAACAGATGCCAATATCCCAAAAGAAGATATGGATGAGCTTTTAGCAAAAAACGCAGAAGACTCTTTTAATGCTATCAGTGTAGATGGGGACAGATCAACAAATGATACAGTTTTGCTTTTAAGCAACAAAAGAAGTGGTGTTTATGATAAAGAGGCATTTGATTTTGCTTTAAAAGAGGTTATGCACTATTTGGCTTTACAGATTGTAAAAGATGGTGAAGGGGCAAAAAAATTGGTTGGTTTTGAAATAAGTGGAGCAAAAGATAATAATGAGGCAAAAACTGCTGCAAAAGCGTTGGCAAATTCAGCTTTAGTTAAAACTGCAATCTTTGGAGAAGACCCAAACTGGGGAAGAGTTGCCTCAACTATAGGAGCAAGCAAAGTTGAGTGCTATGAGGATAGATTAACAATTAGTTTTGAAGATATTTTAGTTTATGATAAGGGTGAGATTCTATTTACAAAAGAGATAGAAGAGAAGGCTCACCAAATTATGAAAAGAGATGAATTTACAATTAAGTGCGATTTAGGTATAGGCGATGGCAGATTTAAAGCTTTTGGATGCGATTTAAGTTATGAATATGTTAAAATAAATGCTGAATATAGAACATAAAAAGGAGAAAATATGCTTAGTGAATTTCCAAAAGAGATAGTTGAAGAGTTAAGAGCTAAAAATCCTCACTTTGATGCTATCGTAACAAAACATAGTGAACTTAAAAAGAGAGTAAAAGAGGTTGAAGAGGGAAGAGAACATTTAGATGATACAGAGCTTGAAAAACTAAAACTTGAAAAGTTGAAACTAAAAGATGAAGCTTATACAATAATTACAAAATATATGAAAGAAAAAGAGGGCAATTAAGATTTGCTCTCTTTAAAAGCACCTTTAGATATCAGTTTTTGATATCTACTATCTAATCTCTCCTTGCTTGATAGTTTTGATAACTCTTCTAAACTTTTTAAATAGTACTCTTTTAAAGCTTTAGCAGCACCCTCTTTGTCTCTATGAGCTCCAATAAGAGGCTCATCAATAATATCGTCTATTAGATTTAGTTTTTTAAGGTCTTCGGGCGTAATTTTTAAAGATTTTGTTGCTTGCTCTACTTTGGATGGGTCATTCCACAATATTGCTGCGCACCCTTCTGGAGAGATTATACTAAAAACTGAGTATCTCATCATAGCTAACTTATCTGCAACTCCTATAGCAAGGGCTCCTCCACTACCTCCTTCTCCAATCACTACTGAGATTGTAATAGTATCTAACCTACTAAACTCTAAAAGATTTTTTGCAATAGCTTCACTCTGACCTCTCTCCTCTGCTCCAACTCCTGGATATGCCCCTGGAGTATCTATAAGCATTAAAATTGGAACTTGAAATTTTTCAGCCAATTTTGCAGCTCTTAAAGCCTTTCTATAGCCCTCTGGGTGCGGCATACCAAAATTTCTTTTAAGCTTATTTTTAGTTCCCCTACCCTTTTGCTCTCCAATAAGCATTGTTCTTTGATTATCAATATAACCCAAATAACAAATTATAGCTGGATCATCTCTAAAACATCTATCTCCATGAATCTCATATGCATCATCCATCAAAATTCTTACATAATCAAGAGCATATGGTCTATCAGGGTGTCTTGCAAGTTGAAGTTTTTGAAAATCTGATAGATTTTTATATGTTTTTGCTACCTCTTTTTCTAAATCTTTTTGCAAAATCAAAACTGCTTCTTCATCCCCTTTAGCTTTTGCTGCTTCGATTTGCTCTTGAATATCTTTAATTTTTTTTTCAAAATCTAAATAAGTAGCCAAAATTAGCCCTTAAATTTTTTGAAAATCAGAACACCATTTGTTCCACCAAAGCCAAATGAATTACTCATAACTACATCAAGATTAGCTTCTCTTGCCTCATTTGGAACATAATCAAGATCGCACTCTGGATCTGGAGTCTCATAATTGATTGTTGGAGGAATTATATTTTTATCCATTGCCATCAAAGATATAACGGCCTCCATTGCTCCTGCTGCCCCTAAACAGTGAGCAGTTTGACCTTTTGTTGAGCTAATTAGAGGGCAGTTCTCTTTTGAGCCAAAAAGTCTTTTTATAGCCATAGTCTCATAAAGATCGTTATATTTTGTACTTGTCCCATGAGCATTTATATAATCAATTTTTGGAGAGTTTGCCATTAAAAAGGCTGCTTTCATTGCTCTATATGCACCCTCTCCTTCTGGCGCTGGAGTTGTTATGTGATTTGCATCTCCACTCTCGCCAAAACCAATAATTTCTCCATATATTTTTGCGCCTCTTTTTTTAGCTGATTCTAACTCTTCTAAAACCAAAGCACCTGAGCCCTCTCCCATGATAAAACCATCTCTATTAGCATCAAAAGGACGTGAAGCATGTTTTGGATCATCATTTCTTGTGGATAAAGCTTTCATAGCAGCAAATCCGCCAATTCCTATAGGACAGATTGCAGCTTCTGCTCCAACTACTAACATTCTATCTGCACCACCCAAAAGAATAGTTTTTGTAGCCTCTGTAATTGCATGAGTTCCTGCTGCACAAGCTGTAACACTCGATAGATTTGGGCCTTTTAAATTGTGTGCAATTGAGACAAATCCACCTAACATATTTATAAGAGCTGATGGAATAAAAAATGGACTAATTCTTCTTGGGCCTCTATTACTACAAACAATTGCATTTTTTTCTATATTTATAAGACCTCCAATACCTGAAGCTGAACTAACTCCAAATCTATCTCTTTCAACACTCTCATCAATTCCTGCATCTTCAATTGCCTCTTTTGCAGCTTTTAACCCAAGATGTATAAATCTATCAGCCTTTTTTACATCTTTTGGATTCATTACCTCTTTTGGATCAAAATCTTTTACCTCTGCTGCAATCTTCACACTATGATTAGATGTATCAAATGATTTTATAAGATCAATTCCGCACTCTCCATTAACAATAGCTTCAAAAGAGCTATCTTTATCATTTCCTAAAGCATTAATCATTCCAAGTCCAGTTACAACTACTCTTCTCACAATTATCCTTTTAGATATGTTAAGGGCACCTCTAACAATTATATACATATCATAGAAGGCAAAATTAGGATAAGATTTGCTAAAAGATTTTTACAGGCTTAGCAAAAGCTAAGTCAAGAAAATATTTTAGTAAAGATTGCCTTAAATTTGCCTTCCCTTTGGGCTTTTAAAGCTTTTGCGTATACTTTGTTACACCTCCTTGAATTACCTATGGGTAGTCCTGCGTCGGTGTGCCTCGTCTACACAAAAGCTTCAAAAGCTATGAATGTATATAATTGTTAGAGGTGCCCTTGTAAACAGATTAAATCTCCAATATTTTTACCGATTTTTGATGCAACAACATCACACTTTACTTTAAAAAGCAAAAATATTCTATCATCTTTTATACTCTCCATACACTCAAAATTTCCCATCCCTTTTGCTAAAATCAAATCCACTTTTTCAAAAAGCTCTTTTGTCTTTTGGTTTTCTCTATTTAGCAAAAACCCTGGTGTATCAACTCCACTATCAACCACACGAGCTATCTTATCAAGCCCAATTTTTAGCGCATCCTTTTTGGTCACATCATTGATTATAGGCTTTCCTCTTGTAACATAGTAAACTTTTAAGTTAGGATTAAAATCTAAAAAAATCTTTATCATCTCTTTATCAAAAAGATGCTCTCCAACATTATCACCAATAACCATTAAACTTTTTGAACTTTTTAACCTATCTTTAAATAGCTTTTTATCATCAATTGCAAATTTAGCTTCAAAAACACTCTCTAACTCTTTTTCTAAATCAAAACTATACTCTGTTGCAAAATCTATAACATTTCCAGCAACCCCAAGTCTTAATGCCTCATCAACTATGTCAACCTTTTTTAATTTTGGTAAAACCTTTTTTATAAGCTTTTTGGCCTTTTTTGTTGATTCAATCTTTTTTTCTCTGTATAAATCCTCTTTTTTTGCAATTTTAGATATTTTAGGATAGATTATAGCAGCAGCTTCGGGTGGAGTTTGATTCATATCCAATTTTGATATGATTTTTGCACTCTCCTTCAAAGCTTTTGTAGCTACCTCATCATCAAAGCCATTTACTTTTACCGCCCTAAAAGCTTGATTATATAAACAAGCAAGGCAGTTATATTTTAGATGCATTTAAAATCACCTCAATCTCACTTGAATCAGCTTCAACTTTTTTTGCTTTTGAAATTCTATCTTCTTGAAGTTTTACTCTCAACTCATCATCATCAATTGCAATTATCTGCATAGCAAGATATGCCGCATTAATAGCTCCAGCCTTTCCAACTGCAACTGTTGCTACAGGCATACCCGATGGCATCTGTACAGTTGAAAGCAGAGCATCCATCCCATCTAAAAAGCCGCCCTTCATAGGGACACCAATTACTGGTTTTGTCGTTAAAGATGCTACAACTCCAGCTAAGTGAGCTGCCATACCAGCTGCACAAATAAAGACTTTAGCACCCTTTTTCTCTGCATTTAGAACATAATCTTTTGTTCTTTTTGGGCTTCTGTGAGCGCTTGAGATTATCATCTCATATTGGATACCAAACTTTTCTAAAACCAAAGCGCACTCTTTCATAATCCCATAATCACTCTTACTTCCCATTATAATTGATATAAATCTCATTCAACTTTCCTTTTTGATTTTTCTTCTTAAAAATGAAAACTTAGGTAGTTTGCAAGGTAGTTTTACTCTATTTTGATTTCCACTATGAATACACTCTAACTCTTTGTTAGACTCAGTTACTATCTTATAAATCTTTATAAACCATTTATCATCTTTTTTATAAATTTTTCCTAACTCATTTTCACAAGGCTTTAAATCTTCATTTGGTAAAACTATCTCAAGTTCATCTTGTTGGCATATTTTATCTTTTGTTAAAAAATAGTCTCCATCTTCACATATTTGGGCTGCTACTTGATGAGTTCCTTGACTTATAGAGCTATCAAGTTTTTGAGTACTGTTTTTTTCATATGGTCTTTGAAATAGATATGCATCGCTAAAGCCTCTATGTTTTGTAGTATTTAACTCTTCTTGATAGATTTTTGGATTAAATCTATTAGCATAATAGTCATCAATTGCCATTCTATAAACTTTTGTTGTTATAGCTGTGTAGTATGGGCTTTTGGTTCTACCTTCAATTTTTATACTATCAATGGCTTTGCTTTCAATGATTTTATCTACATAACTTGCTAAATTTAGATCTTTTGCATTCATTATATATGTCCCTTCACCCTCAACCTCTTCAATTTTAAATAGAGTATTAGTTTCAGGGTTTTTAGCATATAGGACATATGGAAATCTACAATCATTTGCACAGCTTCCTCTATTTGGCACTCTCCCACTTTGTAAAGTAGATATCAAGCACCTTCCACTATATGCAAAACACATACTTCCATGCACAAAAACCTCAAGTTCAAGTTCTGGAATCTTTTTCTTTATCTCTTTTGCATCTTTTAAGCTAATCTCTCTTGCTACAATTATCCTTTTAACTCCGAGCTCATAATAGACTTTAGCATCCAAATAGTTCATAACATTTGCTTGAGTTGAGAGATGTATATCAATTTCAGGAGCTATATCTTTGCATAGTTTAATAACTCCTGGAGTACTTACTATAAAAGCATCTGGTTTAAGAGCAGCCATCTTTTTGATATGTTTTTCATAAAGCTTTATTTGGGAGTTAAATGGAAATCCATTGATTGTGCAATATACCTTTTTACCTCTTTTGTGGGTATACTCAATCCCCTCTTTGAAGCTATCATAATCAAACTCTTTTGAGCTTCTAATCCTTAAACTAAAATGGCTAACCCCTCCATATACTGCATCAGCTCCATAATCTATAGCAATTTTTAATTTTTCTAAATTTCCTGCCGGACTTAAAAGCTCAATCTTTTTCAACACTTCCTCTTTCATACTCTTCTAAAATTTTTATAAATCTCTTATTTCCTGTCATTTTTGCATAATTTTTTGCACTAAAGTTGTAACTATCTTTTTTAGTTATATCAACTCCTAAAGAGAGTAAAAATCTTGTTATCTCTTCATCCCCATAGCTTACTGCAGCCATCAATGGAGTAAAGCCAGATTTTCGTTTTGTCTCATTTGGGTCGATGCCTTTGCTAATCAAAAACTTTACAATATCAACTCTTCTTTTTTTAATCGCCTCATCCAAAAGAGAGACCCCCTCTTCATCTATCTCTTTAAAATCTGCACCATTTTCCACTAAAATCTTAAATACCTCAAAAGAGCATCTATTTTTGATAATAAATTTTAAAAGAGACTCTCCACTTTCGCTCTTTATCTCATTTAAATTATCTATATCTTTTAAAATATCTTTGATTTTAGATAGATTATTCTCTCTTATTAAATTAAAAATATCCATATTTTCCTCAATTTGATATAATTAAGTTAAGCTTAACTAATATTATACCAAAAAGGAAACCTATGAAGGTTGATTTGCACAATCATACAAAACTTTGCAATCATGCAGAGGGTGAAATAGATGATTTTATTGAAGCTGCAATCAAAAAAAATATAAAAATTTTTGGATTTAGCGACCATGCTCCTATGGAGTTTGATAAAGAGTATAGGATGAGCCTATCTCAAATGACTCTTTATGAAAGAGATGTAAAAGAGGCAAAAGAGAGATTTAAAGATAGGATTGAGATTTTGCTTGGATATGAGGTTGATTTTTTGCCTGGATTTATTAAAGAGAGGGTTTTAAATGCAAAAGTAGATTATCTAATTGGCTCGGTTCACTTTTTAGGCTCTTGGGGATTTGATAATCCTGAATTTATAAGTGAATATAAAAATAAAGATATAGATAAAATTTATCAAGACTATTTTGATGCCATAGAACAGATGGCAAAATCTTCACTATTTAATATAGTAGGACATTTTGATTTAATAAAAGTGTTTAATTTTAGACCAAAAAAGGATGTAAGAGTTTTAGCTAAAAATGCACTAAAGGCTATTAAAAAATCTAATATGGTTTTAGAAGTTTCAACTGCAGGTTTGAGAAAACCAGTAAAAGAGCTCTATCCTAGCAGAGAGCTTTTGGAAGTAGCATATGAACTAAATATTCCAATAACTTTTGCTAGTGATGCTCATAGAGTAGAAGATGTTGGATACAAATTGGAGTTTGCTCAAAAAGTAGCTAAAGAGATTGGATATAGAAAATGTGCTATTTTTAGAAACAAAGAGAGAGTTTTTGTTGAAATTGATTAAAAATTGTGCATTTTTTTTAAAATATTAATTTTAGCTTTGATATAATGTTTTTGAGTAAAAAAATTTTAAAGGAGTTTATATGCATATAAAAGAGTTTTTACATGAATGCAGGGAAAAAGAGATAGAGTTTATTGACTTTAGATTCACAGATATAAAAGGTATTTGGCACCATGTTACATATGATATTGATGCAATAGATGAAGATATGCTAAAAAATGGCCTTCCTTTTGATGGAAGCTCAATTCCAGCATGGCAACCTATTAATAATTCAGATATGGTATTAAAACCTGATTTAGAGATTGGAACACATTTTGAAGACCCATTTACAGCTGATCCTACTATGGTAGTATTCTGTGATGTTTATAATACAGATGGAACTCCATATGAAAAGTGCCCAAGAAGTATTGCAAAAAAAGCTCTAAAACATCTAAAAGAGTCTGGAATTGCTGATATGGCATATTTTGGTCCAGAAAATGAGTTTTTTGTTTTTGATCATGTAATAATAAGAGATGAGATAAACTCTCAATGTTATAGAGTTGATACTGCAGAGGGTGAGTGGAACTACGATGCAGAGTATGAAGGAGATTATAATACTGGTCATAGACCTGGAACAAAAGGTGGATATTTTCCAGTTCCTCCAGTTGATTCTATGATGGATTTAAGAGCAGAGATGGTAAAAGTTCTAAAAGAGGTTGGACTTGAAACATTTGTTGTTCATCATGAAGTTGCTCAAGGACAAGGAGAGATTGGTGTAAAATTTGGCAATTTGGTAGAAGCTGCTGATAATGTTCAAAAACTAAAATATGTAGTTAAAAATGTTGCACATCTAAATGGCAAAACTGCAACTTTTATGCCAAAACCTCTATTTGGAGATAATGGTAATGGAATGCATGTGCACCAATCTTTATGGAAAGATGGCAAAAACCTCTTTTATGATGCAAATGGATACGCTAATATAAGTGAAACTGCAAGACACTATATTGGTGGAGTTTTTCACCATGCAGCAGCTGTTGCAGCTTTGACAAATGCATCAACAAACTCATATAAAAGATTAGTTCCAGGATTTGAAGCACCATCAATCTTAACATATAGCGCAAAAAATAGAAGTGCAAGCTGTAGAATACCTTGGGGAGCAGGAGAAAAATCTGTTAGAATTGAGATGAGATTCCCTGATAGCTCCTCAAATCCATATTTAGCTTTTTCAGCTCTAATGATGGCTGGCCTTGATGGTATTAAAAATGGATATGAACCAGTTGGTCCTATGGATATAGATCTATTTGCATTAACTTTAGATGAAATCAGAGAAAAAGGTATCAAACAGCTTCCACATACTTTAAGAGAGGCACTTGAGGCGTTAATTGCAGATAATGAGTTTTTACAACCTGTATTTAGCGAAAATTTTATAGATACATATCAACATTATAAATTTGAAACTCAAGTTTGGCCAGATGAGGCTAGACCAACTGCATTTGAATTTAAATCTACATACTCTTGCTAATCTATCCCCTTTTGGGGATTTAAGGGCACCTAAAAAATTAGATTCTCATCCAAAACTTTTTCAACTGGTGGCTTAGAAATATCAGTAAAAACCTCTCTTTTTCCTTTATACTTTGTAACAATTACACCTTTTGGAATATCAAACTCTCTTGTCATCTCTGGATGCATTTTTAAAAGCTTTCTAAAAAACTCTCCTACAACTGGAGCAGAAGCAATACCTCCAGTCTCTCCTTTTCTTAAAGGAGTATTATCATCTTTTCCAAACCAAACAATTGCTTCATATTCAGGAGTAAAACCACAAAACCAAGCATCTTTATAATTATTTGTTGTTCCTGTTTTTCCTGCTACCTCCAAGCCTCTAACTCTCGCTCTTCTTCCTGTTCCTCTTTTTACAACATCTTTTAATATATCTATCATCAGATATGCCTGTTTGGGCTCAATAAGATTTTTGGTTTGAATATCTTGTTTATATACAATATTTCCATCTCTATCTTCAACTTTTAAAATTAGTCTTGGTTTTACTTTTGTTCCATAGTTTGAAAAGATAGAGTAAAATCCAGCAAGCTCATATGGAGATATTCCAACATTTCCTAATGAAAGAGATAAGTTTAGAGGTATATTTTTAAACCCAAACTCTTTTAATCTTTTATAAACGTTTGTTAACCCTATCTCATTAACCAAATTTATAGTTGCTAAATTTCTTGAATGCACTAATGCATCTCTTAAACTGATTAATCCTTTATAATCTCTTTCATAATTTTTAGGCTGCCACTTTTTATCTTCATAATCA
>CAJXMB010000020.1 GCA_913056105.1 uncultured Nitratiruptor sp. | reverse complement strand
AACCAGTGTTACAATTTAGCCCATTTACAGCAAAGGCACATCAGTTGAGAAACAAGGCAAAATTGTATGTAAGTGAAACATTTATGGAAAAATTTGGATTAAAAGAGAGAGATAAAGTAGAAATTCAAAAAGAAAATAATACTATTACATTAGAAGTTGAGCTTGATAATAAGATAGAAAGTGGAGCATATATACCAACTTTTGATAAAAATATAGACACAGAGACTATTTTTAATGATTCTTATAGATTTACAGAAGTAAATATAAAGGTGATAAAATGAGTGGTGCATATGTAATAGAGACAATTTTAAAGATCTTAATAGTACTTGGACTCTTTTCAGCATTAGCTGGTTTTGCTACCTATGTTGAGCGTAAAGTTTTGGCTTTTATGCAAAGAAGATTGGGCCCTATGCATGTTGGTCCATATGGGATATTACAAGTAGTAGCTGATGGTATAAAGCTTTTTACAAAAGAGGATTTTATTCCACAAGGAGCAGTAAAACCAATCTTTAAAATAGCTCCTGTTATAACAGCAGCGACAGCTTTTATGGCAATGGCTGCTATTCCAATGTTTCCAGAGTTTACTATTAATGGATATACAGTTAAACCAATCATTTCAGATATAAATGTTGGGCTCTTGTATGTTGTAGGAGTTATGGCAATCGGAATGTATGGACCACTTTTAGCAGGTATGGCTTCAGGTAATAAATGGTCCCTGCTTGGTGCAGCAAGAACAGTTGTTCAGTTGCTTAGTTTTGAAGTTGTAACAGGGCTTTCAATATTAGCTCCAGTTATGTTAGTAGGCTCATTGTCACTTATAGATATAAACAACTATCAATCAGGTGGAGTTTCTCATTGGCTTATTTGGACTCAACCAGTAGCATTTATCCTATTTTTGATTTCAGGATATGCAGAGACAAACAGAACTCCTTTTGACATACTTGAACATGAAGCTGAAATTGTTTCAGGATATGCTACTGAGTATTCAGGTATGAGATGGGGGATGTTTTTTATTGGTGAGTATGCAAATATGTTTACAATCTCATTTTTAGCTAGTATTATCTTTTTAGGTGGATTTAATGATTTATGGTTTATTCCAGGCGCAATTGCGATTTTAATAAAAGTATTCTTTTTTATATTTCTGTTTTTATGGACAAGAGCAGCTTGGCCTCATGTCAGACCAGACCAATTGATGTGGCTATGTTGGAAAGTTTTGATGCCAATAGCAGTTATAAATGTTGTTATAACTGGTATAGTGCTTATGATATGAGGGGGAATGGATGAGTTTAAAAGAGTTTCAAAATAGATATGTTGGATCACAAAATTATAAAGTTATACAGATAGAAGAGTATCCAAAAACTCCATGGGAGAAGTTCAAAAGAGTAGTAAAAAGAACATTTAAACTTGAGCTTTTTGTGGGTCTTAAAATTGTATTTAATGAGATGGTAAAATTTAATATTCATACAGTTCAATATCCAAAAGAGAAAATTCCAATAGGTCCAAGATATAGAGCTGTGCATAGATTATTAAGGCTTCTTGAGAGTGGAAATGAGAGATGTATTGGTTGTGGGCTTTGTGAAAAGATATGTATATCAAACTGTATTAGAATAGATACAAAAATTGATGAGAATGGAAGAAAGATTCCAACAGAGTATACAATAAATTTTGGAAGGTGCATCTTTTGTGGATATTGTGCTGAAGTTTGTCCAGAGCTTGCAATTGTTCATGGTCCAGATTATGAAAATGCAAGTGATCAAAGAGCACAATTTGCAAAGAAAGAGGATATGTTAACACCTATTGATAAGTTAAAAGAGCAAAAAGAGTTTCAAGGTTTTGGATCTCCAACACCAGAGGCTGATAAACTTATCAAAAAGACACCATTAGCTTATTAAAAGGAATAGTGATGATAGAAGCTATAGCGTTTTATACATTTGCAATCTTAACAATTGCAATGTTTGTAATAGTTGTAATGAGCAGAAATGCTCTATACTCAATGAGTGCATTAGCAGCAGGGATGATTTTTATCTCAGGATTTTTTTTCTTATTGGATGCCGATTTTTTAGGTGTGGTTCAAATTATTGTATATACAGGTGCAGTTATGGCACTTTATGCATTTGCAATGATGTTTTTTGATACAACAAAAGAGGTAAAAGAGAAAAATAGTAGTAATTATAAAGTCTTTTTACTTAGTGGACTTAGTGCAATTTTGCTAATTATAATTTTTGTTTCACCAATTATTTCTCAAAAAGTTCAAGCTCTCTATCCAATGAAAGAAAATATTGGAAATACTCAGTCTATAGGAATTGTTCTTTTTACCAAATATCTTGTTCCATTTGAAGTAGCGGCAATTATGCTTTTAGTAGCAATGATTTCAGGTATTGTGATGGCAAGTAAGAGAATGGATGAGAGTTTAACATTAAAGGTTGATGAAGAAATCCAAAAAGAGGAAGTAAAATGATAACTTTAACACACTATTTAGTACTATCTGCAATACTTTTTTGTATTGGTTTGGTAGGTGTTTTAAGAAGAAAGAATCTTTTAATGCTATTTTTTTCAACAGAGATACTCTTAAATGCAGTAAATGTTGGTTTTGCTGCAATTTCAAAATATTATATGGATTTAACGGGACAGATGTTTGCATTTTTTATAATAGCGATAGCAGCAAGTGAAGTAGCTGTTGGCTTAGGTTTGTTAATCATTTGGTATAAAAGAGTTGGAAGCATTGATTTAGATACAATGCAATCAATGAATGGATAAGGGAAGAAGATGGAAAAATATCTATATCTTGCACTATTTTCGCCATTAGTAGGTTCACTATTTGCTAGTCTTTTTGGAGCAAAACCTAAAAAACTTTTTGTTGGTTTAGTAGCATCAACACTTCTATTTGTTTCGCTTTTTAGCTCAATTTATCTTTTGTGCTATGTTGCATCAAGCGACAATATAATCCATGTAAAACTTTTTGATTGGATTAAAGTTGGTGGTATAAATATACCATTTGGCTTTATAGTAGATCCTGTTTCAGTTATCATGATGGTAACAGTTACAACAGTTTCAGCATTTGTTCATGTTTATTCACTTGGATATATGAAGCATGATGAGGGATTTAATAGATTTTTCTCTTATCTTTCTGCTTTTGTTTTTTCTATGATGGTTTTGGTTATGAGTGATAATTTTGCTGGTCTTTTTATAGGATGGGAAGGTGTTGGACTTTGTTCATGGTTATTGATTGGATTTTGGTATAAGAAAGAGGATGTAGCAAGAGAGATAAATCCATCTATTAGTCCATCTTGGGCTGCAAATGAAGCTTTTATTATGAATAGGATTGCAGATCTTGGTATGCTAATTGGTTTATTTTTAATATATTGGAATACTGGCTCTCTTCAATATGATAAAGTCTTTGAAAATATATCAACATTAAATATCACAATAGTTACATTAATTGGTATATTTTTATTCATTGGTGCTATGGGAAAATCTGCTCAATTTCCATTTCATACATGGCTTGCTGATGCGATGGAGGGTCCAACACCAGTTTCAGCTCTAATTCACGCTGCAACAATGGTTACAGCTGGTGTATTTTTAATAATAAGATCATATCCTTTATATTCTCAAATACCTGATGTAGGGTTCTTTATAGCAACTCTTGGTGCATTTGTTGCTGTTTTTGCTGCATCAATGGCATTAGTGAATCAAGATTTAAAGAGAATTATTGCTTATTCTACACTAAGTCAATTAGGATACATGTTTGTAGCGGCTGGACTTGGGGCATATTGGATAGCACTTTTTCATTTAATGACACATGCATTTTTTAAATCACTTCTATTTTTGGGTGCAGGTAATGTAATGCATGCAATGGATGATGAGTTAAATATCTTTAAAATGGGTGGCTTACGTAAGACTATGAAGTGGACTGCTATAATGATGATTATAGGTTCATTGGCATTAGCAGGAATATATCCATTTGCTGGATTTTTTAGTAAAGATAAAATATTAGCAGTTGCTTTTGATTCTAACCATTATATTCTTTGGTTTATGCTTTGGGTTGGTGCAGGTATGACAGCATTTTATAGTTTTAGATTGATTATGCTTGTGTTTTTTGGAGATGAGAGATATAAAAAGTATGGATTCCATCCTCATGAAGCATACTGGTATATGCTTTTAGCTATGGCTCCGCTTGCAATATTGGCAATAATTGCTGGATTTTTTGAAGAGAGTTTTGAACACTTTGTAACCTATTTGCTTCCAGAATACCACTTTAATATTGAAGGAATAAAAGAGGTTGGCTTGATAGGAATAACAACTTTAATAGCATTAAGTGGTATTGTATTTGCAATATATAAATATTCAAAAGGTGGTTTTAACCCAAAATGGAAAGAGAATTTTCTATATAAGCTTCTATTAAATCAATACTATATTCCAATTATTTATGAAAAATGTATTACTAAACCATATGCCAAACTTTCAAAGATAGCATGGAAAGAGTTTGATGTTAGAATAATAGATGCAACAGTAGATTTTATAGCAAAAATTATTTATATATCTGGATTTAAAGGAAGAGTTGTTCAAAGTGGTAACCTTTCAAAAATGTTAGGCTGGATGGTTATTGGTTTAGTAATACTTCTTCTTTTAGTAGTTTTATATAGTCCGGTAAGGTAAGGAGAAATTGATGCATAATATTTTGAGTCTATTAGTATTTTTTCCAGCTCTCGCGGGTGTGCTTGGATTTGTTGTAAGAAAAGATAGCATAAGAGCTTATGGGATTGCAGTTACTGCAATTGAATTTATATTATCTTTATGGTTGTGGTTTAATTTTGATACTACTAATGGCGGAATGCAGTTTGTAGAGTTTTTGCCTCTCATTCCTCAATATGGAATAAATTACTATTTAGGCGTTGATGGAATATCTCTATTTTTAGTTCTTCTTTCAACTTTCATTACTCTAGTCGGTCTAATTTCACTCACCATAAAGAAAAATCTTAAAAATTTAATTATTTCTCTTTTGTTTTTAGAAATGACATTGGTTGGAGTTTTTGTAGCTCTTGATGCTGTACTATTTTATATATTTTGGGAACTCTCTCTTGTCCCAATGCTCTATATCATAGGATATTGGGGAGGTGATCTTAGAATTTATGCTTCTATAAAATTTTTCCTATATACATTTGCTGGATCAATGATAATGTTTGTTGGTATGTTGTATGTAGCATATATGTATTATACTGCAACAGGTACTATAAGTTTTGCAATAACAGATTGGCACAGATTAATTTTACCATATGATACACAGATATGGTTATTTTTAGCATTTTTTATAGGTTTTGCTATAAAAATTCCAATGTTTCCATTCCATACATGGCTTCCATATGCTCATGGTCAAGCACCAACAATAGGTTCAGTTATATTAGCAGCTGTATTGCTAAAGATGGGAACATATGGATTTATTAGATTTTCACTTCCAATTTTTCCAGATGCATCAATTGCTATGATTACTCCGATAGCAATTCTATCATTGATAATGATTATTTACACTGCTATGGTTGCTTATGCTCAAGAGGATATGAAACAAGTAATTGCTTATAGCTCAATATCACATATGGGTGTCATTGTAATAGGTACTTTTGCAATGAATGTTGAGGGTATAGCAGGTTCAATCTTTTTGATGATTAGTCATGGTATTGTAAGTGGTGCTCTTTTTATGTTAGTTGGAAATATTTATGATAGAAGGCATACAAAGCTTATGAAAGAGTTTGGAGGTCTTGCATCTGTTATGCCAAAATATGCAACAATATTTGGTATTATGCTTATGGCTGCAGTTGGTCTTCCTTTAACTATTGGTTTTGTTGGAGAGTTTTTAAGTCTCCTTGGATTTTATAAAGTAAACCCATGGCTAACATTTTTAGCTGGTTCATCTATAATTCTTGGTGCAGCATATATGCTAAGACTATATAAAAAGAGTTTTTTTGGCCCACTTACAAATGAGAAAAATAAAAATCTTAAAGATTTAAATGCCAAAGAGTTAACATCTCTTATTCCTTTAGTTTTGGTTGCTATATGGTTAGGCGTATATCCAAAACCTGTATTAAAACCAATTAATAAAAGTGTAACAAATCTTTTGCAACTTATGGAGAAAAAATCGATTACAAAAGAGGCAAAAGATCTCTTAAAAGAAAATAGAGTAAAACTGGAGGCAAAATAATGGAGCCAATCAAAGTATCATTAGAATCACTAAATATAGCAACACTATTTCCTATGCTTATTGCAATAACTGGTGGTTTAGTAATATTAGTAATAGATTTGATTAAAGTAAATCTTCATAAATCATTATATGTAATGCTCTCAATCCTGTTTTTGCTTTTAGATTTGGGAGCAATTATTGGTTTAGATGTTAATACAAGAGGTTTTTTTAATGTGATGTTTGTTGATGGAATAGCAATTTTATCTCAAATAGTTATAGTTGTAGCTTCAATGCTTTTTATACCATTGGCGTTATCATCTAAAAGATTTCACGAGTTTAGTCTTCCGGAATTTTTTGCTCTCTTTTTATTTATGGTAGCTGGTTTTCAGTTTATGGTAGCTACAGATAATCTTATTTTAATATTTATAGGTCTTGAGACTGCAAGTTTAGCTCTTTATACCTTAATCGCGATGCATAATCGTGGAAAGAGTTTTGAAGCTGCTATAAAATATTTTACTATGGGTGCATTAGCTTCTGGTTTTTATGCTATGGGCTCAATGATTTTGTATGGTTTAACTGGAAGTGTTGAGTTGTATAAGATTGTAGAAGTTCTTTCAAATCGTGGTTATGAACCAATATGGGCAGTATTAGCTGCAGCATCTTTCATGATAGCTGCAATTGGATTTAAGCTATCAATTGTTCCTTTTCATACATGGACGCCAGATGTTTATGAAGGGGCAAGCGCCGCTCTTGCAGGATATATGTCTGTAGTTCCAAAAATCGCCGGTTTCATTGTAGCAATGAGAATGTTTGAATTTTTAATCCATAGTGATATAACATGGGTTAGAGATATTTTATATATAGCTGTTGTTGTTACAATGACTTTTTCAAATATTGTTGCTCTGGTTCAAGATGATGTAAAAAGGATGTTGGCGTATAGTTCAATTAGTCATTCAGGTTTTGTTATGGCAGCAATTATGATTGGAACAACAGAGGCTAATAGCGCACTATTTTTATATTGGATTTTGTTTTTGTTTACAAATTTAGGTGCATTTACTATGCTTTGGATAACAAGACATAAAAGCACTATTTGGCACAAAAGATTTGATCATCCATATGAAAAATTTTCTGGACTTGTGCAAGTGATGCCTATTGCTGCAACTGTTATGGCAATTTTTATGCTAAGTCTTGCAGGTGTTCCGCCTTTTAGTCTATTTTGGGGAAAACTCTATCTTATGAGTGCTGCAGTTAATTCAGGATATATAATATTAGCTCTAATTATGGCAATAAATAGTGCTATAAGTGCATATTACTATCTAAAGTTAGTTGTTTATATGTTTTTAAAAGATCCTATAAAGGGAGAAAATATTGTTTATTTTAAAAATGCATCACTCTCTTTAAAATCTGTAGTTGGTTTTTCAGCTATAGCAACGATTTTACCTGCACTATATATTTCTCCTCTTATGGAGTATATAAACCATTTTGTTAGTATAAGTGGTTTTTAATAAAACTTTTCTCTCGTTCCTATAAAAGTAAAGGAACGAGACTTTTGTAATCTCAAGAGCTTTATTT
This sequence comes from uncultured Nitratiruptor sp., assembly GCA_913056105.1. Taxonomy (GTDB): domain Bacteria; phylum Campylobacterota; class Campylobacteria; order Campylobacterales; family Nitratiruptoraceae; genus Nitrosophilus_A. Next base: position 9,895 of record CAJXMB010000020.1, on the reverse strand, counting down.
GGTAAATTATATGATTATTTCTCAAACTATACAATATAAACCATTTATAAAATGGGCTGGCGGAAAAAGAGGTATTCTTTCTCAATTATTAGAGCATTTTCCTAAAAAATTTGAAAATTATCATGAGCCATTTTTAGGTGGTGGTGCAGTTTTTTTTGAACTCTATTCAAGAGGTATATTAAAAGATAAAAAAGTATATCTTTCTGATATCAATACTGAATTGATAAATGCATATAAAGTTGTAAAAGATTCTCCATATGAGCTTATAGAAAATCTAAAAAGATATGCTAAAATGCACTCTAAAGAGTTTTATTATGAAGTTAGAGCATTTGATCGCAAAAAAGATTTTAAATATCTAAATCCTGTTGAGAAAGCAACAAGATTTATCTATCTTAATAAAACTTGTTTTAATGGACTCTATAGAGTTAATAAAAAAGGATATTTTAATACTCCCATAGGAAATTATAAAAATCCAAATATAGTTGATGAAGAGACAATTTTAAGAGCTAGTGAAGCACTGCAAAATGCTATTATTTCTAATTGCTCTTTTACTTATGTGCTCAATAATGCAAATAAAAAAGATTTAATCTATTTTGATCCACCATATTATCCATTAAGCAAAACTTCAAATTTTACAGCTTATCATCAAAATGTCTTTTTAGAAGATGAACAAAAAGAGTTGTTTAAAGTATTTGAAAAATTAGATAAAAAAGGATGTTTTGTTATAGAGAGCAATTCCGATACTGATTTTATAAGAAGTCTTTATAAAAAATATGATATTATAACAATTCAAGCTAATAGATTTATAAATAGTAAAAGTTGTGGCCGTGGAAAAATTAATGAAGTTTTAATAAGGAATATATAATGAATGTAGAAGCGAGAAGTTTGCTTATAGAAAATGTTCTTAAAAAAGGACAATTTATCATTCCTGATTATCAAAGAGAATATGATTGGACAGACGAAAACTTAGATGAATTTCTTGGTGATATTGAGGATGCAAAGGAAGAAAATTATTTTATAGGGCATATGGTTTGTGAAGGTAATTTTAATAGCTCTAAATTTAAAGTTATTGATGGACAGCAGAGAATTACAACCATAACAATAATGTTGTGTGTTTTAAGAGATATTTTTGCTGAAAAAGCTTTATACAACCTATCTGATGGTTTAAATGATAATTATATATTTGCAAGAGATAAAGATAATAATGAGTATATAATACTAGATAACCAAATGCCTTATCCTGTTTTGCAATCTTATGTTCAAAGTAAATTAGATAAAAAAAATAAAAAAATAAAACCAAAAAAATCTGGAGAAAAAAAGATTATTCAAGCTTACGATAAATTTTATAAAAAATGGAAAGACTTAAATGAAAAAGAATTAAAATCTTTAAGAGATGCAATTTTAAATTTAGAAATTATTTTTGTAGCCGTAGATGATGAGGTAGATGCATTTACGATTTTTGAAACATTAAATGCTAAAGGAAAAGATTTAACGGCATTAGATTTAATAAAAAATCAAGTATTTAAAAAGTATGACAGTGAATCGCATTTAAACCAACCTAATGATAGTTGGAAAGAGATTATTGAAAATACAAAAGAAAAAAGTATGAAGTTCTTAAACTATTTTTGGGCTTCCAAATATAAAAAAGTTTCTGATAGAAGAATTTATAAAGAGTTTATTAAAGAATCTAAAAAAGACGATTTTGATTTCAATAATTTTGTTAAAGATTTGCTTGATAATTCAAAAATTTATAAACAAATTATAAATCCAAATTCAAATGATTGGAAGCAACAAGGAGAGTTTAGAGTTTATTTTTCGTTAAGTGCTTTACAAACGTTTAATATACAAGTTGCTAATAGTGTATTAATGTCATTAATACGAGAATATAAGGGAAAAAATATATCTTTAAAATATCTAGTAAAAGCATTATCGGCTATTGAAAAATTTCATTTTATAAATAATGCAGTTGTTGGTGGAAGGTCGTCTGGTTTGGATATAATGTATTCTAAAATGTCTAGAGAAATATATATTAAGAAAGATAAACAGGAAAAGCATAAAGTAATTGATGAAATGATAAAAAAGTTGAAAGACAAATTACCAAGCATGGAACAATTTGAATCAAATATTGATAAGAGATTGTATTTTTCTTCATCATACAGAAAACAAAAAAAACTAGTGCAATACGCCTTGAAAAAATTAGAATATGAAAAACAAAATTATAATATTGAATTAAAAGATATAAGTATTGAACATATTTATCCGGAAAATTTTAATAAAAATTGGCCAAAAATTGAGATTGATTATATTCAGAATATTGGTAATCTCGTTTTATTGGATAGAGATATTAATTCATCAATTGGTAATAAATCATATAGTGATAAAAAATCAATTATTATGAAGAAATCTACTTTAATAACAACAAAAGAAGTTTTTGAAAAACATGAAAACTGGACAAAAGAAGAGATAAAAAATAGAAGAAATGAATTGATAAAGATTTTGTATGAAATTTAATGCTTTTATAAATACATTACAAGATTCAATATTTACATGGAATTATTTTACAGACTTTGAAAAAGTAAAATTAAATGTAAAAAAGGTTGAAGTTGAGCTAAATATTTTAAATTATTTATTGGGGAAAGATAATATAGAAAAAGAGTTTATAGAGCTTATTGAGAAATATCCTAATATAAGAAAAACTTTGCCACTTTTAATTGCTGTGAGAAAAAATAAGTTAGATAAAACTCCTATTATTTCTGATTTAGAAAGTTTAACTCCTGAAAATAAAAAATATATTTTTTATGATAATTTGACAGAAGATATAAAAAAAGAGCTATTGATATTCTTTCGTGAAAGTGGTTTAAAGAAAATATTTCAAGAAAAAAGCGTGAAAAATCTTGTTGATTATTGTTATGGAGTTGAAGTTGGCTTTGATACAAATGCTAGAAAAAATAGAACTGGGGCTATTATGGAAAGTATTGTATCAAATTATCTCAATAAATTTTGTCAAAAAAATATAAATTTTAGCTATATAGAGCAAGCTACACAAAAAAGAATTAAAGAGACTTTTAACTATGAAATCAAAATAGATAAAAATAATAGAAGATTTGATTTTGCTCTATATAACAAAGAGAATAAAAAGCTATATTTAATTGAAGTAAATTATTATGGTAGCGGGGGTTCTAAATTAAAATCTACTGCAGGAGAATATCAATCTCTTAATGATTTTTTAAAATCCCAAAATATTAATTTTATTTGGATTACAGATGGAAAAGGATGGTTGACAGCTTTAAACTCTTTAGAAGAAACTTTTAATCATAATGACTATGTTATTAATTTAAATATGTTAAAAAATGGTGCTTTAAAAGAAATTTGTAAATAATGGCTAAAATTAAAAAATTACAACCAGACAATTTCGAATTGGAATGCACCACAATTTGGAGTTTTGCTCGTCGAGGCAAGTGGGCAACTCATAATAGTAAATATAGAGGTAATTGGGCGCCTGAAGTAGTAAGAAATTTAATTCTTAGATACTCTAATGGGAATGATCTTTTATTAGATCCAATGGTTGGCGGAGGAACTACAGCAATAGAGTGCAAGCTTTTAAATAGAAATTTATTAGCAATGGATATAAATCCAAATGCTATAAAGCTTACTAAAAATGCTTTAAAATTTGAAACTGAATTTAATCCAAATATCGAAATTTTTATAAATGATGCTAGAGATTTATCAATGATAAAAAATGAATCTATAGATTTTATCTTAACTCATCCTCCTTATGCGGATATTATAAAATATTCTAATAAAAAAATAAAAGAAGATCTGTCTAATATTCATAATTTAGATGAATTTTGTAATGAAATGGAAAAAATAGCAAAAGAGTTTTATAGAGTGCTAAAACAAAATAGATATTGTGCAATTTTAATTGGAGATACAAGAAGAAATAAGGTATATCAACCATTAGCATTTAAAGTGATGGAAAGATTTTTAAAAGTCGGCTTTACATTAAAAGAGGATATAGTAAAACATCAACATAATTGTAAAGCTACAGGATTTTGGTTAAATAAGAGTAAAGAATATAATTTTTTATTGATAATGCATGAACATATATTTGTATTTCAAAAATAAAATTTAATTTACTTTTTTAAATGCAACTCATTCTCAATTATTTCATGAAGTTTTTCAATTTTAGTAGATGTTTTTTTGTTTAAATTGAGTTCTATTAAATGTTTTTTGTCTCCTTAGCTCCAACCTCTTAATTCGTATAAATTCTATTAATACCAATAATCGTTTTAGAAAGAGAAAGAAAAGATTTTATACTCTCAATAATGTAACTCTTCATAAAACAAACCTTTGTTATCATTTATTGTATTGTTATATGATATAATTTATTAACAAAATAGAACAAGGTGGTTTCTTCTTATGAAAAAAGATAATGATAATTTAACCGGATTGACTCAAAAAGAAGTAGAAGAACGGCTCAAAAAATATGGATATAATGAGCTTAATGAAAAAGAAGAGAGTTGGTTGCACCGACTTTTTCGCCGTTTTTGGGGACCAATTCCATGGATGATAGAAACTGCTGCAATTCTTTCTGCTCTTGCTCACAGATGGGAAGATTTTACTATCATCATGGTTATGCTATTAGTCAATGCAATTGTCGATTTTTATCAAGAGTCAAAAGCCCTAAGTGCCATTGCAGTGCTCAAAAAGAAACTTGCGCGCAAAGCCCTCGTTTTGCGTGACGGGAAGTGGCAAGAGATTGATGCCAAAGAGCTTGTGCCAGGTGATATTATTAAGGTTAAAATCGGTGATATTGTTCCAGCTGATGTAAAACTCCTTGATGGAGGTGATTTTCTGCTGGTTGATGAATCAGCCCTGACCGGAGAGTCGTTGCCTGTTGATAAAAAACAGGGCGATGATTTATATGCAAATGCAATTATTAAACAAGGTGAGATGATTGCCAAAGTTACTGCAACTGGAAAAAACACCTATTTTGGTAAAACAGTAGGATTAGTTGCAAAAGCACAAAATGAAGAAGTCAGCCATTTTCAAAAAATGGTTATTAAAGTTGGAAACTTTTTGATTCTTCTTACGCTAGTTATGATTGCAATAATTGTATATCATGGTATTAAAACTAATCAACCTACAATAGAGCTCTTGGTTTTTGCGCTTGTGTTGACCATATCTGCCATTCCTGTGGCAATGCCAGCTGTGCTAACCGTCACTATGGCTATTGGAGCGAGAGCTTTGGCTGTAAAACAGGCAATTGTTAGTCGTTTAGCTGCTATTGAAGAGGTGGCAGGTATGGATGTATTGTGTTCTGATAAAACAGGAACGCTGACTAAAAACCGTATGACTCTATCAGAACCCTATGTGGCAAATGGCTACACGGCAGAAGAACTTATGATTAATGCAGCACTTGCTAGTAAAGAAGAAAACCAAGACCCTATTGAAAAGCCTATATTTGACTATATTCATCAACATAAATTAGAAAATAGATTATTAAATCAAAAATTGAAAAAATTTCTCCCATTTGATCCTGTTCGCAAAAGAACAGAAGCGATATATGAGGGGAAAAATTGTGAATTGATTTATACAAAAGGTGCTCCACAAGTTATTATAGAACTAAGCAACTATCAAGAGTTTGACAAAGAAAAGGCTTATCAAGCGGTAGAAGAGTTTGCTCAAAAAGGTTTTAGAACTTTAGGTGTGGCATATCGTAAATGTGAAGAAGATTTATATCGTTTCGTCGGTCTTATTCCTCTCTTTGATCCTCCTCGTGAAGACTCTTTAGAAGCGATAGCTGAAGCAAAAGCGCAAGGTGTACGTATCAAAATGGTTACAGGTGATAATATTGCTGTTGCAAAATATATCGCTTCTTTACTAAAGATAGGGGAAAAAATTGAAGATATTCATGCTCTAAAAGGAGAATCAGTTGAAGAGTATATTTATCTTTCAAAAATCCTCTCTAAAGCAATTACTGAGTCAATATATCCTAATGCTTCAAAAGATGAAATTGATAAAATAGTCAAACAAATAGTGCAAAAAGTTCAAAAAGAACTTTACAATATGCCATTGCCAAAAGGAAGTATCAAAAAACATGAATCAGAAATTATTGCATTGATTGAAGATGCTGATGGATTTGCACAAGTTTTTCCTGAAGATAAATATTTTATAGTAGATGAACTCCAAAAAGCAGATCATATTGTAGGTATGACAGGAGATGGCGTCAATGACGCTCCTGCACTGAAAAAAGCTGATTGCGGTATCGCCGTAAGCGGAGCAACTGATGCTGCACGTGCAGCAGCAGACATTGTTCTCATGGCTCCGGGACTTAAGGTAATTGTTGATGCAATAAAAGAGTCTAGGCAAATCTTTGAGCGTATGAAAAGTTATACAATTTTTCGTATTGCTGAGACTGTCCGTGTCATAATATTTATGACGCTAGCAATCGTTGTTTATAATTTCTACCCTATTACGGCATTAATGATTATTATCTTGGCACTTTTAAATGATATACCTATTATGACCATAGCCTATGACAATACAAAAGTACGTAAAGCTCCTGTAAGATGGGATATGAAGGAGGTTTTTGTACTCTCTTCTTGGCTAGGAATTGCAGGTGTACTTTCCTCTTTTACACTCTTTTGGATTCTTATCTCTTTTATGCATCTTCCGCTTGATTTTGTACAGAGTCTATTTTTTGCAAAATTAGTTATTGCTGGACATGGAACTATTTACAATACCCGTATTGATGATTGGTTTTGGAAGCGTCCATGGCCTTCTTGGACTCTTTTTGGCGCAACTTTCTCAAGTCGTGTTGTAGGAACTATTATTGCTGTTTACGGTTTTGGACTGATGGAGCCTATCGGTTGGGGATGGGGATTGGCTATGTGGGCATATGCACTTACATGGTTTGTCTTTAACGATGTTGTTAAAATGGGTGTTTTGCGATACTATAGAAAAAAATATCATAAAGATATTATGTAAGGAAACTAAGATAAAATATATCAAATAACTTAACTAAAGAGTGGTACAAAGCCATGGGTATACTCAGGCCATATCTTTTCTCTTGGTATTATCACACGTATTGTCGAATCAAAAAGAATTGTCTTATAACAGACAAATGTAATTGCTACAATTAGTCTAAATATAATATTATTTGTCAGTTTGATGATATCTGTTTTGAAAAAGGATTGTTTTAACAATGAGTTTAAATCATGATTTCATACATTTTTTAGTGGTAACTACTTTTAGTTTTTTAGTAGGATTGGAAGTAAAATCATACCGAATTCAACACAAGATTACTCAAAAAGAAAACCTTTTTTTTGGTGATGTCCGTACCTTCAGTTTTGTAGGTATTTTAGGTTTTATTCTCTTTAAAATAGACTCTAAGACATATCTTTTATACACGGCAGGATTTTTATCTATTACTCTTTTGTATGCTTTAGTGTATTACAAAAATCTGCAAGATAATAAACGCAGTATATTGCTTTATATCGTTATGCTTTTTGTCTATTCTTTTGGTGCACTAATTCAGACACAACCATTATGGATAACCGCACTTTTATATGTAAGTATTGTTTTTATTTTAAATATTAACAAAAGCATAAACAAACTTACACGAAACATCAATGTTAATGAATTTATAACATTAAGTAAAATGATACTACTCTCAGCAGTTATACTGCCTCTTTTGCCAAATACAAACACTATTCCCTATATTCCGCTCTCACCTTTTAAGATATGGCTTGCCGTAGTCGTTATTTCTGGTATCAGCTATAGTGGATACATTTTGCAAAAATATTTCTTTCCTTCTAAAGGCTACTTCTTGACAGGACTTTTAGGTGGTTCATACTCCTCAACTGCAACCACCGTTGTTCTTGCAAGAAAAGCGAAACAACTTCATGGATATCCCGTACTTGATGCAGCTATAATTTCAGCAACTTCTGTAATGTATCTGCGTCTAATAATTATTGCTTTTATTTTTAATATCGATATAGGAAAAAATTTGATGCTCCCTTTTGTATTATTAGCTCTTATAGGATTTTTGGTCTCCTTTTTTTATTTAAAAAGAGAAGAAAAACTTCAAGAGCATGTTGGAATTGTTGACAAAAATCCTCTGGAGTTAAAAACTGCTTTTTTATTTGCTTTTTTATTTGTTTTTATGATTCTACTTACTCATTTTGTAACAAAACATTATGGAACATTAGGGCTGGAAATACTCTCTTTTATAGTAGGTTTTACCGATATAGATCCTTTCATATTATCAATATTAACAGGAAAATTATCTATAACAGTCGATCAAACGATAGCAGCTATCATGATAGCTACAGGTAGTAATAATTTGCTAAAAGCCATCTATGCACTCTGGTTTGGAGGAGTAAAAAACACATATAAATCTGCTTTATGGCTCTTTCTTTTAGGCGTTGTTACAATAATATTGGGGGTCTATTTTGAACATATACTTTAAAGAGTTACTATAAAAAACTATTTTGCTTTAAATGAATCTAATTAAAGAAAGATATGATCAAAACATCACTACAATTGTAAAGTTACAGAACTTTGAAGACTACTATAAAATTTTAAATCACTCTTTTGTAAATAACTCATTCTCAATTATTTCATAAAGTTTTTGAATCTCAGCAGATATTTTTTGTTGAAATTGAGTTCTATTAAATGTTTGTTGTCTCTTTGCTAAATGCAAAGTATTTATTGAAATCTCTTCTATAAGTTCATCAATATTGATTTTGCCATCTAAATATTTTAGCGTCTCTTTTATACCGATTGCCCTCATAGGTTTTGGGGCTCTACTATATTTTTTTTCTAAATATGCTATCTCATCAATAAGCCCACTTTTTACCATCTCTTTTGTTCTTTTAAAAATTTTTTCTTTTAGTATTGCTCTATCTATATCTATCTCATAAATTTTTAAATTTTGAATTATAGGTTTTTTTGGATTTTGTTTAAAATATATTGCTGGAGGAGTTTTAGTAGAAAAATATATTTGAAGTGCTTTTTCAATCCTGTATCTATCTTTAGGAAATATCTTTTTGGCATACTCTTTGTCAATATCTTTTAAAACTCTATAAGCTTTATCTAAAACAAGCAAAATATTTTCAACAAGCTGAATACGGAAAATTTACACGTGCAGCAATTTTGAGCCTACTTTTACAATAAGAAAACAATAGTCATACTTGATCTATATACCCAATTATGATTAAATACAAACTTTGCAATAAGATATGGAAATGTCACTATACGACTGTAAGGGAGGAAATCTCCTAGTTTGCTTTGAGTGCGGTGAAGACTCAAATCAATGCAAGTGCAAAGAAACAAAGGTTGAACAATCTAGTTTTGTTTCAGCTTTTGAATAACCAGAATTTTTTTAACTTATTTTTATAATTCCGTCTTTGATCAAATATTCAATTCCATCAATGAATGCAGAGTCTGGTATCTGACCATCAGCCCACCATCCAGCATTGTTTTTAACCCACTCTGGAACTGATGATGTTTTTGTTTCAGTTTGTCCACCTACTACAAATGCAAATTCTGTTTGTTGCCCACTTCCTGAAATGTTTGAAAATCTAGCAATCGTAAGACCTGTTTGTTCTTCTGTAAATGTAAAGTCTGTAAAGTCTGCGCCAATTTTTGCAAATCTGTCTTCAGAAAAAATTGTTTTACCATCTTGTAATATTGTAAATGTGTAATCAGAATCTCTAATTGGACCCAAGTCTGTCGTATCTCTAAATGTGTAAATGAACTTGACTTTTTCTTCAGGAACTATAACTTTAGGATCCCATGATAAATCAACTTGATATTCTTCACTAAGTGTTAGAGTTCGTAATGGAAATTCTATTTCTTTTCCTTTGTTGAGAACTAAATCAATTGAATT
>CAJXMB010000019.1 GCA_913056105.1 uncultured Nitratiruptor sp. | reverse complement strand
AATCTTACCCTAACTTTGCCTTCTATGATATGTATATAATTGTTAGAGGTGCCCTGAAATTTTTTATGGAGAAATGGATGAAAAAAGCAAAATATATATGGATGGATGGCAAATTTGTAGATTGGGACAATGCAAAAACCCATATCTTAACTCACACCTTGCACTATGGAAATGGTGTATTCGAAGGAACAAGAGCCTATAAAACAGACAATGGTTTAGCAATATTTAGATTAAGAGACCACACAAAAAGACTTTTAAATTCTGCAAAAATTACAGCTATCAAATCCCCATACTCTATTGAAGAGATAGAAGAGGCACAGATTGAACTTTTAAGAAAAAATGAGTTTAACTCAAATGTATATATTAGACCTCTTATCTATCTTGGATATGGAGTTATGGGGCTCTATCATGTAAACGCTCCTGTAAAAGTTGCAATTGCAGCTTGGGAGTGGGGAAGCTATTTGGGAGATGAAGGTTTAGAAAATGGAATAAGAGTGAAAATTAGCTCATTTATTAGAAACTCTGTAAAATCATCTATGGGAAAAGCAAAAGCTGTTGCAAACTATCTAAATAGCCAAATGGCAAAACTTGAAGCAGTTGAGGCTGGATATGAAGAGGCACTTTTATTGGATGAAGAGGGATTTGTAGCTGAAGGGAGCGGAGAATGCTTTTTTATTGTAAGAGATGGAGTTCTTATAACACCTCCAAATGACCACTCTCTTGAGTCTATCACTCAAGATACAGTCTTAAAAATAGCCAAAAAGAAGGGCATAAAAGTAGAGAGAAGAAGAATTACAAGAGATGAAGTATATATATGTGATGAAGCTTTTTTTACTGGAACAGCAGCAGAAGTTACGCCTATAAAAGAGGTTGATGGAAGAGTTATTGGGAATGGAAAAAGAGGCAAAATAACTAAAGAGCTTCAAAAAGCATATTTTGATGTTGTTTATGGAAGAGATAAAGATTTTGAATATATGCTAACTTATATATAAGGAGATTTATGCCAGCAGATTTGAATGATTTTTTTAAAAAAGAGAACAAAGATAAAAAACCTGATTTTATCAAAGATATGGGTAAAAAGGCTACATATATATATGCAATAATTGTACTTATAGTTTTGCTAATAATTGCAAAACCATATACTATTATAAACTCAGGAGAGGTGGGAATAAAAGTAACAGCGGGTAAATTTGAACCCATACCGTTAGAGCCAGGAATTCACTTTTTTATCCCTGGAATTCAAAAAATAATAAGAGTTGATACAAAAGTTAGGATTATTAACTATAGAGCAAAGACTTTAAGAGAAAATATAATAAGGTCTGAAGGAATTATAGATAAACCTGCAATCAATGTTTTAGACTCAAGAGGTCTTCCAATATCTATAGATATAACCGTTCAATATAAACTAAATCCAAATAGTGCTCCACAAACTATAGCTACATGGGGGCTCACATGGGAAGAGAAAATTATAAATGCTGTTGTTAGAGAAGTTGTTAGAAATGTAGTGGGAAGATATAAAGCTGAAGATATTCCTGTAAAAAGAAGTGAGATTGCAAAACTTATTGAATCTCAAATTAGAGAACAAATTAGCTCTTTGCCAAACAAACCTGTAAATTTAATAGCGGTGCAACTAAGAAATATATCTCTTCCTCCAAAGATAAAAGAGCAAATATTAAGAGTCCAGATTGCAAAGCAGGAAGCCCAGAGGGTTAAATATGAGGTAGAAAGAGCAAAACAAGAGGCTGAGAAAAAAGCTGCATTGGCAAAAGGCGAAGCTGAAGCTAAAAAGATTCAAGCTGAAGGTGAAGCTCAAAAGATTTTGATTGAAGCAAAAGCCAATGCTCAAGCAAATGCAATCATAGGCAAGAGTTTAACTCCCGAACTTCTAAAGCTAAGAGAAATAGAAGTTCAAGGAAAATTTAATGAAGCATTAAAAGTAAACAAAGATGCAAAAATATTTTTAACTCCTAACGGAGTTATTCCAAATCTTTGGATAGACTCTTATGATAAAAAAAGAGCAAGTTCAAAATAAGGAAAAAGATGAATTTTAAAATTAATTGGGATAAGATTAAACTTATCCCGGTAATTGTTCAAGATGTAGATACAGATGAAGTTTTGATGCTTGCATATATGAATGAAGAAGCTTTTAAAAAAACTCTAAAAAGTGGTTTTGCCCACTACTACTCAAGAAGCAGACAAAAACTTTGGAAAAAGGGTGAGACAAGTGGAAACACTCAAGAGGTAAAAGAGATTTTTCTTGATTGCGACTCTGATACACTTTTGCTTAAAGTAAAACAGAATGGTCCTGCTTGTCATACCGGAAGAAAGTCATGTTTTTATAAAGATTTAACAAATAATTCAGTAGCATCAAAGCCTCAAATAGAGCCTCAAGAGATGTATCAAAATGTAATTGATGTTTTATACCATAGGATTTTAGAAAGAAAAGATAGCGATCCAACAAAATCTTGGACTGCAAAACTATTTCAAAAGGGCGAAAATACAATTTTGAAAAAAGTTGTAGAAGAAGCAGGAGAGTTTTGTTTTGCTATCAAAGATAAAAACAAAGATGAAGTGATTTATGAGTGTGCTGATTTGGTATATCATGCTTTAGTGGCTCTCTCTTTTATGGATATCTCTCCTGAGCTTATTAGAAAAGAGCTAAAAAGAAGATTTAATCAAAGTGGAATAGAAGAGAAAAACAGTAGAAAAGATTAAAAGGAATTTAATGAAAAAAATAGCTTCTGTAGTGACTATAATATCAAGCATAGCTTTAAATGCTGATATGATCAGAGTCGAAGGAGCAATTGGTGGATGGAATCAAAAGCCTTCAGGTAATGCTTATTATAATGCAGGGCATGGAATAACAGGTGAAAATAGATTTGATGAGAACAAAGATACATCCATATATGCTTGGATACTACTAAAGCATCCTGTACCTATAGTTCCAAATATTAGACTTGAATATGTAGATATTGAAGCAACTGGTCAAGCAAGTGGTGCATGGAATGGAATGGATATTCCAGGCTCTTCTAAGAGTGATTTTAAGGCAAAAGAGTATGATATAGTGCCTTATTATAATATTTTAGACAATACTGCTTGGACAACTATTGACCTTGGCATAGATATAAAAATTATAGATGCAGATTTTAAGGTTGAACCAAAAGGTATATTTAAAGGATATGAAGACTCAACAACTGTGCCTATTCCTTTGGGATACTTTAGAGCAAGAGTTGAGATTCCAACAACAAATATTGGTCTTGAGAGTGATATCAAATATATCTCTATTAGCTCTTCTAAAATATATGATTTTAGAGCAAAAGCTGATTATACTTTTGATCTACCATCTTCAATCAAACCAGCATTGGAAATTGGATATAGAAGACAAAAAATCAAAATTGATGAAGATGATTATGATGTAAAGACTGATGTAGATTTTTCTGGCATCTATGGAGGATTGATGTTTCGTTTTTAATATATCATTCCCTCTTTTCTTAAAGCTTTTCTAATCTCACTTATCAATCTATTTTTATCTTTGCACCAAGAAGGAGCAAGTAGGGTTTGATTGTCAATCCCTGCTGTTACTCTTTGAACAACTACATTTTTTGGTAATATTTTAAAAGCTTTCAAAAGAGTATCTATATAATCTTGTTTTGAAATTGGTTTAAATCTTTTTTTTCTATACTCAATTGCTAAAGCTGTATTTTTAACTACATAAAGAGGATGAATCTTTATAGAATCTATCCCCCACTCTATAGATTTCTTAAGAGTTTCTAACATCATCTCTTGAGTCTCATCTGGCAAACCAAAGATTATATGCCCACAAACTTTAAGCCCTTTATCTTTACTCTTTTTAATCCAATACTCATTTGTTTTGCTATCATGACCACGATTTATCTTCTCTAAAGTCTTATCAAATATACTTTGAATCCCATACTCAATCCAAACCTCATACTTACTATCTAACTCTTTTAAATAGTCTAAAATCTCTTCATTTACACTATCACTTCTTGTTCCAATGCTTAAACCTATGCAATCCTCTAAAGAGAGTGCTTTTTCATAAAGAGCTTTTAATGTATCAAAAGGAGCATATGTATTTGTAAATGCTTGAAAATATGCCAAAAATTTCTCATATCCTAAATTTTTATACCTTCTTTTTGTAGCTATATATTGAAACTCTACCTCTTTTAACTGCTTATCAAGGATTGGATTTATTTTTGAATTTGGATTTAAAAAAAATTTTTTGTTTACTTTTTCTAAATTTGGACTAAATGATTCATTTTCACAAAAAGTACAACCCCCTTTAGCTACAGTTCCATCAATATTTGGACATGTAAAACCCGAAATTGCAAGTGGAATCTTTTTAACTCTTTTGCCTAACTTTTTTTTATAATATCTTCCAAATGTTAAAATCTCTCTCAAAACTCTTTTTTCCTAATTTTTATTTGGTACAGGATAGTTTCCATCAAAACATCCCATACAGTAACTCAAATCATCTCCAACACTTCTAATTAGACCTTCAATTGATATATATGCTAAAGAGTTGGCTCCTATAAAATCTCTTATCTCTTGAATGGTTTTTGAAGATGCTATAAGCTCATCTTTTGTAGGAGTATCCACTCCATAATAGCAAGGTCCAGTGGTTGGAGGTGAGCTTATTCTCATATGAACCTCTTTTGCTCCAGCATCTTTTAAAATTTTTACTATCTTTTTACTTGTTGTCCCTCTTACAATACTATCATCAATAACAACTAATCTTTTTCCTTCTATCAACTCTTTAATTGGATTTAGTTTCATTTTAACTTTTAAATCTCTTATCTCTTGAGTTGGCTCTATGAATGTTCTTCCAACATAGTGATTTCTAACAATGCCCATCTCAAAAGGAATCCCACTCTCTTTTGAGTATCCAAGAGCAGCAGCTATCCCACTATCAGGAACAGGAATAACCATATCAGCTTCAACTGGGTACTCTTTTGCAAGCTCTCTTCCCATCTTAACTCTAACATCATATACACTTTTTCCAAAAATATCGCTATCAGGCCTTGCAAAGTAGATATATTCAAATATACATTTATGAGGATTTGGCTCAAATACTTGAATGCTTCTTGGCTCTTTATCTTTTTCAAAGACAACCATTTCTCCAGGCTTTATATCCCTTATATACTCTGCGCCAATTAGATCAAATGCACATGTCTCACTTGCAACTACATATCCATCTTCTAATTTTGCCATTGAAAGCGGTCTAAAACCATATGGGTCTCTAATAGCAAACATCTTTTTTCTACTTAAAAATATCATAGAATAAGCACCCTCAATCTTCTTAACAGAATCTATGATTCTATCATATAGGTGTTCTTTATCGCTTCTTGCAATAAGATGTATAAGATTTTCTGTATCCATAAATGTTTGAAAAATTGCGCCCTCTTTGATAAGTTTTTCCCTAACCTCTTTTGCATTTGTTAGATTGCCATTATGGACAACTGCAATTTGACCTAAATCATACCTTGCAAAAATAGGTTGCGCATCTAAAACTGAATCTTCTCCTGCGGTTGAATATCTTGTGTGCCCTACTGCACTATCTCCAATGAGTTTTTTTAACTTTTTCTCATCAAAAACTTGAGTAACAAGTCCTCTATCTTTTGTTATATAAATTTTCTCTCCATCACTACTTGCAATCCCCGCTGCCTCTTGTCCACGATGCTGAAGAGAAAAGAGAGAATAGTATGCATATTTTGCAGCATTTGAAACATTAAAAATACCAACTACAGCGCACTTTTCATTTAGTGAAAACATTTTATATCCCTAAACAATCATAGATACTATATAATCCACTATCTTGAGAAACTAACCATTTAGCAGCTTTTATAGCACCCTTTGCAAATGTATCTCTACTTGTTGCTGTATGGTTTAGCTCTAAATACTCTCCATCATTATAAAATCCTACAGTATGTCTTCCTACAATATCTCCACCTCTTAAAGCAAAAACTCCAATCTCATCTTTGCTTCTTTGACCAATATTTCCATTTCTTCCACTAACTCTAACTTTATCGATATCTAAACCTCTTGCTTTTGCTGCATGGGTTGCCAAAGTAAGTGCTGTTCCGCTTGGAGCATCTTTTTTATATCTATGGTGCATCTCAACTATCTCTATATCAAAATCTCTAAGCTTTTTTGAAGAAAGCTCTACTAGTCTATTTAAAACTGCAATTCCTAAAGACATATTTGTAGCATACAAAATTGGCATGCTTTTTGAAGCCTCTTGCATCAAATTTATCTGATGTTGACTTAAGCCAGTTGTTCCGCTAACTATTGGCTTTGGATTTTTTAAAGCTCTATTTAACAAAGATTCAGTTCCATCTGGAAGAGTAAAATCTATAACAACATCACAATTTTTCAGTAGTGTATCAATATCATTTGTAATCAAAGCATTTGGCACATCAATCTCAATTTTTTCTAAAACATGCACACAAGAGAGTTTTGCCTCTTTATCATCTTTTAGATTTTTTATAATCAGACTTCCAACTCTTCCGCTTCCTCCATATACTCCAATATTAATCATCTAACTCTCCCTTACAAAGCTAATTGCACTAAGAGCAGCTGTAGCACCATCAGCCGCGGCACAAACAACCTGTTTTGAAGCATCAACTCTTATATCTCCAGCTGCAAAAAGTCCAGGAATATTTGTTCTCATTTTTAAATCAACTATAACCTCTCCCCATTCATTTACTTCACATAAAAAACTACTATCTTCTTGTTTTAAAACACTATTATTTACATTCATACCAACGAATACAAAAAGTCCTGGAACTTTTAAATCAATCTCTTTGCCTTGTTGGTCTATAATAACCCCTTCAAGCCCCATATTGTTTCCATAAGCCTTTTTAACTTTAGCATTTAAAATAAACTCTATTTTTGGATTGTTTTTAACTCTTTGGACTGTAGCTGGAGCAGCTCTAAACTGATCTCTTCTATGAATAAGATATACTTTTGAACAAATATTAGCTAAATATAGTGACTCTTCAAGTGCTGTATCTCCTCCACCCAGAACAGCAACCTCTTTATCTTTATAGAAAAATCCATCACAAGTAGCACATGTGCTAACACCTCTTCCTAAAAACTCATCTTCTCCTTCAAATCCCGCTCTTTTAGGAGTACTTCCAGTAGCAACTATTACAGATTTTGCTTTAACAGTTTCACCATTTCCAAGCTCTAAAATAAAATTTTTCTCTTTTTTAACCCTTTTTACCTCTTTCATTTCATGTTTTAATCCAAAGCGCATACACTGCTCAGGCCAACACTCCATCAACTCCATTCCTGTTACAACCTTACAAACTCCAGGATAGTTTTCAACTTCACTTGATTGAGTTATTTGACCACCTGGCATGCCTTTTTCATACATTACCACATTTTTTAATCCGCCTCTTGTAGCATAAAGACCAGCTGTAAGCCCTGCTGGGCCGCCACCTACAATTGCTAAATCTAACATTTTATTTCCTTTTGCAAAATTATAAAGTTGCCCTTAATTGTAAATTGTCTTTTTAACAACTTACAATTAGGGGCAAAGCCCCTTTTATTAGCCTAAAAGTGCGTCTAATTTTTGTTTAAAAACATCTTTTGAAGCTGCACCAATCATTTGATCAACCAACTGGCCATCTTTAAAAAACAAAATTGTAGGAATTGATCTTATACCAAATCTAATAGCAATATCTTGCTCTTCATCTGTATTTACCTTAGCAATTGTAGCTTTTCCTTCATACTCATTAGCCAACTCATCAATAACTGGAGCAATCATTCTACAAGGTCCACACCATGGAGCCCAAAAATCAACCATTACAACGCCATTTTTAATTGTTTCATCAAAATTTGAAGCATTTAATTCTACATATTTTCCCATATTCTCTCCTTTGATTTTTATAATTGTTTACAATTTAGTAAACATTTGTATTATACAAATTTAAATCTTTGAAAATTATTAGAGGTACCCTATATATTAAAGTGTTATATTTTCTAAAAATTCTATTGAATCATTTTTTATAATAATTGCATCTATTTGAATTTCTAAATCCAAATCTCTTTTTAAAAGAAAGTAGTCTACACTTTTGAGTATTCTTTGAAGTTTTTTTGGAGTTATTGCATAGATTGGCTCAAAATTTTTCCCACTTTTGACCTCAACAAAATGTAAAATACTATTTTTTATAGCTATTATATCGATCTCTCCAAATTTTGAATAAAAATTTCTATCAACTATTCTAAAGCCATTTTTTATTAAAAATTCGCAAGCAATGTCTTCGGCTAAATCTCCCTTTTTTCTACTCAATTTTAACCTTTATTGATTTAAACCTTGCTGTTTTAGTATACTCATCACTCTCATCTCCAAAAAGATAGTTTATATGGTTTTTTGCATAGTGAAAAGTTGTAAAAAGTGTTCCTTTTTTTAAATTTTTTGAAAATTTTATCTTTAAAGGTTTGCTTTTGCCATATTTTGAAACTAAAACAACCCTATCTTTTCCTTCAAAAAATCCTCTATCTTTATAACTAACGAACAAAATATCATCTTGGTATCTTTTTTGAAGTTTTTGGCATACTTTTGTTTGAGCTGCATTATTGTATTGAGATATTACTCTTCCAGTTGTTAAATAAAAATAAGACTCTCTTCTTTCTAATAACTCTTTAAACATCCCTCTTAATTGGTACTTTTTATACTTAAAATGGCCAAAACCATCCACTGTTGCAAACTCTTTTTCATGTAAAATTGGAGTATCCTTTTTAGAAACTGGCCACTGAAGCCCTCTTAAAGAATCTTTTTGAAGTTTTTCATAAGTTGCTCCATTAAATCTATCTTTTGCAACAACTCTAACTTCATCCCAAATCTCTTTTGAATCTTTATAATTGAAATCTGCTCCCAATCTTTTTGCAATATTTGCAATAACTTCCCAATCATCTGGCAAATTTGACTCTATCAAAGGGTTAGATAGATGCAATCTTCTTTCTGCATTTATATAGACACCTCTCTTTTCATAGGCACTTTTTACACCAAAAATGATATGAGCATACTTAGTAATCTCATTTGGAAAAATCTCATTGACTATTAAAAGCTCTAATTTTTTTAGTGCTTGTTGGATTTTGTTTTGATTTGGATGGATATGGGCAATATCTTCACCCATATTAAAGATGGCTTTTATTTTACCTTCATTAATAGCGTCAATAATATCTGGAGTCATCAAGCCAATCTCTTTTGGCTTTTTATAATCTGGCAGATAATATGGCAAACACCCCATATCACATGTACCTTGGACATTGTTTTGACCTCTAAGAGGCATAAGTCCTGCGCCACTTTTTCCTATATTTCCTGTAAGCAAAGCTAAATTTGCCAAAGCCATAACTGATGAGCTTCCATCTATGTGCTCTGTAACTCCAAGCCCCCATAAAAAGAGTGTCTTTTTATGTGAAATAAGATATGCTAAATCTCTTATTTTTTTAGGCAAATCCTCATAGCCTCTTATATGGGTAAAAATATCTGGATTGGCAAATTCATCATTTAAAATTTTATCTTTATATTCACTAAATCCTTTGGTTCTTTTTTTGATAAACTCTCTATTTTCCCATCCATTTTTTAAAATTTCATATGAGAGCATATTTAAAATCATTAAATTTGTCTCATATGGGATTGATAGATGGTTTGTTGCAAATTTTGATAGGGCAATCTCTCTTACATCAATTACATTTAAAATGGTTTTGTTTTTAACTGCACTTAAAATCTTGTTTGCAACTATGGGATGAGCTTCTGTGGTATTTGAGCCAATAACAACTAAGTTTTGAGCTTTATATATATCGCTAAATGGATTTGTAGAAGCTCCCTCTCCTATAGTCTCTCTTAGACCCTTTAGACTTGGAGAGTGACAAACCCTTGCACAATTATCAATATGAGGAGAGCCTATGACTTCTCTAGTAAATTTTTGAAATAGATAGCTACTCTCACAACTTGTTCTTGCTCCTCCAATTGCTGCAAAAGAGTTGGATGAGTATCTATTTAATATCTCTTTTATCTTTTTAGCAGCAATTTCGTAAGCTTTTTGATAAGAGATTTCATAAAAATCTTCATTAAAATCTTTGATTGAATTTTTTGCTATTTCAAATAGCTTTGGATTTTCGTTTAAAAAACTTTTTCTAACTAAAGCTAATTTTAATCTATTTGGATGATATAGATACTCATACCCATACTTTCCTTTTACACAAAGTTTTCCTTCACTTACAACTCCCTCTTTTTTAGCAAATATATTTAAAATTTTCTCATTTTCCACTTCAGCGCATATATCGCACCCTACCCCACAGTAGGTGCATACTGAATCTACTCTTTTTTTCACAAACTTCAAATTTTACTCTTCTACTCTTATCATAAATGGTTTTTCTTTAACAAACTCTCTTGAATATAGCTCTTTTAAAACCTTTTGAATATCTCTTTCTATACATCTATGAGTCGAAAGAAGCAACGCTGCACCATCTTTATCAAATGGTTTTTGCATCATATACTCTATTGATATTTTATACTCTTTAAATAGTTTTGCAATACTCTCTAAAATACCAGCTCTATCTTCAACTCTCACTCTTATATAGTATTTTGTAGTTATATCTTCAAAAGAGGCTAAACTAACTCCACTCTCAAGCGCTCTTTTAAATCCAAGCATAGGAGAGCATTTTCCACCTCTTGCGATATCAATAATATTTGAAACAACTGCACTTGCTGTTGCATTTCCACCAGCTCCAGGACCATAATACATTGTCTCTCCAACAAAATCTCCAATAACGCTTATTCCATTCATTACCCCATCAACTTTTGCAATCATTTGAGATTTTGGTATCAAAACAGGATGGACTCTAAGCTCTACTTTTTGCTCTATCTTTTTGGCAATTGCTAAAAGCTTTATGCTATATCCAAACTCATTTGCAAAATCAAAATCCAAAGAGTTTATCCCTCTAATTCCTTCTATCAAAATATCTTCAGGTTTTGCATCTATTCCATAGGCTATGCTAGCTAAAATCAAAAGTTTATGGGCTGCATCATATCCATCAATATCAAAAGTTGGATCAGCTTCTGCATAACCCAACTCTTGAGCCTCTTTTAAAACACTATTGAAATCAACTTTTTCTAAAGCCATCTTTGTAAGGATATAGTTACAAGTCCCGTTCATAATCCCTTTAATTGCCTCTATATGATTTGCGCTAAGCCCATCTCTTAAAGCCTTGATTATAGGAATTCCTCCAGCTACACTTGCTTCAAACTCAAAAGGGATATCTTTTGCTAAGTGCTGAAGCTCATACCTATGATATGCCAAAAGAGCTTTATTTGCTGTAACGACTGCTTTTTTATTTTCAAGCGCTCTTGTTACAATCTTATAAGCCTCATCAACTCCACCCATAAGCTCTACTACAATATCTATATCTTTGCTATCAGTTATCTCATAAGGATTATCTGTAAGCTCTATATCAACATCTCTTTTTTTATTAAGATCTCTTACAGCTCCTTTTACAACAACTATCTCTTTACCTGCTCTAGCACTTATAATATCTTTATTTTTTTCCAAAATCTTTACAACACTTTTTCCTACTGTTCCAACGCCAACAATCCCAACTCTTATCATTCTTTTGCCTCTTTTAAAAACTTTTTAATATTTCTTGCAGCTTGCCTAATTCTTTTTTCATTCTCTATTAAAGCGATTCTTACATAGTTTTCGCCATACTCCCCAAAACCAATTCCAGGACTTACAGCAACTTTTGCTTCAGTTAAAAGCTTTTTACTAAACTCTAAACTTCCAATTTTTTCAAACTCTTTTGGAATCTTAGCCCATACAAACATTGTAGCCTTTGGTTTTTTTATCTCCCATCCAGCTCGCGAAAAACTCTCAATCAAAACATCTCTTCTTTTTTTATACTTTTGTCTTATCTCTTCTACACAATCTTGAGGTCCATTTAAAGCAACAGTAGCTGCAACTTGAATAGGAGTAAACATTCCATAATCTATCCAACTTTTTATCTTTTGTAATGCGCCTACTAATTTTTTATTTCCAACAACAAATCCTACTCTCCATCCAGCCATATTATAGCTTTTGCTTAAAGTAAAACTCTCAACTGCAATATCTTTTGCTCCCTCAACCTCTAAAATAGATGGAGTTTTATATCCATCATAAGTTAGATCTGCATAAGCAATATCACTTATGATATAAAATCTCTCTTTTTTTGCAACTTTTACAAGCTCTTTATAAAACTCTAAAGAGACAGTGGCAGTTGAAGGGTTGTGTGGAAAATTTACAACTAAAAACTTTGGTTTTGGAAAAGCATCATTTAAAGCTTTATATAGATTTTTAAAAAACTCCTCTTCATTAACCTCATAATTTTCATCATATGGAAGTTTCATCTTTTGAACACTTCCACCTGCAAGTATAAAAGCATATGAGTGTATAGGATATGTTGGGTCTGGAACTATTGCCACATCACCAAAATTTGTAATAGCTTGAACAAGATGAACATACCCCTCTTTACTTCCCATAGTTGCAACTGCTTCGCTTTCAGGGTCTAAAACCACACCATATCTTCTCTCATACCAGTTACAAATTGCAACTCTTAATTTATATATCCCTTTGCTTACACTATATCTATGATTTTTAGGTTTTTTTGCTGACTCAATCAGTTTTTCTATGACATGTTTTGGAGCTGGGCCATCAGGGTTTCCCATACTAAAATCTATAACATCCTCCCCAGCCCTTCTTTTTGCCATCTTTATATCATTTATTTGAGCAAAAAGATATTTTGGAAGTCTCTCAATTTTGTTAAATCTTATCTCATCAAACACAATATTTCCTTTATTCAACTTTTACTTTCAATCCATATTTTAGATTATCAAGAGTAAAGATATCTGAAATTTTAATATAATATGAGTTTGGTGGCAAATATACTACAAGCCAGTTAGTTTTTTTATTTTGTTTATATATCTTTAAAATTTTTAAATCTTTATCATAAACAACTATTTTTGGATGCCATCTATTTCCTCCATAACTTGCAATAGAAAGCTTTTGACCGCCATCTATTTTTATCCAATAGTCATGGATTGCTCTTTTTAGTCTCATCTTTTCTTGTGGCAGTAAAGAGATGGCATCTAATTTTGCACTATCCACATCTATAACATATCTCCATCTATTTTTATCTTCTCTTACAATATCAGTTATTTTACACTCTTTTTTCATTAAAAATTTAGCAAAAAGCTCTGGATCAAGTGTATAGTCTGAAACAAAAGAGATTGTCCATACGAAACTACCATTTTCTCTTTTTATCTCTTCAGTCAAAAAGGAGTTATATCCTAAATTTAGAAGTGTCTCTTCTATAATTTTCATAAAAAACAATGGATTTGAATTTGTTTGAAAAGTTATAAAATTCTCTTTTGGCTCATCAAAAAAAAGCTTTAAAAGTCCATTCTCTTTAAGCACTTTTATAACTCTTAAAATATCAACCCTATCTTTGGTTAAATAGAATTGATCTTTTGATTGAAAAATCTTATTTATAAGTCTAAAATGTTTTTCATAAGTTTTTTGAGTAACTAAACTCTTTATCTTCTCATCTAAAAGATCAGCTCTTAAAAAAGAGAGGATAAAAAGAGAGATTAAAAAAACTCTTACCAATTTTTACCTCTATTATACTCTTTGAAAGTCTCTTCATCAATTTTAGTAAAATTGCCATCTTTATATAAAAATCTTAATCTTTTTGGACTGTTATAGTCAGTTATGTTTGAATCAATATCAATTTTTAACATTCCATGTCCTGTTAATAAAAGAAAATCTCTGCTACTATTTAACTCAATTGGCAAAGATGTTAAATAGTTCTTTTTTCTAAAATTATCCAAATAGATTACTCCAACCCATATTTTTGATTTTGGAATAAGTGTTATTTTTGGTATAGTAGATTTCTTTATAGACAAACTCTTTTTGATAGTTTGATTTTTTTCAGTAGTGTTTTCCTCTAAAGAAGATTGACTACTTTGACTAATATTTGTTTCATCTATTTTTGATGCTTCTTTACTTGAGAGATTTTTTTCTACTATTGTGATTGGCTCTTTTTTTGTTACATTGGTTTCATTTTTTTCTATACTTTTAGAGATTGATTTAGAAGTGCTTTGCTTGTTGCTTTGAAAAAAAATAGTAAAAAGAGCTATTAAAACAACAATAATTCCTATTAAAAGATTTTTTTTATTACTTTCTCTATCTTCTACTTTTTTTACCTCTTCTACTTTTTCCTCTATCTTCTCTTTTTTACTCTCTTTTTTATCAAAATAGTCTCTTATCTCCTCTTTTAATTCGCTTAAGTCTAAACCAAACTCTCTTTCTATAATTTTTACAAACCCTAAAGCTTTCAGTCTATCAAATTTAGAAAAATCTTTTTTTAGTAGTGCCTTTAAATTTTTTCTTGCAATATATGTCTTTTTATGAATCTCTTCAATATCCATACTTTTTAGTTTTTCAAAATCACTCATTATCTCATCCTATCTATCAAAATAGCAGCTGCTGCGCTTACATTCAGAGAGTCAAAATCTCTTTGCATTTGAATTTTTACCAAATAATCACTTCTTTTGTAAACTCTATTTGGAAGACCTTCTCCCTCACTTCCAAGCACTAAAACCTTTTTTTCATCAAAACTCATACCTCTTACATCAACTCCATCAAAAGATGTTGCATATACAGTAAACCCACCCATTTTAAGCTCATTTAAAATATCATATCCATTTGGATACAAAACTATTGGCAAATCCAAAGCTGCCCCACTACTTGTTCTAATAAACCCTTCTGCTCTTATCTGCTTCACATTTGATATGACTAAAGCATCTACACCTAAAGCATAAGATGTTCTAATAATCGAACCTATATTTCCTATATCAGTCACACCATATAGCAAAACTACAAACTTTGCATCTTTTAATATATCTTTATTGCTAAACTTAAAATCTTCAATCTCAACCAAAAATCCTTGATGGTTTCCTCCACGAGAGAGACTTTGAGCTTTTTTATTATCTATATTTAAAATTGGCACATTTAGCTTTTTTAAACTACCAAAAATTTTGCCATCAACTCTTTTTGAAAGATATATCTTTTTTATCAGATTTAGATGTCTTTTTAAAATATAAAAAAATATCTGTTTTCCATAAACTATCATAAAACAATTTTATCTTTTTAATGCTTAATTTTTTATCAACTCATTATAGCAATCTTTTATAGGCCTATCTGTTAACTTTGCCAAAAGCTTTGCTTTATCTTTTTTTGGGATATTTAGCTTTAAAATATCGCTCTTTGTGATCAGAGACTCTTTTTTTACCTCACTACTAGCAGATATAACTACTACCCACTCTCCTCTAACTTTCTCTTCATTTAAAATTTCTAAAAGAGTTTTTGCACTTCCTCTAAAAAAAGTTTGATGCATTTTTGTAAGCTCTTTTGCCAAAAAAAGCTCTCTTTTTTCATCAATTTTATATATCTCATCTAAAAGTTTTAAAAGTCTATGTGGCGCTTCATATATTATGGAAGTTAAATGGTGATTTAAAATTTGCTCTAATCTCTCTTCTCTTTTTTTTCCACTATGTGGCAAAAATCCAAAAAAACTAAATTCCCCTTCAAATCCACTTGCAACAAATGCTGTTACAAAAGCAGAAGCTCCAGGAAATACATCATACTCAATAGAATTTTTTTGACAATACCTTATAAGTTCAACTCCAGGATCGCTAATACCAGGCATCCCTGCATCACTAACATATACAACATCTTTTTCAAAAAAAGATGGATCTATTTTTGATAGAAATTCATTTATATTATATTTATGAACAGATTTTATTTTTGAAGTTTTGATATCTAAATTTAGTAGATTTATAAGTTTTTTTGTAACTCTTGTATCTTCACAAAGAAGGATTTGAGCACTTTTAAGAGCCTCTATGGCTCTTAAAGTTATATCTTGAATATTTCCTATGGGAGTTGGAACTAATCTAAGCAACTACTTTAAGCCATACTTTTTCTTAAACTTATCTACCCTACCAGCTGTATCAACAATCTTTTGACTACCAGTAAAAAATGGGTGGCATTTGTTGCAAATATCGATTTTTAGTTTTGGCTTATTTGAGTAGATAACAAAATGGTTTCCACAAGCGCATGTTACTTCGCACTCAACATATTCAGGATGAATACCTTTTCTCATAAAACAATCCTTATTATAATTTTGAGCGAGATTTTACTATCTTTTTTATTTGATTTTGATAAAAAAATATATTTAAATTATTGAAAAATATTTCTTGTATGTTTCAATAAAAAATATAAAATTTTATTGAATTTAATGCTTTTTTAAACTTTATAATTATACAATTTTATTGTAACAAAAATTTCACCAAAGGAGACAAAATGAGAAGAGGCGGTTTTACACTAATTGAGTTGATCTTCGTGATCGTGATCATTGGTATTTTGGCAGCAGTTGCTATTCCAAAGTTTAAGAATCTTAAAGCAAATGCATATGCAACAAATATAGTTAGTGCAATTAATGATCTTAATGGTAGTGGTGGTGCTTCGGCATACCTAAATGCAAGAGAGTTAAATGACGAAAATGATAGCGATATCAATATCACTGATCTATATAAATTTCAAGGCAAAGATTGGAGTCTTGATGATAATGATACAGCAGTTTTTAGAAAAGGCAATACTGATCTAAATGCAACTTTCAAATATGATAATAATGGTGATGTAAATGTAACTATATATTGTGATGGAAGCAATGCTGGACAAGCTTACAAAAATGCATTAGAACACAGAGGATATGAATGTAGCGATGGTAATGGAACAAAATACACAATTCATGTAGAAACTCAAGAAGACTAATGAGAAAAGCTTTTACATTAGTTGAGCTTATCTTTGTACTTGTCATCATCGGCATTCTTGCCGGTGTGGCAATACCAAAATTTACAAATCTCTTTTCAAATACAAAAATATCTTCTGAACTTGCTACTGCTTCAACAATTGAGAGTGCTATTGAGGATGTCCATAGTCAATGGATTATGAGTGAGGGTGAGTTTAATTGGGGAAATGATGAGACTTCTAATTGCTCTGATAAAGATTCTTCAAATGATGGAAATTTTAATTGTTCTACAGGATATCCAATACTTGGCAGCTGTCCAAATGATTCATTTAAAAACATTTTAAAAAACTCAAATATTGTTGATACTAAATGGGAGTGCAAACAAAAATCTAATGAGATATATATTTTCAAAGGTCCTGCATCCAAAAATGATAGCTCTGTAAATCGACCAACTGATAAAAAAGGAAAACCTGATTGTAGTGACTATTGGGAATATAACATAACAAGCGGGACATTTGTTCTAAAAGATATCTCAAATCAAACCTGTACAGATATAGATCAAATCTAAAGCTTTCTATTAAATCTTTAACCAATTTTTTAAAAGAGACTTAATTAAATTTAAAGCCTAAATTATGCCAATCTTTGCTAAAAGATTTTAGAAGGTTTAGCAAAAGCTAAGTCAAGAAAATATTTTAGTAAAGATTGCTTTAAATTTGCCTTCCTTTTAGGCTTTAAAGCTATGCGTATACTTTGCTTACCTTCTTAAATTATATAGTCAACCCTAAAAAACCACTTTAAGCCTTATACTTTTGTTTTCTTTGGTATTTTAGCTGCTTTTTCTCTATTGAAATAGTTTAGTGATATATAAAAAGTAATTGTTCTTATTGGATTTTGAAAACAATTTTTTCACCAATTTCGACTAAAAAATTGTTGGTTTTGCTATATTTCTTGGTTGAAATTATGGCTAAAAAGTGCTTTAAATGCCTTAAATATGGGGGTTTTAGAGTTTTTTGGGGGGCTAACTAAACGGGATATTTCATAAATTTTTTATTGCAAGATGATAATTTATATCAACAGAGGATATAAGGTTTTAAGAAAACTATAAATCTGAAACTTTATATATTATCCATAAACCAAAAGCCAATATAATACTAATTATAGCCTTGACAATACTTCCACTTTCTATATTCATCTTTTTTCTCTATCCAACACTACAGCAATCAGGAAATAAAACAGTTAATGGTCCACTTGCA
>CAJXMB010000018.1 GCA_913056105.1 uncultured Nitratiruptor sp. | reverse complement strand
TGTGCTGCATTGGCAGGAACTCCACATCCAATTGATAGAGATTTTGTAGTAAAAGAGCTTGGTTTTAAAGATGTTACAATAAATTGTTTGGATACAGTTAGTGATAGAGATTTTGCGCTTGAATTACTTTTTAATATAGCAACTTTGATGATGCATATCTCTAGGCTTTCTGAAGAGCTAATTTTATGGTCAAGTTATGAATTTAGATTTATAACTATTAGTGATGATTATGCTACTGGAAGCTCCATCATGCCTCAAAAGAAAAATCCAGATGTTCCTGAACTTCTAAGAGGAAAAACAGGAAGAACTTACGGAAATTTAATCTCACTTTTAACTGTAATGAAAGCTCTTCCTTTGGCATATAATAAAGATATGCAAGAAGATAAAGAAGTTGTTTTTGATAGTACAAAAACAGCTAAAATTAGTTTAAAAATTTTAAATGAGCTTTTAAAAACAATGAAAATTAATAAAGAAAATATGTATAAAGCAGCAAAAATAGGTCATTTAACTGCAACTGATTTGGCTGATTATTTGGTTGAAAAGTGCAATATTCCTTTTAGAGAGGCTCACTTTATAACTGGTCGTGCTGTAGCGTTAGCTGAAAGTAAGAAAAAAGATATAAGTGATTTGACTTTTGAAGAGTTAAAAAGTATTGATGAAAGAATAGATAAAGATGTTTTAGAGTATTTAAAATTGGAACACTCGATGAATTCAAGAAATTCTAAAGGGGCAACCTCTATAAATCAAGTTCAAAGCCAAATAGAATTTTTTGAAAAGTGGCTAAAAGAGAATAGCCACTAATTACATATATTTTTTAGCCTCTTTATTAGGCGCTAAATGAGGCCAAATAAGTTTTGCTCCACCAAGAAGATGAAAATGAAGGTGCATAACCTCTTGTCCCCCATCTTCTCCATTATTAGTAATCAATCTATATCCACTTTTATCTAAAGCTAACTCTTTGGCCACCTCTTGAATAAAAGGTGTCATTTTTGCCATTACTTCTGGTGGTGTGCTTTGAAAATTTTCAATATGTTTTTTTGGGATAATCAAGACATGAATAGGAGCTTTTGGATTAATATCGTGAAATGCTAAAAACTCATCATTTTCTAATACTTTATTGGCTGGAATCTCTCCTGCTGCTATTTTGCAAAAAATACACATAAATACTCCTTTTATAAAAAGTTGTGCTAATATTATATCTTATCTTTTTATAATATATTTTATAATATCATTTCTAAAATTATTTTGGGAGTATTTTTTGAAAAAGTGGATTGAAAAAATTCAAAATAGTATAAATTTAGAAGAGTTAGAAGAGATTAGAGTTAAAATTTTTGGAAAAAAAGGTATTTTAGCTCAAGAGTTTAAAAAACTTAAAAATCTCTCTAATGAAGAAAAGCCTAAAGTTGCAAAAGAGTTAAATGAGTTAAAAAATAGACTCAATGGATTAATCTGTACAAAAAAAGATGAGCTTCAAAAAAAGGCTCTGCAAGAAGAATTAATAAAAGAGAATATTGATCCTTCTTTATACTCTCCATACAATATTAAAGGTGCTTTGCATCCAGTCCAAGATACAATGGATAGAATAGTAGAGTATTTTATATCTATGAATTTTTCTATTGAGAATGGTCCACTGATTGAAGATGATTTTCACAATTTTGAAGCACTCAATCTTCCAAAGTTCCATCCTGCTCGCGATATGCAAGATACTTTTTATTTTAAAGATGAGATGCTTTTGAGAACTCATACATCTCCTGTTCAAATAAGAACAATGTTGAATAATGAGCCTCCAATTAGAATGATTAGTCCTGGAGCTGTTTTTAGAAGAGATTTTGATCTAACTCATACACCTATGTTTCATCAAGTAGAAGGGCTTTTGGTTGATAAAAAACAAAGAGTTAGTTTTGCAAATTTAAAATTTATTTTGAGTGATTTTTTAAAATATATGTTTGGGGATATTGATATTAGATATAGGCCAAGCTTTTTTCCTTTTACAGAGCCATCTGCTGAAGTTGATATAAGTTGTATATTTTGCAAAGGTAAAGGTTGTAGAGTATGCTCTCATACAGGTTGGCTTGAAGTTTTGGGATGCGGAATGGTTGATCCAAATGTGTTTAAAGCTGTAGGATATAAAGATGTAAGCGGATATGCTTTTGGGCTTGGGGTAGAGAGATTTGCAATGTTAATTCATAAGATTCCGGATTTAAGAAGCCTTTTTGAGGGTGATTTAAGATTATTGGAGCAGTTTAGATGATAGTTACAAGAAGTTGGTTACAAGAGTGGATAGATATCTCAAATATAGAAACTGAAGATATTATAAAAAAATTAAATTCAATTGGTTTAGAAGTTGCAGAGTATAAAAAGATAGATATTCCATCAAAAATTGTTGTTGGAAAAGTTTTAGAGTGCGAAAAACATCCAAATGCCAATAAACTCTCTGTTTGTGAGGTAGATATAGGAAGCGAAGTAAAACAGATTGTTTGTGGTGCAAAAAATGTAGCTAAAGATCAATTTGTCCCTGTTGCTACTATTGGGGCTACTATGCCAAATGGATTGGAGATTAAACCTGTAAAGCTAAGAGGTATTGATAGTGAAGGAATGATATGCTCTTCAACTGAAATTGGTCTTCCAAAACTTGAAGATGGAATAATGGTTTTGGATGATAGTATAGGAGAATTAATTTTAGGTAAAGAGTTAAAAGAGTATAAGATATTAAACGATGAAATAATTGATATAGAGTTGACTGCAAATAGAGGAGATTGCTTAAGTATATATGGAGTTGCAAGAGAGCTTAGCGCAGCTTTTAATCTTCCTATAAAAACTATTAATGATTTAAATATTGATCTAAATGAAAAACTTCAAAAAGGTATAGGTAGAGTTTTGCGCATAAAGCATCAAGATTGCGATGCAAATTTGATCTATAAAGTTTTTTCATATGAAAAAGAGTATAAAAATCCACTTAAAATAAGAGTTAGACTCTCATTTTTACAAGAAGATTTTAAAAATGAGATTGAAAATCTTGCATTTTATGTTACACATTCAGTTGGGACAATTATTAGAGGGTATAGCTATAATATTTTTAAAAATGAAGATAGTGCAATAATAGAGATAAAAAAAGATAGTAACAATTTAGACTCCATATATAACATAAATAATCAAAAAATCTCAACTATTGGAGTAAATCAAACAAGAAAGTCTTACCCAACAGATAGTGAAGAGTTTTTTATAGTAGAGGCAAGCTATATTGATCCAAATTTATTATCAAAAAGATTTTATGAAGCCAAAAATATCGAAACTGATTGGGTATATTATAGAAGTAGCAGAGGTAGCAATCCAAATCTTCATATGGGGATTGAATATTTTTGTTATTTAATAAGCATATATAGCAATATGGATATTTTTTCAGGTGAACATGAGATTGCAAAAGAGAGAGAAAAAAAGAGTATAAATATAAATTTGGATAATATTTCAAAATTAATTGGAAGTGATATCTCATCTAATGATTTTGTAAGAATTATTAAAAAATTGGAATTTGAGATTGTAAAAAATGAAGATGTAAATATTGTAGTAAAGATTCCACCATTTAGACACGATATAGAGAATGAACAAGATATAGCAGAGGAGTATCTTAGATTTTTTGGAATAGATAAAATTGAGCCAAAACCTTTTGAATTCAAAGAGAAAAATAGAATTAATAGCTCAATGCTAAATTTTAAAAAGAGAAAATTTTTAAGAAACTTAGCAATATCTTCTGGATTTTATGAGAGTGTTAGCTATATATTTGCTGATAGAGCCAAATTTAAAAAGTATGGATTAAAAACTATAAAAGAGAGTTTAGATTTAATAAATCCTATTACAAATGAATTAAATAGTCTAAGAACATCTTTAATTCCTGGACTTTTGGAGCAAACAGTAAATAATATAAAAAATGGTAAAAAAAGAGTAAAGCTTTTTGAAATAGGAACAGTTTTTGATGAAAATAGAGATGAAAAAATCTCTTTTGCTTTTGTTTTTAGCGGAAACAGAAATGAAGATAGCATAGTAAATCATGGAAAACCAAAAGAGGTTGATTTTGAAGATTTTGTTTTAGATATCTCTTCTATTATCGGAGATTTTGAATTAAAATCTTGTAAGAGTGAAAATCGTTTAATGCACCCTTATCAAAGTGCTAATATATTAAAAGATGACATAGTTTTAGGAAAAATTTATAAGTTACACAATAGCATACAAAAAGATTTAGAACTTCCTGTTACATATATATGTGAATTAGATTTTGAAAAAATACCTTACTCTTTAAAAGAGGCAAAAGAGTACTCAAAATATCAAGCTTCATACAGAGATATTAGTATCTTAATTGATAATAGTGTAGAGTTTTCTCAAATAAAAGATATTTTAAATAAAAACTTACCAAAAGAGATAAAAAGATTCTATCCTGTGGATATATATATGGATGACAAACTTGGTGATAAAAAGAGTTTAACAATAAGATTTATTGTCCAATCTGATGAAAAAACATTAAATGAAGAAGAGATTAGTGATATAATAGAAAAAATCATAAATATACTAAAACAAGAGTTAAATGCGGAGCTTAGATGAGTAGTGTCGAAATAAAAAGAGTTAAACCATTTGATTTGACAATTGATTCAATTGCTCCTGATAAATCAATCTCTCATAGATGTGCAATTTTTTCTTTGCTTAGCGATAAACCTTCATTTATAAAAAACTATCTTTTAGCTAAAGATACTTTAAACACCTTAAATATAGTCTCAAAACTAGGAGCCGATATCAAAAGAGATGGTTCTAATATAACCATAATTCCAAAAGAGTTAATTGAGCCTGATGATGTTTTAGATTGTGGAAACTCTGGAACAGCTATGAGACTATTTTGTGGTTTTTTAGCTGGAGTTGATGGTTTTTTTGTTTTAAGTGGAGATAAATATTTAAGAAAAAGACCTATGAAAAGAGTTACTAAGCCTCTATCAATGATTGGGGCAAAAATTGATGGAAGAGATGATGCAAATTTAGCTCCTTTAGCTATTAGAGGTTCAAAACTTAAAAATTTTACCTATAAAAGCAAAATTGCTTCTGCTCAAGTAAAAAGTGCAATGATTTTAGCAGCTCTTAGAGCCAAAGGAGTGTCACTCTACAAAGAGCCATTTTTAAGTAGAGATCATAGTGAAAGAATGCTAAAAGGGATGGGTGCAAATATAAAAACCTCTTTAAAAGAAGATGGGTATGAAATTAAAATTAATTCTTTAAAAGAGCCACTAAAACCACTTAATATTAGAGTTCCTTCTGATCCATCAAGTGGATTTTTCTTTGCAGTAGCTGCAGCGATTATTCCAAAAAGTAGAGTCTGTTTAAAAAATGTAACACTAAATCCAACAAGAGTTGAAGCATACAGAGTTTTACAAAAGATGGGAGCAAAAGTAGAGTTTATTCAAAAAGAAAATATTTATGAACCTATAGGGGATATAGTGGTTGAATATAATGAGTTAAATGGTGTTAAAGTAGAAAAAAATATTCCTTGGCTTATTGATGAGCTTCCAGCTTTGTCTATTGCGATGGCGGTCGCAAAAGGAAAAAGCACAGTAAAAAATGCAAAAGAGCTTAGAGTAAAAGAGAGTGATAGAATAAAAAGTATTGTCAAAAATTTAAAAAAGTGTGGCATAAATGTGGTTGAGTTTGAGGATGGATATGAGATTGATGGAGGAAGCTTAAAAGAGGCTGAGATTAATAGTTTTGGAGATCATAGGGTTGCTATGAGTTTTTTGATAGCAGGATTAATAAATGGAATGAAAGTTTATGATACTGATTGCATCTCAACCTCGTTTCCAAATTTTATAGATATCTTAAAAAAGATAAGTGAGGTTAAAGTTGGAGATTAGATTAGCTAAAAGCTATGGTTTTTGTTTTGGGGTAAAAAGAGCAATAAAAATTGCAGAACAGACTAAAAATAGTAAAACTTTGGGCCCATTGATACATAATAAAAAAGAGATAGATAGATTAAAAAATGAGTTTAAAGTAGATCTGATAGAGGACATAGATAAAGTAAATAAAGATGAGACAATTATTATAAGAACTCATGGAATTGCTAAAAATAGATTAAGAGATCTTCAAAAAAAGACAAAAAATATTATAGATGCAACATGTCCATATGTTACAAAGCCTCAACAAATTGTAGAGAAGATGAGTGAAGAGGGATATAGTATAGTTATATTTGGAGATAAAAATCATCCTGAAATTAAAGGTGTAATGAGTTACGCAAAAGATCCTATTGTGGTATTAAATGTAGATGAGTTAGAGAGTAAAAAACTTAAAGAAAAAGTTGCTACTGTCGCTCAAACTACAAGAAAATTCGAAGAGTATCAAAAAATTATAAACTATTTGATGCAAAGATGTAAAGAGGTTAGAGTTTTTAATACTATATGCAATGCTACTTTTGAAAATCAAGATGCAGCAAGAGAGCTATCAAAAGAGGTAGATATTATGATAGTAATAGGTGGAAAAAACTCTTCAAATACAAAACAACTATATAGAATTTGCAAAGAGAATTGTAAAGATAGCTACTTAATAGAAGATGAGAATGAGTTAAACAGAGATTGGTTTAAAAACAAAAAAATTTGTGGAATTAGTGCAGGAGCTTCGACTCCAAATTGGATAATTCAAAAAGTTATAGACAAAATAAGAGAGTTTAAAGTATAATATTGAAATTAAAACAGTGAAGGAAGAGTAATGAACAGAGAGGAAATAGCAAACAGAGGTGAATCTCAAGAAGATTTTGAAACAATGCTTAATGAATCTTTTAAAAAGAGTGAGTCAAAAATAGTGGATGGACAAATTGTTCAAATACAAGATAATGAGAGAGTTTTGGTTGATATTGGAGAAAAACAAGAAGGAATTTTAAATATCAATGAGATAAAAGATGAAGAGGGAAATTTAATCTATAATGTAGGAGATAAAATAAAAGTTATTATTAGAGGTTTTAAGAATGAAAGACCTCTTATTTCGCATAAAAAAGCTCTATCTAAAATTAAGACATCTGAATTTATAAAAGAGCATAAAGATGATTTTGAAGATTTGGTAATTGAAGGAAAAATTAAAGTTAAAAAAAGAAATGGATATATTGTAGAAAGTGAAGGTGTAGAGTTTTTCTTACCAAAAAGCCTTTCATATTTAAAAAATCCAGATATTGGAAGAAAAATTAGAGCAAAAATTGTAAAAATGGATGAAGATAGTAATTTTATTATGATTTCAAGAAAAAAATATATTGAAGATGAGAGAAAAAGAAGAGAAGAGATTATAAAAGATTTGATTGAAAATGAAAAAATAGTTGAAGGCTTGATTAAAAAAATTACAAATTATGGAATGTTTGTTGAAGTGGCACCAAATGTAGAAGGATTAGTTCATTATAATGAAATAAG
The DNA here is from genome assembly GCA_913056105.1 of uncultured Nitratiruptor sp. GTDB lineage: Bacteria > Campylobacterota > Campylobacteria > Campylobacterales > Nitratiruptoraceae > Nitrosophilus_A. The sequence goes on along the minus strand of CAJXMB010000018.1, from coordinate 11,186 downwards.
TTATAAAGGACCTGTTAATCCAGCAAAATATTACAATGAGGGTGAAAAAGTTAGTGTAAAAGCTATAAATTACGATAAAGAAAGAAGAAGACTCTCTCTTTCTATAAAAGCAACTCAGCCAGATCCTTGGGAAGAGATAGAAAAAGAGCTTGAGGCTGGAGATACAATAAATGTAGTTGTAAGTAATATCGAGCCTTATGGTGCTTTTGTTGATCTTGGAAATGATATTGAAGGATTTTTACATATTTCAGAAATTAGTTGGGATAAAAGAGTTAAAAATCCAAATGAGTATTTAAATATAGGTGATGAGATTGATGTTGAAGTTTTAGAAATTGATACTAAAAATAAAAAACTTAGAGTTTCACTTAAGAATCTACTTCCAAAACCTTTTGAAGAGTTTATGAAAAAGTATAAAGTTGGGGATGTTGTTAAGGGGGTAGTTACATCCTTAACCGATTTTGGTGCTTTTGTTAAGATAGACAGTATTGAGGGACTTTTGCATAATAAAGATGTAGCTTGGGAGAGAGCAGATGCAAAAGATGTTTTAAATATTGGCGATGAAGTAGAAGTGAAGATTGTAAAAATTGATAAAGAGAATGAAAAAGTTTCATTAAGCAGAAAAGCTCTTTTAAAATCACCTTTGGAAAAGTATATAGAAGATAAAAGAGTCGGTGATATTGTAAAAGGTAAGATAAAGGATATTAAAGATTTTGGTGTTTTTGTTTCATTGGAAGAGGGCGTAGATGCTTTGATACCAAATGAAGAACTATATCCATTAAAAAAAGATGAATTAAAAACTGAAGATGAAATAGAAGCAGTAATCTCTATGATTGATACAAAAACAAATAGATTGAGACTCTCTGTAAAAAGACTATCTAAATTAAAAGAGAAAGAAGCTTTAAAAAATATAAACAGAGATGAAAAAATCACACTTGGTGAAATTATAAGCGATAAATTGAATAAAGGTTTAAAATGAGTATCAAAAAAGTTGTAGTATGCGACCATATTCATCAAAAGGGACTTGAACTTTTTAAAAAAGAGCCGGATATTGAACTTATAAATGCAGCCGATACACCTAAAGGTGAGCCTTTGTATAAAGTTGTTAAAGATGCAGATGTTGTTATAACAAGAAGTCCAACACCAATTGATGAGGCTTTTTTAGAATCTGCAAAAAAACTTAAAGCTATTGTTAGAGCTGGAGTGGGTGTTGATAATATAAATATAGAAGAGTGTAGTAAAAGAGGAATTATTGTCATGAACGTTCCTACTGCCAATACAATTGCTGCAGTTGAGTTAACATTTGCGCATATGTTAAGCTGTGTTAGGGCTTTCCCATATGCACATAATCAATTAAAAATTGATAGAGTATGGAAAAGGGAAAATTGGCTTGGAACAGAGTTAAAGGATAAAAAACTAGGAATTATTGGCTTTGGAAATATAGGAAGTAGAGTTGGTATTAGAGCAAAAGCTTTTGAAATGGATGTTATAACATATGACCCATATATCGCACCCCAAAAAGCTACAGATTTAGGGATAAAATATACAAAAAATTTTGATGATATTTTAGCTTGCGATATTATTACAATTCATACTCCAAAAAACAAAGAGACAATCAATATGATTGGTAAAAAAGAGATTGAAAAGATGAAAGATGGAGTAATTCTTATCAATTGTGCAAGAGGTGGATTGTATAATGAAGATGCACTTTATGAAGGATTAAAGAGTAAAAAGATTAGATTTGCAGGTATTGATGTATTTTCAAAAGAGCCTGCAACTGATAATAAACTTTTAGATTTAGATAATGTAACTGTAACACCACATTTGGGTGCAAATACAATTGAATCTCAAGAAAAGATTGCTACTCAAGCAGCTTTTGCTGCAATAGAAGCTGTTAGAGGAAGTAGTTATCCAAATGCTCTAAATCTTCCTATAAAAGAGAATGAAATTCCAAGTTTTGTTAAACCTTATCTTGAGTTGACTCAAAAGTTAGGATATCTTGGTGCTCAAATCAATAAAGGGGTTTTTAAATCTATAAAGATTATTGCTCAGGGTGAAATCTCTAGCTTTATCAAATCTTTAACTACATTTGCAGTTGTAGGTGCTTTGAAAGACTCTCTTGGTGAAAGCGTAAACTATGTAAATGCAGAGTATGTTGCAAAAGAGAGAGGTATTGAGATAAAAAGTGATACAAAACCAAATAGTAGTGGATATAAAAATAAAATAAGTGTTAAAATAACTACAGAAAATGATGTTATTGAGATTGGTGGAACTATTTTTGAAGAGGGTGTTCAAAGAGTTGTAGAGATTAATAATTTTGCGTTAGATATTGAGCCAAAAGGAAAAATGATACTATTTAAAAATACAGACGTTCCTGGAGTAATAGGTCAAGTTGGAATGATTTTAGCTAAACATAGTATAAATATAGCCGATTTTAGGCTTGGTCGCGATAATCATGGTTTAGCACTTGCTGTGATAATTGTTGATGATGAGGTAGACCAAAAAGTTTTAAAAGAGCTCAAAGATTTGAAAGCTTGCATATCAGTCCATTATGCTTCACTATAGCAAAAAGTTTTACTTTTTGCTACCATCATAAAATAATCTTATTAAAGATATTTATTTAATAGATAATTAATAATAAAACAATATAATTATGCATATTTTATAACTGGAGGAATCCATGAGAATTTTTTTGTTGCTTTTTTTTATATACTCTATAATGTTTGGTGCAATTGAGAATTTAAAACTTCAAGATGCAATTTCTCTTTTAAAAAAGAACAATAGTGAGATAAAAATAGCTAAATTAAAAGAAGAGATTGCAAAATTTCAAACAAAAATTGCTAAAAGTTATAACTATGGGATGCTTAATTTTACATTTGATGCTTTAAGAAGTAATGATGCAGGAAATGTTTTTGGTTTTAAACTGAAAAGTAGAGAGGCTACATTTGGAGATTTTGGGTTTGATCAATTTTTAGCTCCAATGGGACAAGCTTTAATGAAAGCAGATAACCCTAATCAACGCTTAACCCAACAAGATTTGCAAAATATGAATTCAATTTTATCAATAGAGCCCAATAAGTTAAACTATCCAGACCCTAGAAATCATTTTCAAAGCACTCTAACGTACAAAGTTCCTCTTTTTACAGGATTTAAACTAACTCAGTATGAAAAGATTTCAAAAGCTATGGAAAAATTGAGTCATATTGATACTAAAAAAATTATAAAAGAGAAGATTTATCAAACAAAAAAAACATTTTATGATATTACACTTGTTGAAAACTTTATAAAAAGTCTTCAAAAAATCAAATCAAATATTGATAGATTAGAAGATATTATAAGAGCTTTTAAAAAAGAGGGTTATGCAAAAGATACAGATGTTTTAGAGGTTGAAGCAAAAAAAGCTCAAATAATAAGTTACTTAAATGAAGCAAAACTAAATAGAGATTTAGCTTATGAGTTTTTAGAATTTTTAATTGGAGAAAAGGTTAATTCTATTATTCATACAGATGATTTAGCTAAACTTCCAAATGAAAGTGTAAAAGATTTGGTAGATAAAACATTTGATATGCAAAAGGTAAGACTTGGATTGAAAATAACAGATATGAATGTTAAATTAAAAAAGAGTGGATTTTATCCAACAATAGGTGCATTTGGTGAGTATGGAAGTAGTGATGATAAACCTTTTAATGACTTTTTTGATAAAGATTCCTATACTTTTGGGGCTCAACTAAAATGGAATCTTTTTAATGGAGGCAAAACATCTTCTGAGGTTCAAAAAGCAAAAATAAAGAGATTAAAAATGTTAGAGCAATTAAAACTTGCAAAAGATGGATTGGCTTTGAAAATTAGACAAATTATTACTCAAGTAAAAAGTAAAGATTTTTATATAAAGGCAAAATCAAAAGAGCTTAAACTTAAAAAGAGAATATATAAAACATATGAAGAGAAATATAAAGAGGGCTTGGTTAAAATAAGTGATGTGTTGATAAAAAACTCTGAAGAGTTAAAAGCATTGATGGAGTTATTAAAAGTTAAAACAAAAAGAAATGAAAAAGTATTCAAATTAGAGAGTTTATTGGATAAAGGAGAGTAGATGAAAAAAGTTCTGTTTTTAATATTTGTTGCAACATCTATTTTTGCATCAACTCTTAAGCTGTCTGGAACAGTAATAAGTGATGATACAAAAATGATTTCGAGTAGTTTTATGGGGTTTGTAAAAAAAGTTTATGTAAGTGAAGGGGATCGTGTAAAAAAAGGAGATCTTTTATATACGATTGATAGTAAAGAGATTGATTTGGCAAAATCTCAAGTTGAACTTATGATTCAACAAGCCGAGCTTGCAATTATGATGAATGAAAATATGTTTAATAATGCAAAATTAAATTATGAAAGGCATAAAAGACTCTATAAAAAAGGAATGGTAGCAAAATATGAGCTTGAAAATATGGAGCTCATGTATAAAAATACAAAAGATATGGTTGAGATTGCAAAAAAACAGTTAGAACAAGCTAAAGCAAAATTAAAAGAGGTAGAACATCAATATGAGTATTTAAAACTTAGAGCTCCAAATGATGCAGTTGTTATTCAAAAAAATATAAAAGAGGGTCAAATTGCAATACCAGGTATGCCAGCAATGATACTTACATCTTTGGATAATTTAAAAGTTTTAGCAGAGATTAGTGAAAGCAATCTAAATAGAGTTAAGATTGGAAAAGAGGTTGATGTTTATATTCCTTCAATCAATTTTAAAACAGTTGGAAAAATTAGCTCAATAATTCCAGCTTCAAATCCAATGACGCATAAATTTAAAGTAAAAATATCTTTTGATAAAAAAGGCAACAAAGATATTATCCCAGGAATGTATTCAGAAATTACCATTAAGTAAGGGAAAGATATGGCAAAAAATAGATGTAAATATACTCCAAAAGATTATGCAGGTAAGTTAGCACTTACATTTTTGCACAATCCCTTAACTGCACTTTTGGCAATATTTGTTTTAGCAATAGGATATCTATCTTTAGAGATTATGCCAAGAGAAGAAGACCCACAAATTGCTATAAGTGGGGGAGCTATTATTGTTCCAATGCCTGGAGCTACACCAAAAGAGATTGAAAATGTAATAATTAAACCTCTTGAAGAAAAAATTAGAGAGATTTCTGGTATTAAACATATCTATGGTATGGCGATGAATAATGTTGGAATTGTAAATGTCCAATACTATATTGGACAAAATAGAGAGATTTCTAACTTAAAACTATATGATAAAGTTATGCAAAATTTAGATCTGCTTCCAAAAAATGCAATGCAGCCAATAGTAAAACCATTTGATATAGATATTGATGTGCCAATTCTTTCTTTTGCATTTTATAAAAAAGATGAAAATTTAAGTGATGCCAAATTTTATAAGATTATAAAAGATATTCAATATAGATTAAATAGAGTAAAAAATGTATCAAAAACTGAGCTAAAAGGAGCCCACAAAAGGGTATTTAATATCTTAGTAGATTTAAATAAATTAAAAGGTTATCATATCTCTTTAGGTCAAATTGCAAACGCAGTTAAATCTGTTGCATTAGAAGTTCCTGAAGTAAAAAATAGAACAAAAGATGATAAACTTGTAATTTTTAGCATACCAAATGTTATAGAGAGCACAAAAGATGTTGCAAATATTATGGTGGCAAACTATATGGGCTCACCAATCTATATTAAAGATGTAGCAAAAGTAGAAGATGGCATAGATATAAAAGATTTTAGAAGCGCTAAGATTTGGGCAAAAGATATAAAAGAGGATAAAGCTCAATATACTTTAACAGTTGCAAAATTAAAAGGAACAAATGCTGTATTTGTTGCAAATGATGTTTTAGATGAGTTAAAAAAATTAAAACCAATACTCGAAAAAGAGGGCATTGGATACTATGTGACTAGAAATTATGGAAAAAGAGCTAATGATGCTGTAAATGAACTTGTTAAACATATACTTATCACAATAGCAATAATTGCAGTTATGCTAATCTTTTTTCTTGGGTGGAAAGAGGCAGCAATTGTTACATTTACAGTTCCAGCAATTTTGGCAATTACACTATTTGTTGCTTATATGAGTGGTCAAACTATCAATAGAATTACCCTATTTGCATTTTTACTCTCTTTGGGACTTTTAGTTGATGCTGCAATCATTGTTATAGAAAATATCCATAGACACCTTCATGAGCATGATGCAGCTTATAAAGATATGGATACTATAATGGTAGAAGCAACTGATGAGATTGGCTCTCCTACAAATGTTGCTACAGTCGCGATTATCTTAACAATGGTTCCAATGTTATTTGTTAGTGGAATGATGGGGCAATTTATGAGACCTATTCCTCTAAATGTTCCAGTTGCACTTATTTCATCTTTGGTTGTAGCATATATTTTTACTCCATATTTAGCAAGAAGATTATTAAAAAAACCTCATATGCATCACCATAAGCACCATTTTGAAAAAGAGGAGAAACTTCCTAAAGAGTGCGATATTGAGGAAGGAGATAAGCAGTGAAAAGATATGAAAAATTTATCTATAACATTTTAGAAAGCAAAAGTAAAAAGACTCTTGTGATAGTTTTAACTATTTTAGCATTAATTGGTTCAGTTATGATGATTCCAACTAAGATAGTTTTAGTAAAAATGCTTCCTGGAAAGAGTGCAAACACTTTTAGTATTTATGTTGATCTGCCAACTGGAAGCTCAATTGAGCAGACAAAAAGAGTTAGTCAATGTGTTGTAGATATTTTAAAAAATGAAAAAGAGGTTACAGATGTTGAAACATATCTTGGAATGGGAGCACCTTTAGATTATGCAGGCCTTGTTAAATGGAGTGCTTTTAAGAATAGTGAAAATGTTTCAGAAATTGTTGTAAATTTAACAGATAAGCATGAAAGAGAAGAGAGAAGTTATAATATGGTCCATAGATTAAGGCCTATTATTCAAAAAAAGTGTGAGCCCATTGTTAAAGGAACATCTATAAAGATGATAGAGCAGCCTGCTGGTCCTCCAACACTGGCATCAATTGTTGCAGAGATTTATACTAAAAACTTAAAAACCCAAAGAGAATTTGCCAAAAGAGTCGCTGAAATTTTTAAAAGAACCAAAGGGCTTGTTGATGTTGATATATTAGAGGACGATATTTACAAAAAGATTAAAATAGTGCCAAATATAGATAAAATTCAAAAGAGTGGTTTATCAGTAGAGCAGGTTCAAAAGATTTTATATTTAGCTTTTGAGGGAATGAATATAGCTGTTAAAAATAGTAAAGATTACCCATCTCAAATAGACCTATTCTTAAGACTTAGTGATAAAACAAGAAGATTTGATAGTAAAAAACTTGAAGATGTTAAAAATAGACTTGCATCTTTTGAATTGATGAATAAAAAAGGGATGATGGTTCCTCTGATTGAAGTTGTTGATGTTAAAGAGGCAGATAGTGAGCCTATGATAATGCATAAAAATCTAAAAAGATATGTCGATGTAATAGCTGAAACTGATTTGGTATCTCAGGTATATCCTTTGCTTGAAGCAAGAGATACAATTATGAAAGAGTTTTCAAAAGATTATAAGATTGAAAAAACAGATTATCTATTTAATCTAAGATTTACTGATAAAAAGACAGGTGAGGTGATTGATCTAAAATGGGATGGAGAGATGAAAGTAACTTTAGATACTTTTAGAGATTTAGGTCTTGCTTTCATAGCTGCTCTTGTGCTTATCTATCTATTGATGGTTGTATATTATAAAAGTTATACATTAAGCTCAATTATAATGGCAGGAAGTTTTCTATCAATTATAGGTGTTATAATAGGACACTGGGTTGCTGACTTGGTAACAGATGATACATTCTTTTTAACTGCAACCTCAATGATAGGTTTTATTGCTCTTATGGGTATTAGCTCAAGAAACTCTTTACTTCTTATAGATTTTGCAAAAGCATTGATGATAAATAAAGGATTTGATAAAAAAAGAGCTATTGCAATTGCTACTGCTACAAGAGCAAAACCTATAATGTTAACAGCTATTGCTATTATTTTAGGTTCAGCCCTTTTAGCAAGCGATCCAATATTTGGAGGTCTTGGTGTTGCGCTTATTGGCGGAACAGTTGCAGCTGTAGCGATTTCACTTATATTTATACCGGTATTGATGGATAACTCAAAGGCAATGGATTTTACAAAACAAGAAAAAAGTATCTAATGGAGTTTGGAAAACTTTTTATCTTTTTAGGAATTACTCTTTTTCTTATTGGAATTTTTATAACTTTTATAGGAAAACTCCCTGGAGATATATATATCAAAAGGGAGAATTTTACCTTCTATTTTCCTATAACTACTTCTATATTGATTAGTATATTACTCTCGATTTTGCTCTATATCTTTTCTCGCTTTTTTAGATAAATTTGGTAAAATTATAAATCATAATAAAGGAGTTTTTATGTCTTATGGTATGAGTGATTTAAAAAAGGGTCTTAGAATCGAGTTAAATAAAGTTCCATATAGAATAGTAGAGTATCAGCATGTAAAGCCTGGAAAAGGTGCGGCATATGTTAGAACAAAGCTTAAATCTTTAATTGATGGAAGAGTGCTTGAAAAAACTTTTCACGCTGGAGATAAAGCTGGGAAGCCAGATTTAGAAGAAAAAGAGATGCAATATCTATATGATGATGGTGAATATATGCACTTTATGGATACAACAACTTATGATCAGATTGCTCTAACTCATAAACAAGTTGGAGAAGATAATATAAAATTTTTAAAAGATGGAATGAATGTAAAGATACTTTTTCATAATGGTAAAGCAATATCAGTAGAGATTCCTCCTGTAGTAGAGTTAGAGGTAACTGATACTGCCCCTGCTTTCAAGGGAGACACTGCAACTGGAGGAAGAAAACCTGCAACTTTAGAAACTGGAGCTGTTATACAAGTTCCTTTTCATATTTTAACTGGAGATAAAGTAAAAGTTGATACAATAGAGGGTAAATATTTAGAAAAAGTTAAATAAGGAGGCTCTTATGGCAAAAATTTTAGTTCCATTGGCTGATGGTTTTGAAGAGATAGAGGCTATATCAATAATAGATGTTTTAAATAGAGCAGGAAATGAAGTAGTTGTTGCTGGACTCTTTGGAAAAGAGGTTGTAGGAGCAAATACAAAATTAAAAGTCAAAGTAGATACCCTATTAGAAGAGGTTGACATTAATGATATTGATATGATTGTTCTACCTGGTGGGCTTCCTGGAGCTGAATATTTAGCTAAAAGTGATTTAGTTCAAGATATGATTAGAAAAATGGATGAAAAAGGTAAAATGGTTGGTGCTATATGTGCTGCTCCTTGGGCTTTGAAAGAGGCTGGAGTGCTTGAGGGTAAAAAGCATACAAACTATCCTGGATTTGAAGAAAAAACTGGAAAAGATGGATATATTGCAGATAAAAAGGTAGTAGCTGATGGAAATGTTATGACTTCAAGAGGTCCTGGAACTGCTATATGTTTTGCACTTGAGATAGTAAAAAAATTAAATGGTGAAGAGGTTTATAATAAGCTTAAAGCTGGTCTTCTTGCAGATTACTGCTAACTTGAGCTTTTTGCTCGGTTAGCTTTTTTAAAATTGGCTCAAATTCTTCTAATATCTCTTTGTTATTGTGTTTCTTGGCGCCATCTATTAGGATTTTACACTTTTTAATAGCAACATCTAAAACCTTCCTGTCATTACAAAAAGGAAGCATTGCTCTTACTCTCCATCTATCCATTGCATAATATTTTTTACTTAGTTGATCTGGATGTCCTCCATATTTAATAACAAGTTTTTGAGGACTAAATCCTATTGGAAATTTTTTAGTGATTCTAAGCCAAAGTTCATAATCTTCGCAAACCTCAAAATCCTCTCTAAATAGTCCAACTTCATCAAAAAGCTCTCTTTTTATAGCAACTGCTGATGGAGATATTAGACAAAGATTTAAAGAGTCATAAAAGATAAAACCCTCTTTTTTTTGATGAATCTTCTTTTTGTTTAAAAATTTTTTATCTCTTATCCAAATCTCATCTGTTTGATGGATTTTATAGTTGGGATTTTTTATAAAAAAATTGGCTTGAGTCTTTAATTTATCTTTTTTCCACTCATCATCACTATCTAAAAAAGCTATTATATCTCCAACTGAGGCTTTTATCCCTCTATTTCTTGCAGCACTAACACCTCTATTTTTTTGATTGATTATTTTTATTGGATAGTTTTTTAAAATATTTAAAGTCCCATCTGTTGAGCCATCATTTACTACTATTAACTCAAAGTTTTTATATGTCTGATTTAAAACTGACTCTACTGCTCTTTTTATAAACTTTTCTCTATTAAAAACTGGAATAATTACACTAAATTTTGGATAAGTATTTTGCAACTCCGTCCTCATCATTTGTATGTGGTAAAACTATATCTGCTTCTTGTTTTAACTCTTTAACTGCATTTTTGACTGCAATGCTAAGATTGGCCTTTTTAAACATTTTTATATCATTGTGACTATCTCCAAATACACACAGATTTTTTGTATCAAGATTTGTGTAATTTAAAATCTCTTCTAAAGCATGAGCTTTATCCCCTTTTGGATGGAGGATTGTTAAAAAGTGGCAATCTATGTATGGATCATCTGATAGTTTTAATTCAAGATTTTTGCCAAAAATCTCTTTTAACTCATCTTTTAAAGCTTTTAATGTCTCTTTATCTCCCATATATACAAGTTTTAGATTTTTTTCAAGCGGTGTTATGCTATCTTTTGCTCTTAACCTATTGTCATTTTTGTATGAAGAGATTAACTCTTTTTGATAGATATTAAGCTTTTTTGGATATAAAAATTTCTCATTCAAAGAATTATCTTTAAGTCCTACTATAAATGGCTCAATATTAAATTTTTTTGAGATATCTAAAATCTCTTTTGTTATCTCTTTATCTAAATAGTTTATTTTAATAGCCTTTTTATTGGCTGTGGCAACCATAGCTCCATCAAGTAAAATTAGAGGGATGTCAAGCTTTAGTCCATATAAAAAATCTAAACTCTTTTTTAAACTTCTTGCAGTTGCGATTGATAAGAAAAAGCCTTCTTTTACCTTTTGGTTCCAAATCTCTTTGCTAAAATCTGAAATAGTTAAATCACTTCTTAAAAATGTTTTATCAAGGTCTGTTA
>CAJXMB010000017.1 GCA_913056105.1 uncultured Nitratiruptor sp. | reverse complement strand
CCTTTTTCTTTTTTTAAGACAATCAAAGAGTTTTTTGCTCTTGTAAATGCCACATACATTGTATTTAACTCATCTTCTATAGCTTTAATCCTCTCTTTTTCTAAAACCATTCTATACTCTTCATCAACAAATTCTCTATTTCTTTTTCTTAAAAAGACTCTTTTACAATCTAAATCTTGCATATCAAAAATTAAAGATGGATTATTTGGTGGCTTTTTGCTAAGTCTATCAGATATAATTAGATGGTTAAACTCCAATCCTTTAGATTTATGAATAGTTAAAATTTTTACACCATTACTGCTATTTGTAACAACTTTTTCATCAACTCTATCTAAATCAAAAAGAAATTCTGCTATACTTTTATAACCTTTTAAAACTTCAAAAAATTTTAATACATTCTCATTTTTTATGCCTATATCAAAATCTTTTATTATCTTTCTTAAAAGCTCTAACGGACTATCCATCAAATCGATATATCTTTCTATATCCAACTTAAAATCTATATCTTTTGAAATCAAAGATAGAAAGTTTACTCTAAAAATATCCTCTTTAAAATATAGATATTTAAAAAACTCTATAAAGACCATTATCTCTTTTTGATTTATCAGGTTTGAGCTACTATCTGTAACTATTTTTATATCTTTAATCTTCTCTTTTAAAAACTCCTCGATTTTTAAAACATCATCATTTGTAAATGATAAAATTGCTATATCATTAAAATCTACTCCATTTTTTAGTAGCATCTGCACACTATTTGCAATCTCTTCTAAAATATTCTCACCTGTTTTAACTTCAACAAATCCATCTTTTTTACTATTTGGTTTTTGTGGAACATAGCTTCCAAAATAGCTCTTAAAAAGTGGCTCAAAAATCTCATTTACAAACTCAACAATCACTCTATCACTTCTAAAATTTATCTCCATCGGGATAACTTTTAGATTAAACTTTTTAGCCACATACTCAAATAGACTCTTCTCTCCCCCTCTAAATCTATAGATTGACTGCTTTATATCTCCAACATAGAAAAATGTTCTACCCTCTTTTTGTCCAACTCCCGAAGCAATCTCTTCAATAATTGGCTCAAGTAGTCTATATTGTAAAATGGATGTATCTTGAAACTCATCAATTAAGAGATGCTCTATCTTTGAATCAAGCCTAAAATATAAAAAACTATTATCAATCTTCTCTTTTAAAATGAGATAAGTAAAATTTAATACATCACTAAAACTTAATCTATTGCTATCTTTTTTGATTAAGAGATTTATCTCTTTGTAAAGCAGATACAAATCAAATAGATTTTCTAAAAAAATTGCCTCTTTGTTATTTAGATATGCTTTTAAACCAAGCTTCAAGCTATAAAAATAGGAATCCAAGCTCTCTTTAAAACATTTTTTAAAATATTGATACTCACTTAAACTATCTTTTTTTAGCCACCCTTTTGATAAAATCTCATCAATATCTTCTGCTTTTATAGCTTCTATTGCTCTCTTTGATGCCTTTGGACAACTTTTAATAAACTCTGAAATTTTTAAAAAATCTTTTTTTATCTCTTTTTCAAGTCGCCCTGAATCTTTATAAAAGTACTCAAAATTTGAATCTAAAAACTTTTCATAAAGAGTGTCAAATAAAGAAAAGATTGATTTAAGCTTTTTATCTTCCAAATAGGAGATCTCAATTAGACTATTTGCTTTGTTTTTTTTATAGGCAGTTTTTAAAAATCTCTCAACAATCTCCTCTTTACTATCTTTTGAGATTTGAAAATCTGGCATCAAGCCTGCATACATTGCAAATTTTCTCAAAATTGAGGTAAAAAAGCTATCTATTGTTGTAATTTTTATATCTGAAGATAGAAGTTTTTTATAGATTTTATCTGACTTTTTTAAAATCTCAGCTTTATTTAAATTTGTATTTTTAGATATAAATTCTAACTCATCAGAATCTTTTAGATTTTTTAATCTATCTAAGATTCTAACTCTCATCTCATTTGCAGCTTTATTGGTAAAAGTTAAAGCCAAAATTGATTCTGGGTTTGCTCCAAGAAACAAAAGCGAAATATATCTAACTACTAAAGCAAAAGTCTTGCCACTTCCCGCACTCGCTTCATATGCTAAAAGTCTTTCCATCTTACACTCTATCACAAACTATTTTATATGGACAAAATTTACAATAGCTTAAATCTTCACACATCTTAAAATCTATCTCTTTCTTCTTTAAACTATCTAAAATCTCCTTTAAAGAGTCAATCTTCTCATTTAAAAATTGCTCTCTTATAAGTTTTGCGCTATTTAAATCATAATAGTATAAACCCTCAATATCTCCTAAATCTTTTAATAAAAGATAGTAAAATATAAGTTGAAAATCTTTTGGATTTTCTATCTCTTTTTTTGTTGGCTTTTTTACTTTTGAGCTTTTATAATCTATGATTTGAAAGCTTTTTCCATAAACATCAATCCTATCAATCTTTCCTTTAAGCCTAAAGCCATTAAAATCTGTATATTTTTCTTTTTCTACTTCATAAACTTTGTAACCTTTACCAAATCTCTCTATCTCATTTTCAAAAAATCTATTTAGTTTTTTTAGCCATATCTCTAATTCAAATTTTATATACAGATCTTTTTCATCTAAAAGCCCATAAACAATCTTTTTAAAATCTCTCTTTAGCTCATCTACACTATCATAACTTTTTTTTCTACTATAAACTATTTTTAAAGCCTCATGGAGCAATACTCCAATCTCATTTGATTTTGGAAAGATTGAAGGAATCTCAAACTCTTTTATCTTTTTGATATATCTATAGTAGTATCTTCTTGGACACTCTAAGAAGTTTCTCAATCTTGTAGAAGAGATTTCCTCTTTTGTAAAATCATACTCTAAAACTATCTCTTTTTGAGATTGAATCTCTTTTTTTGGTTTAATTAGTATTGAGTTAATTTTCTCAACCTCATAATCATCTTTTTTGGTTATATTTAGCTCTTCTAAAAATCTACTTCTGCTTTCAACCTCATTTTCCACAAATGATATAGCAACTACTTTTGCTTTTCTAAAAAGCTCATAGTAGTAATATTTTTGTAGATTCTCTCTATCATTTTTTGTTGGAAGATTTGCATTTTTTCGAAGTTTTGAGTCTAAAAATAGATCCTTTTGGCTTAGTTTTGGAACAACCCCTTCATTGAAATCTACTACAACCACTCCATCAAAACTAACACCTCTACTCTCAAGCACTCCCAAAACCGTAACTTTTCCTCCACTGCTATCTTCAAGCTTTTTATCTCTTAATCTATTTAAAAATAGGTGTAAAATCTTTCTTGAAGGATAGTCTTTTATATATGGATATAGATAGGAAAACTCCTTTAACTCCTCTTCAATAACTCTTATCTCCTCTTCATTTGCAAATTTATAAAAATCTTTTATCAAATCTTCAAACTTTTCAAAGCTTTCTATGCCTTTTTGCCATTTTAATAGCAACTCTTTTATGCCAAATCTATTAAGTTCTAACTCAATTTTTATATTTGATAGCTTCAATGCCTCTTCTAAAAGAGCTAAAGCTTTAAAAATTTTACTATTTGTAAAATCAACTCCCATTGCAAAGTTAAGATTGTTTATCTCATCAAAAAGATTTAAATACTCTTTAAAGCTCTCATCAGGCAAAACAATAGCTATATCTTTTGGCTGGGCTCCCTTCTTTACAAAATCATCAATCTTCTTTTTAACATATGCAACTTGTGAGAGCCTATTTGAAAAAGCCATATATACACCATTTATATTTTCATTTAGTTTTTTAACCTTTTTAAAACTTTGTTTTGTTAGATTCAACTCATATTCAAAGCCATTTTCAAACTCAAACCCGAATCTATCTTTAAATCTCTCTTGCATCTTTTTATTGAATCTATTTGTTTTAAACTCAATCTTAAGAGTGGTTATTTTTGATACTTTTTCTAAAAGCTCAATTTCAAAATTTGTTAAAAAACCTTCCAATTTAACAACAATTTCACTAAAGTTTTTTAAAAAATTCTCATTTATCTCATATATCTTTGGTAGCAAAATCTCATCATAACAGCCATTTTTTTCCAAAATCTCTTCATATCTTTTTTTAAAGATTGATAAAATCTCTAAATGCTCAAAAAACTCTGCATATATATCAGCACTTTTTAAATCTTCTAAATTGACTCTCTCTTTTTCTAACTCTTCAAAAAACCTAAAAAAATAACTACTATTTCTAATAAATCTAAAAAACTCCTCATCAAAATGTAGTTTTTTAAACTCTTTAAAATCTGCTGCCTCTTTTAGAAAGATTACTCTTGCATCATTGCTAATATATTTTTTGCTTAGAACAAAGATAGATTTTTTTTCAAACTCATCAATAGTTAAAAGTTTTGGAAGAATCTGGTTTTGATTTAAAAGATTTTCTTTGAAACTCCTAAGAGCTCTGGAGGTTGGAAAGAGAAAAAGATTCATTGAAGAGTTGAAAGTTTATATGTTTTGAATCCTGTTAAATTTCCAACTTTAGCTTTTATGATAAAGTTCCATCTACCTTCTTTATCTAAATCAATATCTGCGATATATCTATCTTTATTAAATTTAAGCTTTATCTTTTTATCATATTTTGTTGTATCTGGTCTTGTGATTAGAACTTCAATTTTGGCGTTTTTTATTAGGTTATTGTTTTTATCTTTTAATAAAATTTCAACTCTATTTTTGCCTTTTGATATCTTTGTTGTTAAAAGATTTATATCGTAAGCTTTATCAAATTTTTGTTGGTTTTTCAAAATAGTGTTTATATCTTTATCAACTTCATGGTAACCTAACATATAACTATTATCAAGTTCAACCGGATTTTTTTGAGTCTCAATGATAGTCCATGTCCCCATTACACCACCAAACAGTAAAAATCCAACTATCATCAAAGGCCAAAAGTTTCTCTCTTTTTTATCCATCCTTTTTAAATCTCCTATAAATTAATTTAAAAAATATAAAGCCAATGATACCATAAATAATGATTTTTAATATATCAAAAACAATTCTATTTTGATTACCTATGCCGCTCTTAAGTTTAACACCATATGAATTGGCAAGCTGTTCTACAATATCTGCATATCCATTTAAAAGTGCAGCTTCAATTTTAGCTTTTTCATTTTTACTATGAGATACTAAAAGTGGCAGGATTGATCCACTCCATGGCCAAGGACTCAAAATCTGCTCTTTATCAAACTTATCTTTTAACTTATCTGAAGAGATTATATCAATCTTTTTATCTTTTGGAGCAAAAGAGAGTAGAACAAAAGGTTTTGATAGATTTTTACTTATATTTTTTTCATATTCAACTATATTTGATCCATTTAAATCTTTGATAATTACTAAATATACACTAATTCCAGTTTTTTCTTTTAACTCTTTTCCCATTTGATTGATTTTATCTGTAGTCTTTTTAGGTAGGATTTCACTACTTGAAATGATAAAATTTGCAAATAAATTAGAAGAGAGAAAAATTACTAATATTGGGGCAATAAGCCCCATCTTTTTAAACTTCATTACCCCACATATGCATGAAAAGGTGTTAAAACTGCAAATAATGTTATAATTGCCATTCCAAGTAGCATTAAACCAATTATAGCTTCTAATTTATCAACCATTTCGGCCTCCTTATTTTGACTCAAACTGATACTTATGTTTTACATCTCCACCAACAGGAGAACCGTGAATAACAACTTGTTTTTCATTACTTAAATCTTTCCCAAACATTTTTATAGCCAATGGGTTTTTTATCTCATAGCTTTGATGAGCTGTTGCTTGTTGAGTTGTAATCGCCTCATACATTAAAAAAACTAAGATAGATAGAAGTAGAGCAACAGCTATAAAATATCCAGTTAATCCATGAAGCGCCCAAACTGATCTATTTTCATTCATACTACTCTCCTTATTCGCTTAGTGAGCGTATATATGTAGCTACTGCTTTTTGTTGAACAGCAGTTAATCTACCTTTAAAACTTGGCATCTTACCAATTACACCCTCTTTTCCGTGTTCTAAAACAGCATGTATGATTTTATCATCATACTCTCTTAAATTTGGAGCCATTCCATTCATTCCTCTACCATCAGCTCCATGACAGCTTGCACATACAGTTGCAAAAACTTGAGCACCTTTTTCATTTCCCTTAAATCCATTTGATACATACTCTGCAACTGCCTCTGCATCAGCTCCGCTTACCAATCCTGGAGGCATCTCACCCATTTGATATCCAAATCTTCCTACGCCATCCATAACTTTATCACCCAAAGCTGCAGAACCATTCTTAATTACAGCTAAAACAGTTTTTTTAAGCACTCTTTTTGTTAAATCTTGAGCTTTTCCTTCAATACCAGTTGCATCAATACCATGACAAGATGAACATTGAACAAGATAGATACCTTCACCCATGCCTAAAAGATCATCTTTTGTTGGGTTTTTCCATTTGCTCTCAAACTTAGCTGCGTGATTTGCAACCTCTTTATTATACTCTCCTATTTGAGAATATGCATTTAAAGGATATCCCACAAACCAATACCATACTCCCCAAATAATTGTTCCAACAAATGCCAATGACCAACCTATTGGAGAGTTGTTTTTATACTCTCCTATACCATCCCAATTTTCCTTTTTAAGTTCACCTTCAGACTTGCCCTCTTTTATAGCTTTAAAATATTTTGCAGCAACTCCTATTGTTAGGATTAAGATTACTGCTGCACCGAGCAAGGCTAACTGGTTTACATTATCACTTAACCAATTCATTTACTGCTCCTTTTGTTTATTATCTTCCATCGGCTCTAATGGAGAAGAGGTTGGCTCATCATCTAAAGCCAACTTAGAATACTTCTCATAATCTCTTTTACCCTTTTTTTCACTTCTGTATAGATGGACTATATATCCATACAGAATAACAGTTATAAAGACTATAAAAAAGAAATAAAGAAAGCCTTGAATCTCTCTAATATCCATCTATTTTAACCTATTTAAATATGCAATAAGTGCTACAATTTCAGGAATTTTTCCATTTTCAACCATATTTACCAAATCTTGTCTTTTTGTCTCTTTTGCAACTTTTAATGCATATTTTAAAGCTCTCTGTTTAGCCTCATCAAAACTTCCAAGTTTAACATCAATTTTACCATCTCCATCGATATCTGTATCATATGGAACATTAAAAACTTTTTTAACTGTTAAAGCTTCTGCATATGCAGTCTCTAAATCTGTAACATTTTTAAATAGATGTTTATATGCTGGCATAATTGATCCTGGAACCACGCTTGTTGGATCCCACATATGGTTTGCATGCCAATCACTTGTTCTATAGTTACCAACTCTATGAAGATCTGGTCCAGTTCTTTTTGAACCCCATAAAAATGGTCTATCATAAGCATATTCACCACTCATTGAGTACATTCCATATCTATCTGTTTCAGATTTAAAAGGTCTAATAAGCTGAGAGTGGCAAGCATTACAACTCTCTTTTATATAGACCTGTCTTCCTGCAAGCTCTAATAGACTATATGGTTTAGTTCCAACAACAGGCCTTGAAGCCTGTGCAAAATCTGGAACAATCTCTATTAATCCAGCAAAAGCTATAACTACAAATACTCCAACTGCAAAGAAAAAGGGTCTTTTTTCTAACCATCCAAACATTTATACCTCCTTATGCTGCCATAGGTGAAGCAAATTGAGGTTCTTTCTCAATTTGTTTTGCCGCTGTCATTGTTTTATAGAAATTATATGCCCACATTAATACACCTGTAAGATAGAATAGTCCGCCGATTGCTCTTAATGTATAATATGGGTGAAGAACTGTAACAGTATCTATAAATGAGTAAGCTAAGTTACCATATTGATCAACTGCTCTCCACATCATGCCTTGAGTAATACCTGCAATCCACATACTTGAAAAGTACAAAACTATACCTGTAGTTTGTAACCAAAATTGAGCTTCAAGCATCTTTTTGCTATAGATCTCTCTTTTGAAAAATCTTGGAGCCATATGCATAATAGCTGAAATAATCATAAATCCAACCCATCCAAGTGTTCCATCATGGACATGTCCTGGAATCCAGTCTGTAAAGTGAGCAAGAGCATTTACAGATTTTATTGATTGAATTGGACCTTCTAATGTTGAAAGCATATAGAATGTTGAAGCTAAAACCATAAATTTAATCAATGGATTACTTTTTAATTGTCCCCATTCACCTTTCATTGTCAAAAGCATATTTAGTGCACTACCCCATGAAGGTAAAATTAAAATTATTGAAAAGACTGAACCCATAGTTTGCATCCAATCTGGCACTGTAGAGTAAATCAGATGGTGTCCACCTGCCCAAAGATATACAAACATCAATCCCCAAAATGATAGTAGTGATAGTTTATATGAGTAGACAGGCTGACCAGACTCTTTTGGTAAAAAGTAGTAAATCATTGCAATAATTGGAACCGTGAAAACAAATGCAACTGCATTATGACCAAACCACCATTGAACAAGTGCATCGTTTGTTCCAGCATACATCGATACTGAGTGGAATGGATCTCCCATACCTGTTACAAGATATGTTGGAACTTCCATATTATTAAAAAGATAAAGCATTGCAACACCAAGAAATGTTGCTATATAGTACCACATTGAGATATATAGACTCTTTTCCCTTCTAATACCAATCAGGCCAAATATACCTACTCCCCAAAGAACCCAAATAATAACAACCAAAATATCAAACGGCCACTCTAATTGAGCATACTCTTTTGAAGTTGTATATCTTGCAAAAAGTGATATAACTGCTAGTAGTGCTGTTATAAAATATAACCAAAAATGAAGTTTTGCAACTCCATTTAAAAATGGAGACTCTTTTAGCGAAACCTTAAGAACTCTTTGTCCAACATAATACCAAGTTGCCCAAATACCACTCAATGTAAAACCAAGTGCAACAACATTCGTATGAAGTGGTCTTAATCTACTAAAAAGACTATATTGACCAAAAACATAATTTAGCTCAGGGAAAGCCAACTCAAAAGCAATATAGACGCCTATCCCCATACCTATTATACCAAACAAAATGGCAAGGTAACTAAACCACTTTGCAACGGTATAATCATACTCGATTGACGGATTTTGCATGAATACCTCCTTAAATTTGTCACTTTTTTGTTATCACAATATGAATTATAATAGATAAAACTTTTTAAAAAGCTTAAACATTTAAAAATTTTGATTATTTTTTTAAATTAGTAGAAAATAAGGAGTTTTATAACCATTTAACAAACTAAAAACTTAAATAAATTAAGCTTTTATAGACAATTTATATCCAATTCCTGGAAAATTTTTTATGAGCTCTTTTGAAATTTTTTGTCTTACTCTTTTCACTAATGCTCTAAGAGCCGCTTCTGTAAAGACTTCATCTTTCCAAACATAATTTTCAATCTCTTCAAATGTAACAACCCTTTCTCTATTTTTTACAAGAAGTTCAAAAAATTTTAACTCTTTTTTTGTTAAAGTTATTGACACCCTTTCTTTTGTATAAACTTCTCTTTTTTTAAAATCAAAGTAAAATTTGTCACTAAGTTTTACAATTTTATCTTTTTGTAGATGTTTTTTTGCTATTTCACATACAATATCGAGCAGTTTATCAGGAGTAAAAGGTTTTACAAGATATTTATTTACACCAACATCAATGGCACGAAAAAGTCTATCTTTTTCACTATAAGCTGTTAAAAGAACTACAGGTGTCTCTTTAGAAATTTTTTTATCTCTTTGGCTAACTCCATACCATCCATATTTGGCATTTCTATATCTGTTATTACAATATCAAATTCACTATTTTTGAATTTTTTTAACCCTTCTACCCCATCTTTTGCTATTACAAATCTTTTAAAATCTCCTTTTAGAACATCTCTTAACATCTCTCTGATAGAATCTTCATCTTCAACATACAATATAGATAGATCACTTAAAATCTCTTTACATCTATTCATTATTAACCTTTATTGGAAGTTTTATAGTAAATTTTGCACCATCTTCTATATTTTTCGCCTCCAATAGTCCGTTCATACTCTCTTCTATAATCATTTTTGACATATATAAACCAAGTCCTTCTCCTTTAGAACTATGTTTGGTTGTAAAATATGGCTCAAATATTTTATCTAAAATATCACTCTTTATTCCACCACCATTGTCAATAATATCTACTATTATAAAATTTGCCTCTTTTTTTATATCAATATATATCTTTTTGTTTAAAGATCTATTTTTATTAAGTGCGTCTTTTGCATTATTTATAATATTTATAATTACTTGAGAAAACTCATTTTTATAACCTTTTATTGCTAAATTTTCTGTTTTATTTATAAAAATCTCAATACCACTTTTTTTTAAACTACCTTCAATTATCAATATAGACTCTTTTATTGTTTCATATATGTCAAAAAATTCTTTTTTCTTATTTGGCTTGAAAAAGTTTTGAAAATCAATAATAGTCTGTGACATTTTATCTAATATTGATATTCTTCTATTATAAATTTTATCTATTTCATCTTCATATTTACTATAGGTTTTACTAAAAATTTATCTACTCCTAAATTAATTGCTTCTAATAAGCAATTAGAGTCTTTTTTTTACAGTAATTATAACTTTAACAGAACTATCTATCTTTTTTATCTTTTTAATCAAAGAAATACCATCTAATTTTGCCATTTTTGTATCTGTTACTATAATATCGGGTTTAAATTTTTTAAATTGCTCTAAACCCTCCACTCCATCATTAGCTACAATAAGTTTTTTTGCATAAAAATTTAAAATTGGAATAATCTTTTTTTGATCTAAAAGAGACTCTTCCACATAAAGAATAGAAAATTTTTTTAGTGGTAAATTTTTTATCTTTATGGTGCCAATTTTTTTATAATCAATTTTTTTAAAAAAACCATTTCTTAATGAGCCATATGGTGCATCATCATATTTGGATTAGTTATTAGCATATAGCCTTTATACATTATGTATAAGCCATATATAGAAATTACAATAGATGCAATTTTAATCATCATAGTTCTAAATTTTGAACTTTTCAAAAAACCCGAAATCGTTCCTAAACTAAACATAACAGGGACTGTAGATAGACCAAATATTATCATAACAACTGCTCCCCAAAGAGGGCTTCCTGTTGCAGCAGCACTTGCAGCAAAAAAGTAGACAAATCCGCAAGGAATAAAACCATTTAACATTCCAAGAAAGAAAAAACTTGAAAGTGTTTTAGAGTGAATAAGTTTTGAAAAGATAGTTTTAAAAAATCCAATTTTATTTAAAGAGAGTTCAATTGATGTTAAAAACTTTAGATTTCCCGAAAGTGAAATTCCCATCAAAATCATAAAAATTCCAACAGCAAAAAATAAAATCCCATGAGAGAGAGGAGTAATCATAAAAACTTTGCCAAATAAGCCAAATATAGCCCCTATTATGGCATATGAAAAGACTCTTCCTAAATTATAAATTAGATGAGCCAAAAACTGTTTAGTTTTGCTCATACTTGAATCGATTTTTGCAGTAGAGTATGCAACTACAAATCCTCCACACATACCTACACAGTGACCTAAGCTTCCCAAAAATGCTACACTTATTATGCTTAAAACATCAATTGCTCCCATATTAATCCTTTTAAATAATAAAAATTATATCAAAACCTAACATCTAAATTTGCATATATAAATCTACCTGGCTCATTTATCAAAAGGGGATCTCTTCCTCCTATAAGCGATCTTCCAACATAGGTATTATTTACTGTATATGTTTTATCAAAAAGATTATCAACACCCATATTTAATGCAATTTTATTTGTTAAATCTTTTGATACTTTTAGATTTACAACACTCCAACCGCCTATACTTTGTTCGCCATTATCTGAGTCATAATTAGAATATTTTGATGCTGCCAAAACTTCTGCTCTTGCATAGTAGCTATCTTTTTCATAATTTAGAGCAACTCTTGCTTTAAGCGGTGGAATTTGAGCCAAATCTTTATCGCTTTGAGATGGAGGAAGAGTATCTTTTTTACCTCTTTGATAAGCAACTCCACCTTCTATGCTTATCTCATCATTTAACATTGAAATAACTGATAAATCTCCACCATAAATATGAGCATCAATATTTGTCCAAGTTAAAGTCGTACCATTTTTGTATGCATATATATAATCTTTCAAATCACTATAAAACCCATTTAATTTTATAGAGGTATC
Source organism: uncultured Nitratiruptor sp. (assembly GCA_913056105.1). Classification (GTDB taxonomy): domain Bacteria; phylum Campylobacterota; class Campylobacteria; order Campylobacterales; family Nitratiruptoraceae; genus Nitrosophilus_A. Next base: position 6,580 of record CAJXMB010000017.1, on the reverse strand, counting down.
ACCTATCAATGTTTCATAACCAATATCCAATTCTCTATTTTTGCTCTCTTTTAAAGAAGGATTTCCTTGTCTCATCCAAGTTTTTTTTGTGCCGTTATAAGATATAAAATATAACTCTTGTGCATCTGGAACTCTAATGCCTCTTCCAAAACCGATATATATTGAGTTTGTGCTATTTAGAGCATATTTTAAAAGTAGATTTGCGCTCAAATCGTTATAATCTTTGCTATGTTTATCTTTATAATAGTCTTGAATAGCTTGATTTGTTAAAATAGTTGGATCGTTGAATTTTTTTGCATCAATATCAGTTTTATCATATCTTGCCCCAAGCTTGATAGTTAAATTCTCAATTTTTTTAATTCCTTTTAGAAAGATTGCTCTATTTTTAGTATCAACATCTGGGATTCTAACCTGCTTTGGAGTCTCGCTTGGCTCATTTAAACAGACTCCATCCCAATTTCTTTTACTTATATCAACACCTATTTTCCAAAATATTTTATACATATCAAAGCTATTTTCTAATTTAAATCCCTCCATTGTGCTTCTTACTCTATGAGTTCTATATTTACCATTTGCATCAGTAGCTGGCACTCCATACTCTCTAAACTCTGTACCCATATCGTGTCTTACATGTGAATAGTAAGTTTTAAATGTTAGTTTTTTTGAAAATTTTGATAGATTTAAAATGTTATATTCGCCATTAATCATAGAAGTTTCATCAAGTTGTGCATCCATTTGAAAAGCTGGATATAAAACATTTGTAGCCCTATCTTTATAAAGACTTAATTTTAACTCTTGATTATCTTTAATATTAGTTAATATTTTGCTCCAAAAACTATCTCTTAAATAACTTCTTGCATCTTTATATCTGTTTTGATATCTATTTTTATCTGTTTTTGATAATTTATCCCACTGCTGCTGCACTAAGGTTTTTCCATCTCCATCTTCATATTGGTTACTTGTCTCTCTTGAGTATCCAAACAAAGCTTTTATATTATCATCTCCTGCATTTGTGCTAATAGAGAGTTTATTATAATCAAAACTTCCATATACATAAGATAGATTTGTACTAAATCCTTTTTTAGGGTCTTTTGTTTTTACATCTATCATTGCTCCCATACTTCCAAAGTTTTCAACATCAAAAGGCCCCTCTTTTATATTTACCTTTTCTATCTGAGAGGCTGAAATATGCATAGCTGGTGGATCCATCCTATTTGGACACCCGCCATAAATTTTTGCTCCATCAATCAAGACATTTATATCATCTCTTTTAAATCCTCTTAAAATCAAATCATTTCCAATAGCACTGGCTCTTACTAAATTTATCTCTGGAGTTGTCTCAAAAAGAATCTCTCCTAAATCTTGCTGCTTTGTAAATTTTACTTCCTCTTTGTCTACCTCTTTGGAAGATTGTATAGCTTCTGGTTCACTCTCAACAATAACTTTTTCTATATTAATTGCATCTGCAAAAATAGTTGAACAAAGAAAGATTGAAAGTAGAATCTCTTTTTTCATAAAAAACCTCCTAAACAGTGTTTAGGAGAATTATTCCAAACAAAAGTTAATTTTGTGTTAAATAGCTCTTTTTTGTCTATTTTCTATAACCATTTTTGCAAAATCTTTGAATATATAAGCACTATCATGTGGTCCTGGACTAGCTTCTGGGTGGTGCTGAACAGAAAATATCAAAGAGTTTTTATATTTTAACCCTTCTATTGTATCATCAAATAGGTTTTTATGAGTAACATCAGCAATTTTTGTTATCTCTTTTGGAACATTATAGTTATGATTTTGAGCGGTTATCTCAACTCTATTTTTCTTTTCATTTTTTACTGGATGATTTCCTCCGTGATGGCCAAATTTTAGTTTGTAAGTTGGAAATCCATGTGATATTGATAGAAGCTGATGGCCCAAACAGATTCCAAACATTGGGATGTTTGCATCTATAAGCCTTTGAATCTTTTTATGAACACCTGTTAATATAAGCGGGTCTCCTGGTCCATTTGATAAAAAGACTCCATCAATCTCTCTTTGTTCATACCTTTTTATTAACTCTTCTTCATCAAAGTTATAAGGTATTACCTCCACTTCAAGCTCTGCTTCTGTTAAGTAGTTTAAAATATTTCTTTTAACACCAAAATCTATTGCAACAATTTTGGCTTTTGGAGTAGGAGGAGTTTTATATCTAAACTCTTTTGCATCATAAGTTGCGCTTTTGTGAATATATGGCTCTTTTGTGCTAACCTCTTTGATATAGTTTATCTCTTCAATTCTAGGAGAACTTTCTAAAACTCTTTTTAACTCCTCTTTATCGCTAATTTCTGTAGAGGCAACCATCATCAAAGAGCCCTCTTCTCTTAAAACTTTTGTTAAAAATCTTGTATCTATATCACAAATCCCTAAAACATCATATTTTTTTAAAAAATTCTCAAGAGAATCTTCGGCTCTAAAATTTGAATATCTTTTTTGATAGTTTCTAACAACTACCCCTTTTGCAAATGCGCCACTGCTTTCTAAATCATCACTATTTACTCCAACATTGCCAATCTCTGGCATTGTAAATAGAATAAATTGTCCTGCATAACTTGGGTCACTAATAATCTCTTGGTATCCACTCATTGAGGTATTAAAAACCAACTCCCCAACTTTTGTACCTTCACTTCCAAAACTTTTTGCCTCTAAAAACAGCCCATTTTCAAGATATAGCCAAACTTTTTGCATAATTTTCCCCTAAAACATACCTCTTTTTTTCAATTCATCTTCATATAACTTTTTAAATATCAATTCATACTCTTCAGAGCCTGGAATCAACTTTCTTTTATAGTTTGATATCTTCTCAAGAACAACATCTTCAATTTCATCATAAGCTTTGATATAACCCTCTATTGCATCATAAATTATATTTTTTACTCTATTTTCTGGTACATTAAACTTTATTAAACCCTCTTCTTTTAAAACATCCAATATTTTATGTGATATATGATTAAATCTATCTTCATAATTTAAAATCACATCATACTCTGGAGCCAATCTCTTCTTTATCATCCAAAAGAGCTGTTTTTGGTCTGCTAACATAAACTCAATATCTTCTTCATTCTCTTCTATAATTTCTCTTACATGCTCTTCTAACGCATGCTCTTTTTTCAAGTCCTCTTCTAAAATCTCTTGAGCAATTTTTGCAACTGGCTCAATCCCTTTTGTTAGTTTGACAAATTTACTATTCGCAAGGTCAATAGCAATCTTATTTGCAACATAAGGCGCATGAGGTAATCTAAGTCTCATAAAATCTCCTATTTTCTTATTATCGTATCAGCTCTATCAGGACTTGTTGAAATAAGAGTAATTTTAGTTTTTATCAAATCCTCAATAACCTCAATATACTCTTTTGCTTCTACTGGGAGTTTAGAATACTCTCTAACTCCTTTGACACTCTCCCAACCATCTAACTCTTGATAGATTGGCTCTACATTTTCTAAATCAGCTGGAACATAGTCTATTATTTCGCCATTATATCTATATTCAGTGCATATTTTTATCTTTTTAAAGCCATCTAAAACATCAAGCTTCATCAAAGATATCTCATCACAACCATTTAACCTACACGCATATCTTGCTGCAACTGCATCAAACCAGCCACACCTTCTTGGTCTTCCTGTAGTTGTTCCAAACTCATCTCCATTTTTAGCAAGTTTTTTACCATCCTCTCCTAAATCTTCAGTAGGAAAAGGCCCATTTCCAACTCTTGTGCAATATGCTTTTGCTATACCTGTAACTTTTCCTATATCTTTTGGAGATAATCCAAGCCCGCTACAAGCTCCTGCTGCAATTGTGTTTGAGCTTGTAACATATGGATATGTTCCATGGTCAATATCAAGCATCGTTCCTTGAGCACCTTCAAGCAAAATCTTATGCTCATCCAAATCCATTATCTCCCATAGATAGTTAGTTGCATCTATAACAAAAGGCAAAAGCTTTTCTTTGTAAAGTAAGAGCTCTTTTTTTAACTCATCTTTTGATGGAGTCTCTATAGAGAGAGCTTCAAAATATGCTCTGTTTGCATTAAAATATTCTAAAATCTTTTCAAGAAGCCTATCAACATCTTTTAACTCCCCAACTCTATGCCCCATTCTGCTTATTTTATCACTATATGCTGGACCTATTCCTCTACCTGTTGTGCCGATTGCATTTTTTCCTCTTAATCTCTCTCTTGCTCTGTCTATCTCTTCATGATACTTAAAGATTAGATGAGCTTTATCGCTTATGAAAAATCTTCCATCCAAATTATCAAACTGCTCCATCTCCTTTAAAAGAGCCGAAGGACTAACTACAACCCCATTTCCTATAATATTTACAGCTTTTGGATTTAGTATGCCTGAAGGAATTAGATGAAGTGCAATCTTTTTATTATCTACAACTATTGTATGACCTGCATTATGCCCGCCTTGATATCTGCATACAATATCATAATTTTGTGCCAACAGGTCAACAATTTTCCCTTTTCCTTCATCTCCCCACTGAATACCAACTATCAAATCTGCTCTCATTTAAACCTCTTTTTTAAAATTTCAATTAAACTATCTGTATATATTGAAAATCCTGACGCTTTAGTATCATTACTAATATACTCTCCACCCATGCAAAGAGTTGAGTTTTTATCTATAAATCTAAAAAATAGATTTTCATAATATCTCATCTTTGCATAGTATAAAGGTGCAATAATTATATTGTTATAATCAATATTTTTTGAAAGCTCTTTAATCTTTAAAAGCTCTTCTTTGATGTTTTCTGGAAGCAAACCTGCTATATTATCGATATCTTTTACCCTTTTTAAATAGATGAGCTCTTTTATCCAACTATTTTCACTTTTCAATAGATACTCAATATTTGAATCTCTTAAAACCTCTAAAGGAATCTTATAATCTTGATTTAAAATTTTTGCTATTTTGATATTTGATATTTGTAAAAGAGGCTCAATTGATAGAGTTTTAAAAATCTCAATTACATTTTTCAAAGCCTCAGTTACTTGAGATTCTCCTAAAATCTCTGCGCCTATTTGATAAAACTCATATGTTGGATATCTAAAAACTGGTTGAATATAAAACCACTTTTTATTATCAATATTTACTCTTTTTGTAAGAATTCTTACAACATCGATTGTTGAATCAGCTCTTAGAGTTAAATCTCTATTTTTTTCATCAAAAACTCTAATCAACTCTTTTGCATCATCTAAACTTAGATGCTGATGGTATGAAAATAGTGGAGTTAGAATCTCCTCAAAACCATTTTTATATAAAATATCACTAACTTTTTGCTCAATATCTCTTTTTAGTTTTGCACTCTTTCCAAAATATAGTCTTGCACCTTTTGGAATCTCATGTTCATAAATCATTTTATTAACTCATTAAATATTTTATTTGCTATACCACTATATTTTAATCTACCTATATCATCCAATGCTCTCTCTATTGCATTAACAACCCAAGCTGCCTCATATGGCTTTATAAGCCCCATATGGTTGATTCTAAATAGTTTTCCTTTTAGATGCTCTTGACCACCTGCAATATTTACCCCATATCTTGTTTTTAAAATGTTTCTAATCTCTTCAGCATTTTCATCAAAAATTGCCGTCATTGAGTTTGCAGGTTTTTTAGGATAGATTTTTAGACCAATTGCTTTTAGTGCCTCTCTTGTTGCTAATGCTCTTTTACTGGTCTCTTCATAAAGATATTCAAAACCATACTTTTTAATCTCTTTTAAAATCTCCCTTAAACCTATGATTATCGTAGTAGCTGGAGTAAAAGCGGTAGTTGCATCTTTTTGTTTTTTTAACTCATTTGCAAGGTTAAAATAAAATCCTTTTCCACTTCCTATTTTTTCAATAGCTCTTTGACTTAACCCTATCATAGCTAAACCTGGAGGAAGCATCAAAGCTTTTTGACTTCCAGCAATCAATGCATCAATATTTGTAGTATCTATCGGCTCTACGCCAACTGCTGTAATTCCATCTGCAACGACTATGATATCATCTCTTATCTCTTTAACTCTTTTTGCAACCTCTTCAACTGGATGTCTAAGTCCACCTGAGCTTTCACAAATTTGCAAAAAAATCGCATCAATATCTGAGTTCTCTTTAACTACTCTTTCAACCTCATCAACATCACAAGGAGTGTCCCAATCATATTTTAACTCAATATGTTCAATGTTGTGAGCTTTACAGATTTTGCCAAATCTATCACCAAATTTTCCTGCATTTATAGTTAGCGCTTTTTTATGGCATAGATTTGTTACTGATGCCTCCATGGCACCAGTTCCACTTGAGCTTAACATAACAACTTCATCAGTTTTTAAAAGCTCTAAAAGTAGCTCTCTTGCCTCTTTAAAAATTTTACTAAATTCTGGGGTTCTATGATGGATAGTCTCTTTAGCCATGGCTTGGCGAATATTTTCTGGAACTGGAGTTGGTCCAGGTGTAAATAAAAGCATACTCTTCCTTTTATACTAAATTATTATGAGTTAGTATAACAAAAGAAGGATTAAAATGTGTTTAGATAGAAGAAGAAATTAGAAGTATTAGAAGAAA
>CAJXMB010000016.1 GCA_913056105.1 uncultured Nitratiruptor sp. | reverse complement strand
TCTTGCATTTATTCTCCTTTGTATTTTTTTGATTTACAATATTATACAACTTTTTGTATAATACTCTAATTTTTTCTAACTCGTTTTCACGCGTAATCTCTTGCTTATTATCTTCCACAAACTCAAAAAGGGTGTTAGCGATAGTTTGTATTTCATCTTTTGTTAGTTCAATTTTCATTTTGTTTGTTTTCATTTTCAAACTTTTTGATATACTTAGAAACTGTTTTTCTATCCATTTTTAAATCTTTTGCAATTTTTGATATATTCCAAGTTCCATCCTTCTTCTTGTATGTTTCTTCAGCAAACAACCCCGTAAGTGTATTTACAACTTTTTTGTATGTTTCGTTAACTCTCTTTTCATGGACTTTTTTTATGTGATCTTGTCTTGACATTTTCAACTCCTCGTCTGTAAATTTTCTTGCATATTTTGTTGGTTTCCAACCGCGTTCATCATACCAATTCCAAATAGCTTTACATTTACATCGTAAAGTGCTGTAATCTTTTACATGGTCGTGATAATGTGTGTATGCATAACTAAACAGTGTATCATATGCAATGAAGCCATTTTTAGATATATAGTATTCTACAAAAAGTTTTAAACCCCAAAAAACACTATCCTCATGTTTTTCTGCATTCGGAAAAAATACTTTTTTTCATAACAAATTATATCAAAGCTCATCTTGGTTTGAAACTAATCTTAAAGCTTCAAATTTGCTTTTTTAGTTCTATTTTTATTTATATTTTCTTTAAGCTGATTTATGCTATTATATGGAGTAGAGATTGAGGATTTAAAAGATGAAGAAACAGTTGCTCCAATTACAACACCAATTCCCAAAGTTTTCAATGACATCTTTTACCCTTTCATTAATACTAACCTTTTTCATAAATATCTACTGGAGTGAAGAGAAAGATTACAATTTGGCTTTTGCAATAAGCTTTAGTATCTTTTTTTTCATACCTATTTTTTACAAAATTTTTAATTCTATAAAATCAACAATAATTAACTCTTTTTAATCTCTTTATTATATATAAAACTTATAAATTTAGCTAAAATGTCTAAAAATCTTGAGTAGCAAATTGTATCAAACTCATCTTTTTATGCTAAAATTTCATATGAGAGAATTTTTTTATTATATTGAGTCGTTAATGGGCTTATTTTTATTATCTTTAATAATTGGCATATCAATTGATATTGTTTTTGGTGCAATGTATGGAGTATATGTGTCGGCCTTTATTATGATATTGGGGTTTATTGGTACTATTGGTAATGTTTTAAAAGTAATTTTTGATTTTGATAAAAATGTGTAAATAGGAGTTTTTTATTTGATGATAAAAGCTTATAATAAACTATTTTTGCAAACAATTTTGTTATAATAACTCTATGTATAATTTTATAGATAAACATTTTTATTTATTATGCTATCTAATAGGTTTTATAACTATTGCTATATTTGATCCAACTGCAATAACAGATAATATTTGGATATTTTTACTTATATCTCCGATTATAGCTTTTTTATTGGGCGCTGCTGTTTTGTTTTGTATTGTGATTTTATTAGGTATCATTTTGTATAGCTATGATCTCTTTTGTTTTATTAATAAAAGATATAAAATATTTTAAATCCACATCTAATATATCACTATAGCTAAAGAGTAACCAATGGCCTATATAAGCTATTATTTTAATACACTCATATCAATCTATGATAAAAAACTCTTTTAAGCTAAGGTAATAAATTATATCAAAGCTTATATTGATTTGAAATGCAATTTATTTAAATAACATCTGTTATGTGAGAATGTGCAAAAAAACAAAAAAGTAAAATGCTACATTTTTACATTTTACAAATGTTTTTAAAATTTTATCTACAACTCTTTTTCAATCTGATTAAGATAATAAAACATTGCAATTTCACCAAAAAACGGCCCAAAGATATTAAAAATAGGTAAAAAGTTAAAAAGTGCTGTTACTGTACTAATTGCAAAAAAACCACTTTTATGCTCAGAGAGTTTAGCTCTTTTCTCATTTGGTATAACTAAAGCTGCACTATCATTGACAAAAGTATTTTTAATCAACCAAATCCATAAACCAAGTTGTAAAATAAAATTGACAATAGGAATAAAAAGCAAAGGAAAAGCGACAATTGAAACTATTATGTAAATTATGACATCAAGCACTCTATTTTCGCTTATTTTTATTTCATTTTCCTCCAAAAAATCTTCATTAGGAAAATATTTATCTTTAATATCTTCAAGTAATCCTTTGCTAAAAAAACTTGTGACAAAAAGCATTGTTATAATAATACAAGAATAGATAATGTATAGTCCGAATAAATAAGCAAGACTTTCCTTCACTGTTTCAAACGGCAACCAATTAAGCAGCCTTAAAAACTGCGTATGCATATAAGAGCCTTGATAAAACCAGACTATAGACCAAAACAGAGCACTCGCAAATACTATTAGTAAAGTAAATGAACTATATTTTTCTTTGGGAATTCTCTCTAAAATCATATTTCCAAAAAATGATAAAATCAGAGCAAAACTTATCAACACAAGAATAAACCATAAGAAAAAAGAGAGAATCCATGCTCCGTTGGAGCGCAGCATACTAAAAGGTACCAAATCAATAAAATATGCTCCAAAAGAGACTAACTCATCCCATAAAAAATAACCTATAACTGACCAAATTAGTGTAACAATAAATCCGATTGTCAAAGCACGCTTTATTATTTTGTAATTGAGTATTGCACTAAATCCAAATATAATAGCTTCTATAATATTTTGCATACTGAACCTATTCTTTGCACTGATTTGCGTTTGATTTTATAAGTGCGAGCCTGCTTAGTATATGCTCAAACTCTGCATCTTCTTCTTCAAATTTTTTGCGAAGTTCATCTCTTTTTGATTTTACAAGCTCTATTTGCTTCTCTATATCTTCAGGATTTATAGCGCATTTTTTTGCAGCTTCAGCCTCTTTTTCCAATACCCAATCCATTGCTCTTTTTAAAAACTCTACCATTGAAGACCCCTTTTGTTTATATGCGATAATTATACCAAACTAAATTAAAAATTTTTATATGATTAATTTTTCATACCACATTAGATAAAACTTGATAAAGCGACAGTATTTAACGAAGGAATGCTATCAGTTACATGTCTTCTTTTAATGAAGCAAAAAGAAAAATTTATCAAAGATCATCTTAGTTTGGAATTTTTCTATATATAAAAAAGATAAGAGAATTATTGTTGCAGGAAAATGTTATATAAATATCAAAAAATATAACCATTGTGATATAATTAGTTAGTTTTTTAAGGAGTTTCCTTATGAATATTATTATTGCCGGTGCCGGAAAGGTTGGTTTTAATCTTGCTAAAACACTCAGCATTGGGCATAATGTTACGATAATTGATAAAAATTCACAGGCTTTGGATAGAATACAAGAAAGTTTAGATATTCTGCCGATTCGTGGAAATGTAGAAGATGTAAATACCTATAAGAGATTTACAGATCAAGAAATTGATCTTTTTATAGCAGTGACAAATAATGACAATGCCAATCTTGTCTCTGCAATGATGATAGATGCCGTATTGCATGTAAAAAGAAAATTTATAAGATTGCAGAAATATTTTTTTCAAGAAGAAATTATTCAAAAAAAGCTTAATGTTGATAAAGTGGTTTTTCCTTTAAAACTTACTTCTCAAACCTTGTCATTACTTTTGAAGTACCCCAAAGCCAATAATGTAAAATTTTTTAAATATACACCATATAAACTTATCTCTGTTAGGGTTTCAAGTATGACCCAACCCCAAACTATATATTCTGAGCTTTTTAAAATAGTGGGTATTGAGCGTAAAAAGAATTTTTTTATTCCTGATGAAAATATTGAAATACTTCCCAATGATCTTGTTTATTTTTTTGGTGATGAGAGTGAAATTAGGCAGGTATGTCAAAAATTGGATTTAGACGACACTATGAATATTCAAAAGTGTGTTGTTTTTGGCGGAGGAGAGCTTGGTGTTGCAATATCAAAAGAGCTTATCAAAATGGATAGAGAAGTAAAATTAGTAGAAAAAGATTTAAAACTTTGTAAAATTGCAGATGAGGAGTTAAAAGGCAAGGCTTCTATAATTAACTATAAATATAGTTCTCATGATATTTTTAAAAATGAAAGTTTAGATAGTGCCGATATTTTTATAGCAGCTATGGATAATGATGAGCACAATATCATAAAATGTCTTGAGGCAAAAGAGAGGGGAATAAAGAAAGTTGTAGCAATTAACAATGAAATGGAGTATTACAATCTGATGCACTCATTGGGTATTGTTGTTGCGAGAGGTCCTAAAATTAGTGCATATAATACAATTATGGAAGAGATAGGTTCTACCGGTATTGTTATTCAAAAAATTTATTGTGGAGCTAAGGCTGTAGTTTTGATGCGTAAAATTTTTCCATCATCTAAACTAATCAATAAAATTATCAAACCTTTGGCTTTGGAGGAGACGAAAGTTTTTTGTATACGAGACAATATGATGTACACTATTAGTGAAAAGATGCAACTTAAAGAGAATGATTTGATTGTCGTATTTTGTAGAATGAAGGATAGCACAAAAGTAAAAGAATGGATTTATGAACTATAAAAATGTATTAAAAATTCTTTCACTTATCAATATTACTGTTTCTTTGATTTTTTTGCTTGATGCTTTGGTCGGTTTTGTTTATAAAGAAAGATATGAAAAATTTTTGCTTTATGATGTTTTGTTCTTTCTTGTCAATTTTTTAGTATGGCTATGGTTAAGAAAGCATGAGATTAATTTGAAGATAAAAGAGAGTATATTAGTTGTTAATTTACTTTGGATACTACTTGGAATTGCAGGAGCCATACCTCTGTTTTTATATACAAATGTATCTTTTGCATCTTCATTTTTTGAAGCAATTAGTGGATTTACAACCACAGGAGCAACAGTTTATACAAATATTGAAGCTTTGCCTCATTTGATACTTTTTCATAGAAGCTTGATGCATTGGCTTGGTGGACTTGGTGTTATTGTCCTTGGTGTAGGGCTTTTGCCTATTATAAATCCTACAGGAAGTCTTTCTCTTTTTAAAGCCGAATCAACAGGTATAACGCTTGAAAAAATGACACCGAAAATCAAAGATACAGCATTAAATCTGTGGATAGTCTATGTAATCTTAACGCTTGTTGACATTATACTTTTGAAGTTTTTTGGAATGAACTGGTTTGATGCTATAAATCATGCTTTCTCCACAGTCTCAACAGGCGGTTTTTCTACTAAAAATGACTCTTTGGGCTATTTTAGCAATAATGATGGTATTATTTGGACAACAATAGTTTTTATGTTGCTTTCAGGTATAAACTTCTTGGCACATTTAAAGCTTTATTATAAAGATCTTAGTGGTTACAAAACAGAAGAGGTTAAATGGTATTTGATTATATTTATTGTGCTAAGTCTTGCTTTAAGCTTTGTACATACAGATATAAGCGGAGACTCTTTTTATGATGCTTTAAAGCATTCATCTTTTACTATAGCTTCAGTAATGACAACAACAGGCTTTGCAACTATTGATTATGGCTCTTGGTCACACTTGGCTATTGCTATTATATTTATAGGACTTTTAATTGGCGGCAATGCAGGCTCTACTGCCGGTGGTATCAAAATCATTCGTCACATTATTATTTTTAAAACACTCTCTTGTGAACTTAAAAGAATAATACATCCAAATATGATTATTTCTGTTTTTATTGATGGAGTGAAACAAAAAGAGAGAATTTTGTCTTCTACTTTTGGATTTTTTATACTTTTTATGATTACTGTTGCAATTGTAACTGTTTATATTTATGCACGGGGATATGATGCTATGACTGCAATTTCGGGTGCATTTGCAGTTGTCGGCAATGTTGGTCCTGGTTTTTCTATGGTCGGTCCTGCCGATAATTTCTCTTTTTTTTCTGATTTTGATAAAATCTTTCTTTCCGTGGCTATGATCATAGGCAGATTGGAATGTTACACAGTCTTCGTGCTTTTTAGTAGCTCTTTTTGGAAAAAATTCTAATAATTGTAGTGTCTAAATAAATCCTGTAAAATAATTTTGCTCTAAGGTTAAAAGCAGTAGAGTCGGGATTATCTATCGTGGCAAACTCTTGATAAAAGGGCTATTAAAGCTTTCAAACAGTTTTGTTATAACAATTCTATTTGCTTTGTTGATTGCTTCGTTTATGATATTTGTTCAATAGTGATGCTATTTAAAGTCATTGGGTTTTTGGAGATTTTTTCATTTGAAAAATAAAAATATAAGAAAAGATATACTGGCGGACAGGGAGGGATTCGAACCCTCGGTACCCGCAAGGGTACGCACCCTTAGCAGGGGTGTGGTTTCAGCCAGCTCACCCACCTGTCCAAAGAGGATTGAAATTATAGGTAATTTTTAGATATTTGTCAATATTTTTTCTACAACCTCTTTTGGATTTTTTGCTTGATATATTGGTCTTCCAACAACTATAAAATCCACTAAACTCTCTTTTGCCTTGTTGAGATCAGCAACTCTTTTTTGATCATTTGAGTTTTCGCCAAAAGGTCTAATCCCAGGAGTTAAAGTTAAAAAATCTTTATTTGTTATCTTTTTTATCATTTTGCTCTCATGCACTGAGCAAACAACGCCATCAAGTTTTGCTTCATATGCCTCTATTGCAAACTCTTTAGCTTTTTCATTAATGCTTTTTCCATAAATCTTTTTAAAACTTTCATCATCAAAAGATGTCAAAGCAGTTACAGCTAAAACAAGTGGTCTATTTGTAAACTCTTTTAATCTTGCCATAACAGTTTGCATCGCTTTTTTTCCTGCACTTGCATGGACATTGAACATATCAATATTAAGTTTTGCAATCTCTTGGGCAGCATCAGCCATAGTGTTTGGAATATCGTATAGTTTTAAATCTAAAAATATTTTAAAATTATCATTTATCTCTTTTAAATCTTTTAAAAACTCTTTTGAATCTCTAATAAAGCTTCTAAATCCAACTTTTAACCATATATCAAAATCTCTTAACTCTTTTGCTAATTGTAAATTCTCATTTTTAGTTGGCAAATCTAAAGCAACACATAGCTTCATCTCTATCCTTTTTAATTGATGAGTACCTCTAACAATTATATCAAATTTCAAATTGTATATTTGTAAATTAATAAAATTTGGATACTATGTAACTGTTTTGGTGTAGATACAAATCATAGTTATCTAATTATAAGCATAAAAAATAAAAATAATAATAATTACTCATATAACATTAATTCTGTTTGGAATAGTATTACAATATGAAAAAAATTATTGGTTTATTTAAAAATATCTTTTTTCTATATTATGATGGTTTTAAAAATATGAAGATTGGTAAAACCTTATGGGTGATAATAGCTATCAAGCTCTTTATCTTTTTTGTTGTTATTAAACTGCTATTTTTCCCTAATATCTTAAAAGAGAATTTTTCAAATGATAAACAAAGAAGTGAGTATATATTAAATCAACTAATAAAGGAGAAAAATCATGGAACACACTGATTTGCTTGTAAATTGGTCGCGAGCACAATTTGCTCTTACTGCGCTTTATCACTGGCTTTTTGTACCGCTTACGCTCGGTTTATCATTCATAATAGCGATTATGGAGACAATCTATGTCAAAACTGGTGATGAAAAGTGGAAAGAGATTACTAAATTTTGGATGAAGCTTTTTGGTATAAACTTTGCCATAGGGCTTGCAACCGGAATTATAATGGAGTTTGAGTTTGGAACAAACTGGTCAAACTACTCTTGGATTGTCGGCGATATTTTTGGAGCACCTCTAGCTATTGAAGGAATAATGGCATTTTTCCTTGAGTCTACATTTTTTGCTGTAATGTTTTTTGGATGGAATAAGGTTAGTAAAAAAGCTCACTTGCTATCTACCTGGCTTGTTGCTATAGGTTCAAATCTTTCAGCACTATGGATTTTAGTTGCCAATGGTTGGATGCAGCATCCTGTAGGAATGCATTTTAATCCTGATACAGCAAGAAATGAGATGGAAAACTTTTGGGCTGTGCTTTTAAATCCTAATGCAGTAAGTAAATTTTTACATACAGTTAGTTCTGGATATATACTTTCAGCTATTTTTGTTGTAGGTATTAGTGCATGGTATCTTTTGAAAAAAAGAGATATAGATTTTGCTAAAAAGAGCATGCTTGTAGCCTCAAGCTTTGGGCTTGTTGCTTCTATATATACAGTTGTATTAGGGGATGAATCAGCTCATCAAGTGACACTTCATCAGCCTATGAAACTTGCAGCAATGGAAGGGTTATATGATGGGGAAAAGCGTGCAGGAATCATAGCTGTTGGTATGTTAAATCCTGAAAAAGAGATTGGTGATAAAAAAGATCCTTTTATTTTTAAAATTGAGATTCCAGATACACTATCAATTTTAGGGTATCATAGATTAAACTCTTTTGTTCCTGGAATCGATGATTTGATTCAAGGAAAAAAAGAGTATGGCATCATGCCAATTGCTGAAAAGATAAAAAGAGGAAAAGTCGCTATTGCTGCATTGCATGATTATAAAATGTATAAAAAAGAAAAAGATATGATGAATGCTTCAAAAGCACTTGAAATATTTAAGAAAAATCAGCCTTACATGGGATATGGCTACTTAGAAAAAGATACAGATGCAGTGCCAAATGTTCCTATAACATTTTATAGTTTCCATACAATGGTTACACTTGGTTTTTGGTTTGTTCTTCTTATGATACTTGTATACTACTATACAATTAAAAACAAGATTGAAGATAAAAAGTGTCTTCTTCGTCTATCAATCATAAGTATACCTTTGGCATATATTGCTGCAGAGCTTGGATGGGTAGTAGCAGAAGTAGGTCGTCAGCCATGGACAATTCAAGATCTTTTACCAGTAAATGTAGCTGTATCTAATATAAGTTCAACAAATGTTATGATTACTTTTTGGTTGTTTGCAATAGTATTTACAGGTTTGCTTATAGCTGAAGTTGGCATTATGTTAAAAGCAATAAAAATCGGACCAAAGGGAGAGTAAAATGTTTAGTTATTTAATGTTACAACAATACTGGTGGATAGTAGTAAGTCTTTTAGCAGCCCTATTTGTCTTTTTGACTTTTGTTCAAGGTGGACAAACTCTACTTTATACTTTAGGTAAAACAGAAGAAGAGAGAGATGTTTTAGTAAATGCAATTGGCAAAAGATGGGAGCTTACTTTTACGACTCTTGTTCTATTTGGTGGAGGCCTTTTTGCAGCATTCCCACTTTTTTATTCAGTGAGCTTTGGTGGTGCGTATTATGTTTGGATGGCAATTTTGTTCTGTTTCATAGTTCAAGCAGTATCTTATGAATATAGAAAAAAACCAAACAATCTATTTGGAGAGCGTTTTTATGAGATTTTACTCTATATAAATGGAAGTGTAGGTATATTTTTGATTGGTGCAGCAGTAGCCACCCTTTTTACTGGAGGCAATTTTGTTGTTAATGAAAACCATCTCTCACACTGGACAGTTGGCAGTTATGGACTTGAAGCGATTCTAAATCCTTTTAATGATGCATTTGGTCTTATGTTAGTCTTTCTTGCAAGAACACAAGCTGGACTATATTTTCTAAATACAGTAGATGTTCCAGCTATTAATGAGAGAGCTAAAAAGGTTGTAAAAGTAAATTTTGTTCTATTTTTGATTTTCTTCTTGTATGTTACATATGAAATATTAACTATGGATGGTTTTAGATATGATCCTAAAACATTAATAGTTAGTGTAGAACATATGAAATTTTTCCACTCATTAATGGATATGCCAATTGTTGCTATCCTACTTCTTGTTGGCGTTTTGTCTTTTGTTTATGGAGTATATAGTGGTGCTATAAAAGGCAATGATAAAGCTTTTTGGATTTCATCTTTGGGTGTTATTCTTGTAGTTTTTAGTCTATTTATAATATTAGGATTGGATAATTCAGCTTACTATCCTTCATTAGCTGATCCACAAAGTTCTCTAACAATTCAAAATAGTTCAGGAAGTTATTATACACTTGCAGCTATGAGTGTTGTATCTTTAATGGTTCCTTTTGTTATCCTATATATTGCAATAGCTTGGAGATCATTAGATAAAACAAAGATGACAATAGAAGAAGTAGAATCAGAAACTCATTATTAGGAGAAAATTATGGATTATTTAACAGAAACACTATGGTTAGTTAGTTGGCCAATACTTATTTGGTGCTCATATAAATTTGTAGAATTTAGTTTGAAAAAAATGGAAAATCAAAAATAAGCTATATAAAAATATTTTCACTTGCAGCATAAGTGCTAAAAGCGCTTATGCTTCTTCCTTCATAACCTATTCTTCGTATAAAAAACGACTAAAGTTTCGATATAATATATTAGAGGTGTCCTAATCTATTCAAAGGATAAAAATGTTAAAAAAAGCTATAGAGTTGTTTGAAAAAGAGAGATATAAAGAGGCTTTAGAGATTTTTAAACAGTTAAAAGATGATAAAGAGGCTCTATATTATATAGGAATGTGTTATTATGAAGGATATGGTGTTAAAAAAGATGAAAAAGAGGCTATAAGATGGTGGAAGAAAGCAGATAGGAAAGGTAGTTTAGATGCCAAATATATGCTTCAAACTATTTGTGCTACCTCAAGTGTATTTTCAAGAGAGTAGATATATCTTTCTATTGTAATTATTATATTTGCTACTCTTGTAGTTATGCTTACTATCTCTTTTTAAAATAAAAAATAATAATCTATCTAAAGTTCAAAGTGGTATATCTCCAAAATGCAGCAATAAAACCATTGTTTTAAAAAATAGCAAAAGTAATGGACGTTGCAAAATTAAGCTTTATCTATAAATGTAAAAATGCGGTATGAAGAGGAGTTTAATATAAATATAGATGTAGTATTTAAATAACTGGAGAAAATCTCCAGCTATTTTACTATTTGCAAAATCTTTTCAACTACACTTGGGTCTTCTAAAGTTGAGGTATCTTGTTTAATCTCTTCACCTTTTGCTATAGCTCTTAGAATTCTTCTCATTATCTTCCCACTCCTTGTTTTAGGAAGCCCTGGAACAAATGCAATCTCATCAGCTTTTGCAATAGCTCCAATATCTTTTGTAATTATCTCATTTATCTCTTTTATAATCTCAGTCTCATCTGCTATACCTTCATCATCTTTTAATACAACAAATGCAAAAACAGACTCACCTTTTACATCGTGAGGTTTTCCAACTACTGCACACTCTGCAACTCTTGGATGATGACCTATAGCAGCTTCAATCTCTGCAGTTCCAAGTCTATGACCACTTACATTTATAACATCATCAACTCTTCCTGTAATCCAGATATAACCATCTTCATCATAGATTGCGCCATCTCCACTAAAATATACTGGTTTTCCATCTTTTTTGCATACTCCAAAATAGCTATTTACAAATCTATCTGGGTCATTCCATATAGTTCTAATCATACTTGGCCAAGGTTTTGTTATACAAAGATACCCTTTTTCGTTTGTAGCTTTTCTATTTCCTTCTTGGTCAATAACCTCAGCAAAGATTCCTGGAAGTGGAAATGTAGCTGAACCTGGTTTAATTGGAGTTGCTCCCGGAAGTGGGCTTATCATATGACCGCCAGTCTCTGTTTGCCACCAAGTATCAACGATTGGACACCTTTCTCCTCCTACATGAATATAATACCACATCCAAGCATCTGGATTTATTGGCTCTCCAACAGTTCCTAAAACTCTTAGGCTTCTTAAATCATACTTATCTGGTTCATCCGCTCCAAGTTTATGCAAAAGTCTTATTGCAGTTGGAGCAGTGTAGAATTGATTTACCCTATACTCTTCAATCATTCTCCACCATCTACCAGCATCTGGATAGGTTGGAACTCCTTCATACATCAAAGTTGTGCCGCCAGCTGCTAAAGGTCCATAAACGATATATGTATGTCCTGTAATCCAGCCAATATCAGCAGTACACCAAAAGGTATCTTCCTCTTTCAGATCAAATACCCACTCCATTGTCATCTGTGCCCAAAGGATATATCCAGCTTGCGAGTGTTGAACACCTTTTGGTTTTCCAGTACTACCAGATGTATATAGCAAAAATAGTGGATCTTCGCTATCTAAAATCTCTGGCTCGCATTTTGGACTCTCTTCTTGAATCAATTCATTATAGTCATAATCTCTATTTTTATGCCACTCTATTTCTTCATTGTTTCTTCTAACAACCAATACAGCCTCTACACTTTTACAATCTTTTGATAGAGCAACATCTACAACAGGTTTTAACATATATGGTTTTCCTCTTCTATATGCTCCATCTGCTGTAATAATTAGCTTTGCATTGGCATCAATTATCCTATCTCTTAATGCCTCTGCGCTAAATCCACCAAAAACTACTGAGTGTATTGCTCCAATTCTCGCGCAAGCAAGCATTGCAAATGCAGCTTCAGGAATCATTGGCATATAGATAACAACTCTATCCCCTTTTTTTATACCGAATCTATTTTTTAAAAGGTTTGCAAATCTATTTACCTCATTGTAAAGCTCTAAATATGTAATAACTCTCTTTTCTCCACTCTCACCTTCCCAAATAATTGCAGCTTTGTTTTTCTTTGAATTTAAATGTCTATCTATACATTGATAACTAACATTTAGTTTTCCACCAACAAACCATTTATAAAATGGCACATTGCTTTCATCTAAAACTTTTTCATATGGCTCAAACCAATCAATTTTCTCTTTTGCATATCTATCCCAAAAACCTTCATAATCCTTTTTAGCCTCTTCTACTAAATTCCAATACTCGTCCATACTTTTTATTCTTGCTACTTTTTTTATATCTGGACTTGGGTCAAAAATTCTTTGCTCCATTACTCCTCCTTTAACTGAATAATTTTTATTGTAGCAAAATTTTCAAGGGCACCTCTAATTTAGATGATATAATAACCAAAAAAATTAAGGGGTGTGAATGAATTTTTCAGAGTTTAACATAAATGAGGAAAATTTAGATAGACAAAAAGAGCTTGTTTTAACAACTATTAAAGAGAATATAAAAAAGATTGATGAACTTTTGAAACTAAAAAATAAAACTTATAAAAATTTTGTAAGACCTCTTGAGTTGATGGAAGAAAAAATAGGATTTTATTTTACTCCAATATCTCATCTAAACTATGTAAAAAACTCTAAAAAAACTCAAGAAATTTATGATGATATTTTGCCAAAACTTAGTATATATCATACTGAACTTGGACAGAATGAAAAAATATATCTATCTTTAAAAGAGATTTATGATAAAGAAAAAGAGAGTTTAAATAGTGAAGAAAAGAAGGTTTTAAAAGATTTGTTAAAAGAGTTTGAGCTAAGTGGAGTAGGGTTAAAAGAGGATAAAAAGAAAAAATTAAAAGAGATAAACATTGAGCTTAGCAACTTGACATCAAAATTTGCTCAAAATCTTTTAAAAGCTACTGATAGTTATGAGATGCTAATAGAAGATTTTAATGATGTAAAAGAGTTTCCAAAAAGAGATCTTGAAGCTGCAAAAGTTATAAAAGATGAAAAAACCTATTATAGATTTACTCTAAAGCAGCCAAGTTTTATAGCCTATATGACCTATGGAAGCAACAGAAAAAAGAGAGAAGAGCTTTACAAAGCTTATGTAACAAGAGCTCCTGAAAATGATGAGCTGATAGAAAAAATTTTAATTCTAAGAGATGAAAAAGCAAAAATTTTAGGATTTAAAAACTATGCCGAGCTTAGTTTAGAGACAAAGATGGCAAAAAGTCCTGGTGTAGTAGTAGCATTTTTAAAAGATTTAGCATCCAAAAGTAAGCCTCAAGCCAAAAAAGAGTTTGAAGAGCTAACTGAATTTGCAAAATCAAAAGGGTTTGATAAAGATTTAGAAGCTTTTGATATAGCCTATTTTAGCAATAAACTAAAAAAAGAGAAGCTAAAAGTTGATGATAATGAGTATAGACCATATTTTGAAAAAGAAAATACTATTAATGGGCTATTTAGATTTTTAAATAGACTCTTTGGATTGGAGTTTGAAAAAGTTAAAACTACTGTATGGGATGAGAGTGTAAGCTGTTATGAGATAAGCAAAGATTCAAAATTAATTGGGAGAGTGTATTTGGATTTAGAAGCAAGAGAGGGTAAAAGGGGTGGAGCTTGGATGGATGAGTGGGTAACTCACCATATTGATGAAAACGGAAAAACTATCTATCCTATAGCTTTTATCGTAGCAAATTTTCCACCATCAACAAAGAAAAGCCCATCTCTATTAAGACACAGCGATATTGTAACCTTGTTTCATGAAATGGGACACGCTCTTCATCATCTATTAAGTCAAGTAAAAGAGCCAATGGTTAGTGGAATATCTGGAGTTGAGTGGGACGCAGTAGAGTTTCCAAGCCAATTTTTAGAAAATTTTGCATATGAAGAGGAGGTTCTAAAAGAGTTTGCATACCATTATGAGACAAAAGAGCCTCTAAGCAAAGAGATGATAGATAAGTTAAAAAAAGCAAAAAATTTTCAATCTGCTATGGCGATGGTAAGGCAGCTTGAGTTTGGACTTTTTGATATATTAATCCATATGGGAGTAAAATCAAGCAAAGAGGTTCAAAGAGTTTTAGATGAAGTAAGAGATGAGGTTTCAGTAATAAAACCTCCAAAATATAACAAGTTCCAATGGGGATTTTCTCATATATTTGCAGGAGGTTATGCAGCAGGCTATTATAGCTATAAGTGGGCAGAAGTTTTAAGCGCTGATGCATTTTTTATCTTTGTAGATAGTGGTATCTATAATGATGAGATAAGCGAGAGTTTTATCAAAGAGGTGCTATCAAAAGGGGGAAGTAGGCCAGCTATGGAGAGCTTTAAAGCTTTTGCAAAAAGAGAGCCAAATGTTGAGGCGCTTTTAAAGTTATCAGATATTAACTTTTAATTTTTTGTTAAATAAAATCCGTTTTAGTGTTAAGCGTTAAGAATTTTAAAATTAATCACACCTAACACTTAACACTTAGCACTGAACACATAACACTTAGTATTAAACACTCCTAAGCAATTCATAAATCTCAAAAAGCTTTGAATTTGGGCTCTCTTTTGCAAGATAGCCCAAAATATTTTCAATTTCGCTTTGGTTTTTATTTTCAAAATCAAGCTGCATAGATGTTTTTGAAGATGGAGGGGATTTTAAAAGAATCTCAATAGCTCTCTTTTTATCCTCTTCATTTAGATTTACTCCTTTTTGGTTTGCTATTTTGATAATCTCATCAAGAAGCTCTTTAAATTCACTTAGATGCTCTTTTGCAATCTCTCCAAAACTTTTTTTATAGTAAGTTGTCAAAGCCGCAGTTGAGGCAATAAAAAGATACTTTTTCCAAATCTCTTTATCAATATCTTTTGTTAGTTTTGTTTTGATGCCAGCTTTTTGAAAAATATCATTTAGCCAAGTGAGAGGCTCAATATCCTCTTTCCCAAAAACTATGTAAGCACCTTTTCCTTTTAATTGAATCTTGTTTTTATCAATTTTGTTTGAGATGATATAGATTGCTCCTTTTGCAACTAATGAGTTTTTAAAAATATCTTTTAATATCTCATAAGGCTCTATGCCATTTAGAAGTGGTAAAATTATAGTCTCTTTTGAGACATTTTGAAGCATTTTTTTTGCTGCATCTTTTAAAGCATAACTTTTTGTTGTAAATATAATTGCATCATAGATTTTATCTTTTGGTGGGGTAGAGTAGATATTAAAATTTTTATAAACTTTTTGTCTATCTTTTTTAATCAAAACAATACCATCTTCAAAATTTTTAGGATTTGAAGTTATCAAATCAACTTTTAAAACTTCTGACAATTTTGCAGCCAAAAATCCTCCAACTCCACCTATGCTAACAATTGCTATCTTTTTATCTTTCATTTTTTAACCTCTCTTTTAAAACTCTTTTTAATACCTTGCCAGTAGCATTTTTTGGAAGCTCATCTACAAAATATATAGATTTTGGGATTTTAAAATTTGCTAAATGCTCTTTGAGATATTTTTTTATCTCATTTTCATTAACATTTGCTCCCTCTTCAAGTTCTATATAGGCAACAGGAATTTCTCCATTTTTCTCATCTTTTTTGCCTATAACTGCTGCAGCTTTTATGAAAGGATTATTCATTAAAATCTCTTCAATCTCTCTTGGGTAGATATTTATCCCTTTTGAGATAATTAGATCCTTTTTTCTATCAACTATGTAGATATATCCATCCTCATCCATATATCCTAAATCACCAGTTTTTAGCCATCCATTGATAATTGTATCGTTGGTATCTTCAAGCCTATTTAAATATCCTCTCATTACATTATCTCCCTTTACAATAATCTCTCCAATCTCATTGCAAGAAAGTTCAACCATATCTTCATTTACTATTTTTACCTCAACCCCAGGAATTGCGGGTCCAACAGATTTTGGTTTTTGTTTTTGTGGCCTATTTACTGCAACAACAGGAGAGCACTCACTTAGACCATACCCTTCAAGAAGTTTTGCTTTTTTAAATTTATGATTAAATCGTTTTAGTGTATCTTCACTAAGTGGAGCCGCTCCACTTACATAGAATTTTACCTTATTGAACCAGTGAAAATACCAAGGAAGCTTAGCCTTTGATAAAGCGTTATATACATCCGGAACGCCTGTAAAAATTGTGACTCTTTTTAGAAGCACCTGTTTAATTATGTTTGAAAATGGCATAATTGATCTAATTATCACTATAGAACTTCCAAAATATAGAGGCATAAGAATTGTAACTGTTAGAGTAAAAGAGTGAAACATAGGAAGATATACAATAAATCTATCTTTTGGAGTTATAGTTAAAAGTTTTTTGATACCTAAAATATTAGAAAATATATTTCTAAAACTTAAAATTGCCCCTTTTGGTTTGCCAGTTGTTCCAGAGGTGTATATGATAGTAGCAATATCATCTATATGATAATTAAAACTCTTTTCTCTTTTAGATGTTATGTTTGATAAGATTTCACTAAAACTTATATTTTTTTCATCTAAATTTTTATAATCTCCCTCCCAAATAATCTTTTTTATATCTGTTTGATTAAAAAGATTTTCAACATTTTGAGAAAACTTAGAAGATGCTATGAGGAGTTTAGCTTTTGAATCATTTAAAATATAAACAATCTCTTCCTCTTTTAAAAATGTATTTATAGGAACAGCAATTGCACCTATTTTGTTCGCAGCTAGAAAAGAGATGATAAATTCGGGAGAATTTATAGTTAAGATTCCAACTTTATCATCTCTTTTTGTACCAATTAGCTCCATGAATCTTGCAAATGAGTCTATTTTTGATTTTAACTCTTCATATGTTATTTTTTTATTCCCATCAAATAGAGCTATATTTTTTGGACTATTTTTTGCGTGAAAATATACTAACTCATAAAAATTGTTATATCTATATTCAAACATTGTTGCTCTTTTGTATAAACTTTAGGGATGCCCTTTAATTAATAATTATTGCATTTTATCAAATAAAATAGAAAAGAAAGATAAAAATATTTGTTATAATTGAAATAAAACTAATATGAGCTATCGTAAAACAATCTCTATAAATTCCAAATCAACTATGATTATAAAAAATAAAAAGGTTTATAGCGATGGAGTAAAAATGAAATGAAATGTTTTGCAAGATGGGCAAAAGATGATACAACTGGTTTTTATTTCAGAGATCAAACAATTCTTCAATTTGGAGACAGTTGGGATTTAAAAGCTAATTTTATCCTTTTGAATCCAGGTAGTGCTTTACCAAAAGATGAAAACGACCAAACAGAATATTTACGGTCAAAAAATTTGCCATTCTTTATAGAACCACAAGACTATGAAAAATATGTAGAATTTTCTATTGATAGACTAATGGTAGATATTCTTGAACTCTTTAAATCTCATTTTGATGGTGGAACCATTAGATTTTATAATCTATTTAATTTAAAAAATCAGAACTCAGGTGAGGCAATAAAACAATTTGAAGAAAACAAATTCCATCCTAAAATGTTTACTAAAAATTATGAAATAAGATTTTGTGATGCACCAGTTATAGTAGCAACAGGAAAGAGTGCATATCAAAAAAACCTAAAAACTGAACTTATAAGATATATTAGATTAGCAAATCAAGACAAGCTATATAAATTAGGTAAAATTGCTAAAAATAGATTTATGGCAATGGTTTTTTGGGATACTGAACAGTTTTTTGAACAAATTGACCGATACTATGCACAACTTGCCGATCTTGTTATCTTGCCAGCAAACTACGAATATGTTCACAAGCTTAGACTTCTTGGTGTAAATGCTATTTGTCCATTTTCACTTTTTGATGCTTCTAAATATAAACCACATGAAAATAAAAAAGCTTCCATAGATGTCTCCTTCGTAGGAGAAGTAACCAAAGGTAAAAGAAAGGAATATATAGAGTATTTACAAGAAAATGGCATCAATATAGAATCCTTTGGCATAGGTACAAAAAATGGAAAAGTAAGTTTTGAAAAAGTTGTAGACATCTTTAATAGCTCAAAAATCAACCTAAGTTTTACAGGCACTTATGACAATAGTGTTTATACATACTGTTCAAATATTAATAATCGTATTATGCAAAACAAGGGAAAACCAATTGAGATTTCACTTTGTGGTGGTTTTGTCCTTACAGAATATGTTTCAGGAATTGAAAAGGTATTTAATGAGAAGGATATTGATACTTTTACATCTAAAGAAGAGCTTCTTAAAAAAATAAACTTCTACCTTCAAAACAATGAACAGCGCGAAGCAATGGCATTAAATGCACATAAGCATGCGAAAGACAATTATGACTCAATTAAAGCTTTTCAAAAAATATTTCAAACTATTCACTCCATTAAACCTAAAAAAGAAAAAAAACTTATATTAGATAAGATATTTATAAAAATTTATAATACATTTCATATTTTTTATTTT
>CAJXMB010000015.1 GCA_913056105.1 uncultured Nitratiruptor sp. | reverse complement strand
GGGTAGTCCTGCGAGGTAATGCCTCGTCTACACAAAAGCTTTAAAAGCTATGAATATATATAATTATTAGAGTTGCCCTTATATTATTTTAGCTAAAATTACAAAAAAACTAAAAAGGAAGATGATGGATTTTTTAACAAATGAAAATATTATGTTTTACATTTTAGCATATTTGGTAGGTGGAATCCCATTTGGGCTAATTTTAGCCAAAACATTTGCTAAAGTAGATATAAAAAAAGAAGGTAGCAAAAGTATTGGAGCAACAAATGTTTTAAGAGTTTTAAAAAAGAGTAATCCAGCTCTTGCCAAAAAGTTAGCAATCACTACTGTTATCTTGGATGCACTTAAGGGTGTAGTAGTTTTGCTTTTAGCAAAAGCCTTAGAAATGCCATATGCAACTCAGTGGGCTATAGCAGTATTAGCAGTCTTTGGGCACTGCTTTAGCCCTTTTTTAAAATTTGAAGGAGGAAAAGGTGTTGCAACAGGAGTAGGAGTGCTTTTAGTAATGCTTCCAATTGAGACAATCATTGCAATTTTTGCTTGGGTAATTACTATTAAGACAACTAAAATCTCATCTCTCTCTTCACTTGTAGCACTTTTGGTTTTAGTTTTATCAAGCTTTATCATTCATCCCAAAATTCCTTATATAAACTCTCATGCTCCAATTTTGCTAATAGCTGCTATTGTTACATATAAGCATATTCCAAATATTATTAGACTATTAAAAGGAGAGGAAAAGCCTTTTAAATGAAAATAGTTATTGAAAATTTAAAATTTGATACAATCATTGGTATTTTAGATTTTGAAAGAGTAAAGAGACAAAAAATTATAATAGATATTGAGATTGAATATGATTATAAAGATAAAAATTTTATAGATTATGCTAAAGTAGTTACATTTGTTAAAGAGCATATCCAAAAGAAAAAATTCTATTTAATTGAAGATGCCTTAGAGAGTTTAATTGTAAATTTAAAAAGACTCTATCCTCAAATAGTCCATTTAAAAATATCTTTAAAAAAGCCTGATATTTTAAAAGATTGCATAGTTGGTGTAGTTTCTGAAAAAAAGTTTAAATTTTCCTAAAATTATGATATAATTTTGCTTAAAATCTAATAAATACAAAAGGGGCACTATGAGAATCTTAATAGTAGAAGATGAAATTACACTCAATAGAACATTAGCTGAGGGTTTAAAAGAGTTTGGTTATCAAAGTGATATAGCAGAAAATTTAAAAGATGCTCTATATTATTTGGATATTAGAAATTACGACTTAATCTTAGTTGATTGGATGCTACCAGATGGTAGTGGTTTAGAGATAGTAACCCAAGTAAAAGAGGCTAACCCGAAAACTGTAGTAATTGTTCTTTCAGCAAGAGATGATAAAGATAGCGAAATAGAAGCATTTAAGGCTGGTGCAGATGATTATATAAAAAAGCCATTTGATTTTGATGTATTGGTTGCAAGATTAGAGGCAAGACTTAGATTTGGTGGAAGTAGTATAATTGAGGTTGAAGATCTGATTATCAATCCCGAAGAAGAGAAGATTATATATAAAGATAGAGAGGTTGAACTTAAAGGTAAACCTTTTGAAGTTTTGACACATTTAGCAAGACATAGAGACCAAATAGTTTCAAAAGAGCAACTTCTTGATGCTATATGGGAAGAGCCTGAACTTGTAACTCCAAATGTCATAGAGGTAGCAATAAACCAAATAAGACAAAAGCTTGATAAGCCATTAGGAATTACTACTGTAGAGACAGTTAGAAGAAGAGGCTATAGATTTTGCTTTCCAAAAGGAGCATAAGAGGTAAATTTATATGGCAATTAGTGATAGCCTCTGCTGCACTAATTGCAATTTTTTCTACCTTTTTATATAGCTATATTAGACACTCTTTATATCAAGAGATCTTGGACAACTTAATCAAACAAGCAAAATATATATCTATAACAATTCCAAATAAGCATGCAGGAGAAAAACTAACAAGCTTTTATCTTCAAAAAACACTCAACTTAAATGCCAAAATAGTTCCAAAACCTCCAAATATTGATGGTGTTTTTTTTACAGTTTTAGAAAAAAATAGGACTGATTATGCCATTTTATACTATCCATACAATTTTAAAGAGAAGACATACCTAAAACTAACAAAAGATATAAGCTCAATTTCACATCTACTAAATAAAATTCATAAAATTATACTATTTGCAAACATATTAGCTTTTGCAATTATTATAGTTTATGCTTTCATTATCTCAAAAATGTTAATAATCTCTATTACAACTTTAACAAACAAATTAGCCAATCTAAATGAAAATATGTTAAAACCAATAAAGATTAAAAACCTTCCAGTAGAGTTTCAGCCTTTAGGTAAATCTATCAATCTACTGATAAATAGAATCCAAACATTTGTAAAATATCAAAAAGAGCTATTTATTGGAATTGCTCATGAGTTAAAAACCCCTTTAGCGGTTATGAAACTAAAAAATGAGGTAACTTTGATAAAAAAAAGAGAGCCAAGGGAGTATATTGAAACTATTAAATTAAATATTAAAACAATCAATGAGATGAATAAGATGATTGAAAATATTTTAAAAATAGGTAGACAAGAGAGTGATCAGTTTGAACCTCCTGTTGAATTAGATATTATTGATTATTTAAAAAAGAAAGCCAATAACTATAAACTATTAACAAACCAAGAAAAAAAAGAGTTAATTTTAGATTTAAAACCATCTAAATATAAAAGCATGATTCAACCAACTCTGCTAAATCATATTATCCAAAATTTCGTGCAAAATGCAATCAAATTTACCCCTGAAGGTGGCAAAATTATATTAAAATCTATGCCTGTAGTAAATGGTTTAAAGATTGAAGTTATAGATGAGGGTCCAGGCATTGATGAAAAGGTTGATCTTTTTGCTCCATTTAAAAGAAGTGGTAATAAAAGTGGTGTTGGACTTGGTCTCTTTTTGGCTAAAAGTGCAGCTGATGCAATGGGGGCTAAAATTTATATCAAAAACAGAAAAGATAGAAAAGGCGCTGTAGCTACTTTAGTAATTCCTTCTACATTAGCTTGTCCAATCTGTTAATTTAAGGGCACCTTTAATATTATTTTAAGTTTTTTTCAGATATAAATGTGCGATTTTAATTCAAGGAGTCAGAATGTCTTTAATGATCACCGAAGATTGCATCGCTTGTGACGCATGTAGAGAAGAGTGCCCAACTGGAGCAATAGAAGAGGGAGACCCAATCTATGTAATTGATCCTGATAGATGCACAGAGTGCATTGGATATGAGGATGAACCAGCATGTGTTGCTGTATGCCCAGTTGATTGCATTGTTCCTGATCCAAACAATGTTGAAACAGTAGCAGAGCTTAAACTAAAATATGAACAATTAAAAAATGAAGAAGAAGATTGATGGCAAGAAGAACTGCCATAATTGATATTGGCTCAAACTCTGCTCGTATGATTATAGTTGAAAGAACGAGTAGATTTGGTTTTTATCTATTAGAAGAGGTAAAAAGCAGAGTTAGAATTAGTGAAGGAGCCTATGAAAATAGAGGCTTCCTTCAGCCATATGCAACCAATAGAGCTTTTAATGCTCTAAAAGAGTTTCTATCTATTGCAAAAGCATTTAAAGTAAAGAAGATTTTATGTGTTGCAACATCTGCTCTAAGAGATGCACCAAATAGATATGAATTTACAAATCGTGTAAAAAAAGAGTTAAAACTAAATATCAAAGTTATAGATGGCAAAAAAGAAGCATTCTTTGGTGGAATTGCAGCTTCAAATCTACTTCCGATAAAAGATGGTGTTACAGTTGATATTGGCGGTGGCTCATGTGAACTTGCACTTATAAAAAATAGAAATATTATAGATACAATCTCTTTGGACTTAGGAACAGTTAGACTAAAAGAGCTCTTTTTTGATAAAAAAAGAGATATTAAAGATGCAATAAGTTTTATCAAAAAAGAGCTTGATAAAATCCCAAGAAATTTTCAAGAAGAACTTGCTGTTGGAATTGGTGGAACTATTAGAGCCCTTTCAAAATCTATAATGCAAAAAAATAGCTACCCTTTAGATAAACTTCATGGATTTGAGTATAGCTTTGAAGATGAAAAAGATTATATTGAAAAACTTATATTTTCTCCTACAAAAAAGCTAAAAAAGTTCAATATCAAAAAAGATAGATTTGATACCATAAGAGAGGGAGCTTTAATATTTATAGAGGTATTAAAGCATATAGATGCAAAAAGAGTTATTACAAGTGGCGTTGGTGTGAGAGAAGGAGTTTTTTTATATGATCTACTTAGAAACTCAAACTACAAATTCCCATCAAATTTTAATCCAAGCGTAAAGTCTCTATTAGATAGATTTTGCATCAATGACAAAATTAGTAGATGTTTTTATAAAAATAGCTCAAAAATATATAGTGTGCTATATCAAGAGTTCGATAAAGAAAAAAAGTTTGAAAAACATCTTCTAATAGCATCAAAACTGTCAAACATTGGAACTAAAATAGATTTTTATGAGCATCACAAACATAGCTCATATATAATCTTAAATGATTTAGAATACTCTTTAACCCATAAAGATATTGTCTTGATTGCAACTTTAGTTAGATTTCACAAAAGAAAATTGCCAAAAAATAGTTTTATTAAAGATTTTAAAAAGCTTTTACCAGATGAAAAGATTATAAATTGGTTAAGCTTTATTTTGTCTCTGTCTGAAGTTATCAATAAAGATTATAGTTGTTCAAAATTTAATATAGAGTATAGAGATAAAAAACTAATTATAAAATCAAATTCAACTCTATATTTAGCAAAAGAGGAGATTAAACTTTTAGAAAAACCTGCTCCTTTTGCAATAATCTTTGAGAAAGTCTAAAATTTTCTTCCAATACTAAATTCAAAATTGGATGTTCTATCTCCACTTTTACTATCAAGTGGAGTTGAAAATACCAATTGAAGTGGTCCCATTGGAGAGAACCACTCTATAGCAGCACCGGTTCCACTTCTTTTAATATCTGTAAAGCTATCATCTCCAATCATACCAAAATCATAAAAGAGAGTTAATCTCATCTTTGCAGATGGAATAAGAGGGATATTTGCTTCAAATGAGTTTGAAAAGGTCTTTTTACCACCAATCAATCTACCCTCACTATCTTCAGGAGACAAAGAGCCAGATGAATATCCTCTAACACTTCCAATACCACCTATATAAAATTTTTCGTTTACAGGAAGATACCCCTCATCAGTTATATATCCAGCTCTTGCTTTATATCTAAGAATCAAATCATAATCTATTAAATCTTCTAAACCATAATAGTATGCAAATTTTGCATAAGTTTTTATATATTCATCATCTCCACCAATTCCAGCATACTCTACTGAAGCAGATGAAGCAATTCCACTTCTTGGAATATAGTAATCATCAGTATTATCCCACGATAGACCTACAACTGCTGCACTCTTTGTATATTCTCCTTCAGGAAAATATATACTATCAAAAGTTACATCACTCAACTCATTTTGCTCATATACATAAGAGAGCGAACCACTAAGAAATCTCGTTAACTTCTTTCCAACCCCGATAGAACCACCTTTTCTTTTTTGAGTATAGTCGTATGCTTCATATTCAGAATTATAAAGATTTAAACTTAAGCTATAATCACTATCAAAAACTCTTGGATTATAGATTCCTAAATCAAACCTTGTTGTCTTTGAAGATAGATCCATAGACAAAGAGGTATTTATACCACTTCCTAAAAAGTTCTTATCAGATACACTACCATTTAACATAAATCCTTCATAAGAGCCATATCCACCACCAATCATCAAACTACCAGTTGGCATCTCTTTAACTTTAACTAACAAATCCATCTTATCTTCACTAACTCGTCTCTCTTCAATTTTAACATCTTCAAAAAAGCCAGTCCTTTTTAAGGCATTTTTAGAATCTTTTAAATCGGTTAAATTATAAATATCTCCTGGAGCTAAATATACCTCTCTTCTAATTACTCTATCTAATGTTCTTTGGTTTCCAGAAATGATAACATCATTGATATAGACTTTTTTTCCTGGAATAATTGTATATTTTATAATTGCACTATGCTCTTTTTTATTTTTAATAAAATCTGGAATTACTCTAACATAAGCATAGCCTAAATTTGCAACCTTTTCTTTTATCTTTTGTAAATCTTTTCTTAATTTTTCTATATTAAAGACTTTTCCTTTTTTTAGTTTCAAGCCCTCTAAAAGCTTCTCTTTTTTGATTACAGGTTTAGCTAAAACTATCTCAATATCTTTTACCTTATAAGGCTTACCCTCTTTTACATGATAGAGCAGCTTTGCATTGTAGGTATTAAAATCTACTTTTAAAAATGGATTGCTAACAAATGCATCAAGATAACCTTTTCTCATATAGAAATCTTTTATTCTATCTGGATCATACTTTAGTTGATCAATTTTTAGCTTTCCATCATTAAATCCCCACATCCATCCCAAAAAGTCTCTCTCTCTATTTGCAACAACTTTTTCAATATCATCTTTATCAAAAGTTTTTAATCCACAAATTTTTAATTTTCTAATAATTATATTTTCACCCTTATTAACTAAAAAATCGACCTCAACACTTCCATTTGGTAAATTTTTAGTATCAACCTCTACAACAGTGTCATAATATCCTTCCTCTTTTGCGTGCTGGATAATCTTCTCTTTAGCTTCTTCTATTCTTTCTTCATCATATATATCACCCTTTTTTATTCCTAGTATCGAAGGAAGCTCATCTTTTTTGTTCTCTAAATATCCTATTACATCTATCTTACTAATAAGTGGCTTCTCTTTGAAGTGAAAAGTAATAACTCCATTTTCTTCAGTTACCCATATATCTTTAAAATATCCCATTTGATAAAACTTTTTTATCGCTTTATCAATCTTTTCTATATCTATCTCTTGATTAGGCTTTATATCAACCATCTCTTTTGCTATATCAGGAGATAGATGCACTAATCCATCAAATTTAATATCTTTTATAGTTTTAGCACTTAAAATAAGCGAACATATCAAAACAATCCAAATACTCTTTTTCATCTACAGCCTTATAAACATTTTTTAAATATTAGTTTACCAATATTTTGATTAATATTGATTAAAAGTAGTAAAAGATATAATAAATTTATAGTTTTTCCTCAAGGATAGTGATGGTAGTTGGCATTATAGGTTTAGGTTTAATGGGAGGCTCACTTGGATTGGAGCTAAAAGATTTTGATTTTATAGATAAAGTTATAGGATATGATAAAAATTTAGAGCATCAAAAAGAGGCATTAGAGCTTAATATTGTAGATGAGATTGTAGAGCTTAAAGAGATTAAAAAGTGCGATGTTATATTTTTAGCAATACCAGTAGAGGGAATAATAAAAATAGTTAAAAATCTAACTGATATTGATAAAAATAGCACAATTATAGATTTAGGAAGCACAAAAGAAAAGATAGTAGAGTCTATCCCAAAAGAGATTAGAAAAAATTTTGTAGCAGCTCATCCAATGACTGGAACTGAGAAGTTTGGACCAAAAGCAGCTTTTAAAGGACTTTATAAAGATAAAATTGTAGTTTTATGCAATATTGAAGATAGCGGAAAAGAGCAAGCCGATATCGCTAAAAAGATTTTTACAAGTTTAAAGATGAAAATTGTTTATATGGATGCAAAAGAGCACGACAGACACGCAGCTTTCATTAGCCACCTACCCCACGCTATAAGCTATGCTTTGGCAAATAGTGTTTTAAAACAAGAAGACCCAAAAAGTATTTTAATACTTGCTGCAGGTGGGTTTAGAGATATGAGTAGGCTTGCTAAAAGCTCACCAAATATGTGGAGAGACATCTTTAAACAAAATAGAGAAAATCTATTAGAATCAATTGATGTTTTTAAAAAAGAGTTAAAATATGCTCAAAAGCTTATTGAAGAGAAAAAGTGGGATGAGTTAAAAGAGTGGATGCAAAAAGCTACTACGCTTCATGATATATTATAACTATCCACTTTTCTCAACAACTCTTATCTCATCTTCTGTCAAGCCATATAGTTTATAGACTAATTGATCAATCTCCTTTTCCCAATGGCTTGTTTTAGCTTCAAGATTGGATTTTTTTGCTGTGAGGATTTTATCTACTAATTTCTCTATTTGCGAAACAATGTGTTTATTTTGAGGGGTGATTGGTGGGATTGGGATTTTTTTAACATGTTGGTTTAACCATCTTGTTCCAGATTGTCCTAATTTCGTACAATACCATCTATCATAGGAAAAAATGTTTAAACGTGAATTTAAATACCCTAAAATATATTTAAGATTTATATTTATGCCAGTAAGAATATATGCAGTATTTAAAACAAAAAAAGCCCCATTTTCATCATAGGCAAATTGTGCTCCTTGTGCTAATTCCTGCCACATAATCTTTTCTTTTTCAAATTCAAGGTAATAAGCGCATTTTCTCAATTCCCACCAATAATCTCCTTTATCATTTCGTATTTTTGCTTTTGCTTCAAAATGTTTTAAATGGTTCATCAATGAAGGAAATGTTTTTTCTATAAATATTTTGGCTTTTTCACTGCCTCTATTAGCATTTGTCCAACCTGATGGTATAACTATCACCCACAAATCATCCCATTCATAATAGTAGCGTTTTATATCTCTTCCTCTTAAAATCGGTTTTATAATTGCTTCTGTTCGTTTTTTCTCTTCTTCATCTTTGCAATTTGCTAAAATCTCGTTTCGTTTTTCTGTTGTAATGATAAAGGCTTCATTAAAACCTGTTTTTATACCATAATAAATCTTTATATCCCAATCTTTTAAAGGTTTTCCAACTTTTTCTATTTTTTCTTTTAAAGCAATCTCCTCTTTTGAGCCAATAAACCAAGCATCTTTGGTTAGATTTTTTAAAATAATACCTTCTTCTTTTAGGCTTATTTCTAAAGGTATCTTTTTATCATAATATTTAAGTGCTTTTAATCGGTGTTGATTATTTGCTTTTTGAATGATAAATATATTTGTATCAACTGTAGCACTCTCAAAAACATCTGGACCTAAATCTATAAGTAAAATTGGATTATATCTTAAAAAGAATTTGCGTAGCTTCTCTCCATATCCTGCTCTCATCCATTTATTAGATGTAATAAATGTAAGTATTCCATTTTCTTTTAATATCTTTATAGCCTTTTCATAAAACAGTACATAGATATCTCCCGTTCTACTAAAAGTCTCAAAACCTTCATCTTTATAGAGTTTTCCTAATTTTCCTCCATTTTTTTGTAGCTGAATATATGGCGGATTTGCAATAACTATATCAAAACCACCTTTCTTGTGAAAAACCTCTGAAAAATATATTTTAAAATCAAACTCTAAATGTCCATTGGTAAGTTGTTTAATTAACTCATCAATCTCTTTTTTATTCTTTTGTTTTTTTATAGCATTAGTTTCATTAAAATATTTAGTTTTTAACTCTTCCAATTCGCTAAACAAATGACTATTGAATAAATCTTTTTTTATGCTTAACAAAGAGTTACCACATACTATTTTATAACCTAAATTTGGAAGCGGTTTAATGTTATTTATATCATCTTCATCTACTACCAAAGATAGCCAAAGTCTAAGTTTAGTAATCTCAATAGCACCACTATCAATATCTACTCCATAAAGTGATTTTTCTATGCACTCCCTTTTAAAATCATAAGTTGTTCTGTTTGATTTAATATAGTTATTTAAAACCTCTCTTGCCATAACAATCTCGTGCATCATACCTACAGGAAAAGCACCAGAACCTACAGCAGGGTCGCAAATAGTTATATTAGATAGCCACTTATCAATCTCTTTTGCATTTTCTCTAATATTGTCAGAAACCAAAGATTTATAATCAGTTGATTTTTGAATTCTCTTTTTTATTTTTTCTTCTTTTTTTACTGCAATTGACTCATGCTCTAAAATTAACTCTCCAACATCAATTAAATTTTCGAGCTCTTCTTTCTTTAAATTAATGCTATTTTCTTTTGCTAAACTTAATAGATAATTTATTAGACTTTGTTTGCACATAAAATGGACAATCTCACGAGGAGTATAATAGACGCCATTTTCTTTATTAAATCTATTTTCTTCCTTTTTTCCTCTTTTTATAGCTTTTACAAATTCATCAAAATTTTTTAGAGTAATTGCATTTAGTTTTTCATAAACTCTACCAAGCATTTCAGGGTCAATTGCCACCTCTTTTTCAAGAGGAGCATCCTCTTTTACAGTAAAGTTATATCTATCAAGTACATCTAATATGCCTGTTCCAATATCACCATCTTTTGTCTTTTCTTCATTAGAAAAAAGTTCATTTGGTAGATTTATATCAATATGAATCCAGTCATAATTTCCAATAGGGTCAAACAATCCACCATTTAAAAATGGTATCTTGCAATTAAATCTTGCATAATAGTCACCATTGCTACTTCTATCCACACTTAAAGCTTTATAGAAAAGAGGCTCAAGTATATCATTGAAAAAATTCTCATAATTACTATGCTTTTTCTCAAATAGCTCTCTAATAAAATGTTTTGAACCTGAGCCCCATTCGGCATCCCTTTTTACACCAAACCAACCCTTCTTTTGAAGAAAGTATAAAAATACAATCTGACCTAAAAGCTTTTTTGAAAAATCAACAGAGTTTATACTCTTTTTTTCAAACTCTTCTTTAATCAAAGGGTTTGTTTTGACAACTCTATCTAACTCTTCTTTTATTTTTATAAATAGATTACGATACTCATTGTAAAATCTATCTGTAACTGGATCTATTGCAAAAGCATTCTCTAAATCTTCTAAAGATATTCTTTCTTCTTTTAAAAGGGGATGGATTAAATTACTTTGAGCTGTGTGGCTTTTCTCATTTTTACCAACTAAATATGAGTATCTCTTTGCTGGTGTGAGTTTTTCTTTGATTTTTCCATTTTCATCAAATTCATACTCCATTTTTACAAAAGAGAATCTCCAATCATCTTCATTTGGCGAAACAAATGCAACTAAAGCAGCATCTTTTAATTTCCCTCCCCTACTTCCATTTAGATAAGAAGCTATAAAATTACGTTGCATTGTTCTTGCACGCTCTAAAGATATATCTTTTTCCAATTTTACTATTAAAATATCTATCTCATTAATTCCATCGGTATATTGACCAATACGCTCTAATGATTTAATATAATCTCTAAATTTTTCAGGGATATAAGCTTTTTGATAAATAAATGTTTTAGGCTCTATATGGTTAAAAATATTATTTATCAGTTTTATAAAACTATCTTTATCAAAAGGTTTTTCTAATACATTTTTGATTAACTTTTTTGCTGCTTTTTCATCCATCTTATCCTCCAATTAAATATTCAGACAAAATTACCTCTCTTGGTGATGAGGTTTGGTGTATATCTTCAGATATATGACTTTTTAGTAACTCAAAAGGAATACTTTTTTGCAATATCATAAACATATCCAAGGCATCTTTTGGTTTTTCTTTTTGTAAATGCGAATTTACTTTTTTAAGAGTCTGTTTTGGAATGGCACCATTTTCAATCTTATCCTCTACATTTTTAAAATACTCCACCTGTTCATCAGTCAATCTTCTTCTATCTTTTAAAAATAGTTTTATATACTTTAAAATCTTCAAGGCATTATCTCTTCCTTTGTTTGATAAAACTTCTCTATTTTCCTCCGTTGTTGCAAAATAGAAAGATGTTTTGTTTTTCTCAAGCTTTTCGTAAAAATCAGATGGAATTTGTTGGCGAATATCATTTTTGGATGATTTAAGCAGTTTTGCTGTTTTTATGAAATCAAGCTCTTTAGTTTCACTATCACTGCATATGAAAAATTTTTGCAGTTTTCCTTTTTTAAAGTAGGTTAAAAGTCCATTTCTTTTATCTTTTTTAGCCGTTCTTGCTTTTTTTGGCAGATTTTTGATTTTATTAAACAAATCAGGATTTTTATCTCTTATATCTTTTATAATTTGTAGAAATTTTAGCTCACTCTCTTCATTTTCACCTTCATCCAATAGACTCTCTTTAGATGTAAGTTTTTTAAAGATTTCATGAGATTCTACTGTCTCATCTTCAGTAAGAAGTTTTGCATCAGAGCCAAGAAGAGCTATAAAGGCTTCTATTTTAGCTTGTGCTGCCTCTTTTAATTTGATTTGATTATTGGATTGCTCTGTTGGGAAAAAGTTATAGATATAGATTTTGTCAAATTTTGTTCCAATACGATTTACCCTACCAACTCTTTGCATAATCTTTGTAGGATTCCAAGGTATATCATAGTTTATTACTATATTAGAGCGATGTAGGTTAACCCCTTCTGCAAGGATGTCAGTAGTTACAAGGATTTTATAATCATCTTTTTGTTTATAAGCATTTGCATCAAAATTTTCAATAACTTTTCTTTGCATCTCTTTACTTGATTTGCTACTAAAGGCTAATATTTTATTTGGAAACTTTTTATTTAACTCTTTATAAAGATATTCTACACTCTCTTTTGATTCTGAAAATATTACTATCTTGTTTTTTATAAGATTTTCATCTGAAGATAGGGTCTTTATAAAAATTTCAAGTTTTGGGTCACGATCTATTTTGCTCCATAGGCTTTTTATCTCTTTTAAAATATTTAAATCGCTCTCTAAATCACTTTTAAAACTATCGCTAAACTCTTTTGCTTCATATCTTTGCACTTTATCATTTAAAATAAGCTCTTCAATCTTATCATAATCATCATTTTCTAATAGCTCAAATATCTTATTTGCATATCCTTTGCTTATATAGACATTACCCTTTTTAAATTCATCTAAAAAACGCTCATAATATCCTATAAACCTATCAATACTCTTTTTAAAAGCATAAAAACTACTCTCCAATCTTTTAACAAGAAGTATTTTCATAAATTTACCCATATTTTTTTGGCCTTGAATCTCTATAGGCTTAAGTTTATTTTTATATTTATAATAGAGCATAGCTGTATATCTTGCATATTTAAACTCTTGGGTTATTAACTCTATAGTTCTATCAAAAACTCTATTTTCATAATCATTTAATTGATAAAATATAGGGATAGGGTCTTGAACCTCAGGAAATTTTATACCCTCTTTTTTTAAATCTTTTGCAAAATATTTCTCAATCTCTCTTCTTGTTCTTCTTATCATCAAATATTTTAAAATTTTCTCTCTAATCTCTTTTGAATTTCTCTTTGTAGCTTTTATATATTTTTCATAATCTTGTTGTCTATCTAAATCTTTAACTCTATTATCAAGCTTTTTAAAAAATTTTTCAAGATTTGGTAGATTTGGTATAGTGCTATTTGTTGCATTTTGAAAAAGTTTTATCTGAGCTAAAATATCGCTTGGTCTATTGTTAAACGGGGTTGCTGTTATGAGAATAACTCTTTTACCTCTACAAATTCGAGCAAGTTTTTCATAGGTATTGTTTGTCTCATTTCTAAAACGGTGAGCCTCATCTATAAAGACATTTTTATACTTTTCAACTCCTTGTTTTAATATATCATCGAGTTTACCGATAGATTTAAAATCGGCTGCTACTTTAAAATCAGAAAAAATATTTCTCCATGAACCTGGATTGTTTTCATCTAATACTGAAGGAGGAGCAATAACAAGATTTCTTCCATCAAGTTGAGTTGCTAACAAAGCTGAAATATAAGTTTTTCCAAGCCCAACCACATCAGATATAAACACACCACCATACTCTTGAAGAATCCTTTTTGCATTTAAAACTGCTTGCTCTTGATACTCTAACTTTTTAAATCCATCGGGTAGATATTCAAAGATATTCTCATCTGCTCTATTTAGCTCATCTTTGAAATACTCATATAAAAACTTTAGATATAGCTCATAAGGAGTTATAGTATCATTTAGCCATGTTTTCTCTTTGATTGTATTTACATAATCTTTTGTTAAATCTACTCCTTTTTCCCATAAATCTTCAAATTTTGTTTTTGCAAACTCATAGTCTGACCTATTTTTTAACTCAACATTAAATTCAAGATTTTCTGTAAGTCCTGATTCTGTAAAATTACTTGAGCCTGTAATTACTCTCCCTTTATCTCTATCACCCTCTTTAAAAGTCATAATATAAAGCTTTGCATGAAGTTTTTGTGAAGGGTATACTTTTATCTCTATTTTTTTACTGCTAACCCACTCTATAAATTTTCTTATACCTTCTTCTATATAACTTTTATCTTCACTATTTTCTACCTCTTCTATAACCTCTTTTAAAGAGAACTCTTTTAATTTTTTATCAGATTCATTAAATAGATTTTGAGCTTGATTTACTAATTCATAACTCTTTTTATCAACTCCTATGCCTATAAGAATTCTAATCTTTTTTACATCTTCTAAAAATTTATATAGTTTATAAAATCCACTAATATAAAAATATCCAACTAATACATCAAAACTTTGGGCGTTTTTCAAAAGAACTTCAAATCTATTAGCAAGATTGCGATTTTCTTCATTGGTAATGAAGGTTAAATCTGAAGTATAAGACATAAAAATCCTTTGAATAGATTTAAAAAGAGATTATAACCAAAAGAAGTTTAAAGATTTAAAAAATAAAAAAAGTTTTATAAATTAAATTTTACCATAAATCAAGATTTTTTAACTCTTTTTTACATTGGAAAAATAAATGTGCTTGGAGTATCTTTGACCTCTTTTATATCTGGCTTTCTCTTCCTTTTTTGAAGAATAACTTTTTCTTTTTTAACCTCTTCTTTTTGATTTTTTACTCTTTTTAAAGCCAAATTTAGATTATATTTAGCATCTTCATCTTCTTTAATCTTTAGAGCTTTTTTATAAAGCTCTACTGCTTTTTTATAATTTTTAAGCATAAAATATGAGTTACCTAAATTATAGAGGGTGTAAAATTTTAATCTTTTATTTGGCGTTTCAACAAGATTATAATACTTTATTGCTTTTTTATACTTTTTAGCTTTATAGTAAGCATTTGCCAAATCATAAAAACTTTGTGCATTTTTCTTACTTTTTGCAACTTTTTCAAAATATTCAACCGCCTTTTGAAAATCTCCTGCTTTATAGCTCTCTTTTGCTCTTTTTATATCTTGAAAATCCAAAATTCCAGCTTTTGTGTTTATACTCAAAAAAATCATCAAAAACAGAATAGAATAAGCTTTTTTTGAAGGAAATGAAAAAAATGTTATAAACATAAAGAAAAAAGCAACTAAAAGAATATATGGATAAAGTTCGGTTGTAATAGTAACTTCTTTATCACCCTGTTGTGATTTTATAAAAAAATCATCATCTTTTTTTATAAATTTTCCATTGGTATTAATTGCAAGTTTTTTTATATTCTCATTCAATCTTGTTTTTTTAAGACCTACGACATAAACTCTTAAACCACTTTTTTTAGCAAACTCAATCTCTTTTGAAAAATCTTTTTTATCTCCTCCATTAGTAAAAAGCAAAAGATTTTTCTCTTTAAAACCACTCATCAAACTATCAGCTGCCTTTAGAGCCGATAAAAAATTTGCCTCTTTCATAGGAAGGGTTTTAATATCTAAATTATCTAATAAAAATAAAATTGTCTCTTTATCACTTGTTAGGGGCGATACCAAATAGGCTCTATTTGAAAAAAGAATTAAAGAGATAGTTAAGTTTTTTGATTTTTTAATAAACTCTTTAATCTTTTTGATTGCAAAAATTAATCTATTTGAGTTTTTATCATTAAGCATAGATTTTGAGACATCCAAAGCTATTACAATAGGACTCTTTTTATCAACAACTTTTATCTTTTCCTTTTCAATCAGAGGCCTACTAAGAGCAAATATCATTAAAAAAAGAGCCAAAAACAAAAATACA
Organism: uncultured Nitratiruptor sp.; assembly: GCA_913056105.1. Lineage (GTDB taxonomy): Bacteria > Campylobacterota > Campylobacteria > Campylobacterales > Nitratiruptoraceae > Nitrosophilus_A. Next base: position 3,222 of record CAJXMB010000015.1, on the reverse strand, counting down.
GTTTTGGTTTTTTTATCTATTCCTCTATCAATCTTTATCTTTTCAAAAACCTCTTTGCTAAAGAGTCTCTCAACTTCACTTTTGTTTGTTACAACCAAATATAAAAGCACAAAAGATGGAAAAAGCATTAAATATATAAATTCTAAATAGAGTATTTTCATCTATACTCCACGCCTTGAGTAAATATAGATATAAATTAATAGCATCAAAACCCCAATAAAAAGTGGATAGATATACAACTCATCTTTTAAAATATAGATTTTAGATTTTTCTAAATTATTAATTTTTCTTAAAATATCTCTTAAAGAGGCTTTAATGGTCTTTTTTTTATTTGATACAAGATAGATTTTTATATTGCTTGATAGTGTATTTAATCTTTTAATCATTTTTTTATCAGCAAACAAGATTAATATTTTAAAATCTCCATCACCTCTTTTTAAAAGAGTTTCTCCTAAATTAATCCCATTGAAATTTTTACTATTTTTAAACATATCTATTTTTATAAAATCTAACATCTTTTTTAAACTATCTTTATCATATGTCAAAGGCGAAACAGTCCTATCAAAAACAACTAAAGCAATTTTATCATTTACCCTTTTTTCAATAAAATCTTTTGTAGCATTTTTTATACTCTCAAATCCTCTTTTTGTATCTATAACGATAGCTATATCAAAATTAGTGCTTTTTTTTACTATCTTTTTTTTAACAGGACCAGCCATTGAGATAATCAATAAAAAAATAGATGAGTATTTTAAAAAATCTATCAAAAATCCCTTATTTTCAGATTTTAAAAAATTAAGATGTGGAAAAATTAGAGCACTCTCTTTTAATTTACATTTCAGAGAACATAAAATAACCAAAGGAATAAGCCACAAAAAATATGCAAATTCAAAACCAAAACTACTCATCAACAGTCTCTATAAAAAGTCTAAGATATCTTTTAACCTCTTCACTAATTTTTGGAGGATTTTTTCTATATTTATATTTTTGAAGTCTTATTAATAACTCTTCAAAAATCTTATAACTTCTATCATCATGGACTAACTCTCTTCCAATCTTTGTAATAAGATATGCAGCCTTTTTTGAATCTTTAAAATCAATATTTTTTAGCTTTTTTATTAAAATTTTTCTCTTATCTATCTTTTTATTAGAAAAAATTTTTACTATCTTGTAAAAAACTATAAACAAGAGCAAAAAAAAGATTATGATTAAAAAAAGATATAGATAAAATGAGTAATCACTAATTTCAACAAGTGGCTTTATATCTCTTATTTTATCCATTTTTATCTAAACAGCTTTTTAAGTTTGATAAATGGCTCTTCATCGGTATAGATTTTTACAAATCTAATCTTTTGCTTTCTAAAATTTTTATACATAAAATGGTCATTTCTTTTTATATTTTTTTTATACTCTTTAACTGCTTTACTATCTAAATCTACTATCAAACTATCATAAGTTTGAGGGTCTAATAGATTTATAAAGCCAATTTCATATGGATTTTCTTCAACTCTATCTCTTACTATTATTGCCACTACTTCGTGCTTTTTTGATAAAACATTAAAATCAAACTCTCCAATAAAATCACTTATAATAAAAATGATTGATTTTCTTTTTATTTTATATAGAGTCTCACTTAATAGTTTAAAATTTGTCTTTTTACCAAGTGGAGAAAAATTATCTAAATTTTGAGCCATTTTAAATATTGCATTAATATTTTTGGTTGGTTTAATTTTCTGATAGAGTCTATCTGCAAAGATATAGTAACTAAAACTATCTTGATTTTTTATTGTGGCAAATCCAAGAAGAGAAGCTATCTCAATAGCTAAATCTTTTTTAAGTCTTTTAGAGCCAAAATAGAGATTTCCATCAAACATCAAAGCTACAATAACATTTAACTCTCGCTCTTCTTTGTAGATTTTGACATATGGCTTTTTATATTTTGCAAAAACCTTCCAATCAATCTTTTTTACATCATCACCATATTGATACTCTCTAAGCTCAGCAAAATCAAAACCTTCATTTTGAAAGATTGATAAATTCTCACCTACTACTTCTGTAAAAACTTGCCTTTTTGTTTTAATAACCAATTTTTTTATATTTTTATTCAAAACTTACCTTATGGGATAGGCACTTTTTCTAAAATCTTTTCAATTATAAAATCGCTTCTTATATCTTCAGCTTCCGCTTCATAACTTAAAATCACTCTATGCCTTAAAACCTCTTTGGCAATATATGCAATTTCCAAAGGGGTAACATAATCTTTTCCTCTCAAATATGCCACAGCCTTACTTGCTTTATACATATTTATTGTTGCTCTTGGACTTGCACCAAACTCAATATAATCTTTAATCTCTTTTAAGCCATAATTTTCAGGCTCTCTTGTTGCAAAAATAAGATCTACAATATACTCTTCTAACTCTTTATCTATATGAATATTTTTTACTTCCTCTTTTAAAGCATCCAAATCATCTTTAGTTGCAACTTGATTAATTTTTTCAAAACTACTGTTTGCAACTCTTCTTGCAATCTCGAGCTCTTCTTCTTTTGTATTATAACCAATAACAATTTTTAGCATAAATCTATCAAGCTCAGCTTCAGGAAGCTCATATGCCCCTTCAGATTCTACTGGATTTTGGGTTGCCATTACTAAAAAAGGTTTTTCAAGTAAAAATGTGTTCTCTCCAATAGTAACTTGCCTCTCTTGCATAACCTCCAAAAGAGCAGATTGAACTTTTGCAGGAGCTCTATTTATCTCATCAGCTAACAAAAGATTTGTAAAAATTGGACCTTGCTTTATTTTAAACTCATTTTTTGCAGGATCATATATCTCAGTTCCAATAATATCGCTTGGAAGAAGATCTGGAGTAAATTGAACTCTTTTAAAAGATAGGCCCAATGTCTTTGATAGAGCATTTATAGTTGTTGTTTTTGCAAGACCAGGAACACCTTCTAAAAGAATATGCCCATCACATAAAAGCCCAATCAAAAGGCCATCTATCATCTTATCTTGACCAATAATAACTTTTTTTATCTCATTTTTAATATTTTCAATTACAAATCTCATAACAAACCTATGATTTTTTTAAGGAATTATAAAACAAATAAATTTACAATCCTATTAAACCTATTAAAATCTTTGAAGTCTTAAGAAGATTAACGAAGAATTTTAACCCCCGGCACCGACCTACTTTCCCACACCCGTAGGGTGCAGTATCATCAGCG
>CAJXMB010000014.1 GCA_913056105.1 uncultured Nitratiruptor sp. | reverse complement strand
TCTCCGTCAAACAAGGGTTGAAATTGTAGTAAAAAATTTTTGGTTTGTCAAGGGGAGGAGGAAAATATATGAGAATTTAAGAAAAGTTGAGAAAATTTTGGATATAGAATTTTATTTATATTTAATGTATAATATAAATAATTTTAACAAGGAGGAAAAATGGGACTCTATAATAGAGAATATATTGATAAGAGTAAAAGTGATATTGCTAAACCTATTTCTCAAGAAAGAGAAGAAGTTTTAGATCAAGCAACTTTTATCAAAAAAACATATCAGCTTTTTGCTGCAAGTTTGATGGCTGCCGCTGTTGGAGCATATATTGGTATGGATATGGCTGCATCAATAGTTAAATGGTATTGGGGATTGGTTATACTTGAATTTGCATTTTTATTTGGAATATATTTAACAAAAAGCAAACCTGGGCTAAATCTTGTAATGCTTTTTGCATTTACTTTTATGACAGGAATTACTCTAACTCCATTACTTAGTTCAATATTGGCTCTTCCTGCTGGCGCATCTATAGTCACAAATGCATTTTTATTAACTGGTGTTGCTTTTGGCGGAATATCTCTTTTTGCAATAAACACAAAAAGAGATTTTACATACATGGGTAAATTTTTATTTATTGCTTTGATTATTTTAATTGTTGGAGGAGTTATAAATATATTTTTAGGAAGCTCTCTTTTGCAAGTTGCTATAGCTGGCGTTGGAGCTCTTCTTTTTAGTGCATTTATACTTTTTGATACTCAAAATATTATAAAAGGAAACTTCTCTTCTCCAGTTGAAGCAGCAATTGCTCTATATTTAGACGCATTAAATCTTTTTATCTCTTTGCTTGAGATACTTGGAATTTTAAACAATGAAGAGTGAAGAAAAAATTTTTAGAATCATTGATGCAAATATAAATAGATGCAAAGAGGGCATTAGGGTTATCGAAGAGATAATTAGATATCTCTTTGATAACAAAGAGATTGCATCAAAATTAAAAGAGTTAAGACATAAAATCAAAGTTGAAAACTACAAAAATCTTCTTAAATACAGAGATATCAAAAATGATGTTTTAAAAGAGTCTATAGAAAGTGAAAAAGATAGAACAAATCTAAAAGATATTATTTTGGCAAATTTCAAAAGAGCCCAGGAGTCTGCAAGAGTTCTTGAAGAGAGTTTCAAAATTATTGATCCGCAAATCTCAGAAGATTTTAAACATACAAGATATGAGTTATACAGTCTTGAAAAAGAGGTTTTAACAATCTATTTTTAATTTTCTTTTTGATATCATTTGAATATCTCCTAATTAAGGATAAACTATGAATGAAGTTTTACTTGGTAAATTTTTGCTGCTTTTAGCTCTGCTTTTTGGTTTTACATATATTTTAGGTGGAGTTTTTGAAAGATTAAGAATTCCTACAATCATAGCGGCTCTATTTACTGGTATAGCTATTCATTATACTCCTTTATACTCATTTTTATCTTCAGGCTCAACTGGAAACATATTTTCAACATTAGCTGATTTGGGAGTTTTATTTTTACTATTTTTTATAGGTCTTCAAATAGATTTAAAAGAGATGAAAAGCCAAAGTAAAGATATTGTCTTAGCTACTTTTTTAAATACCATTTTCCCTTTTATTTTAGGTGCTGCTTTTATGCTATATATGGGATATGGATGGCTTTTAGCTTTTGTCATTGGCTTAACTCGTATGCCAACTGCTGAAGCTGTAATAGTGCCAATTTTAGATGAGTTTAACCTTGTCAAAACAAGAGTGGGAAATTTTATCATTGGCGCTGGTGTTTTAGATGATGTAATAGAGGTTTTTTTAGTTGCTTTTGTCTCTATATGGATTGCAGAAAAGAGTGGATTTGTAGTAAGTGATAAAAAAGAGATTATTGATTTGGTTGCTCATATATCTATCTTTATAATAGTAACTTGGATTCTTAGAAAGTGGATTTTAATCCCTCTTTCAAAATGGCTAAAAATAACAACTTCAAATCTTATTTTATTTACCATAATTACACTATTTTTACTTGGAGGATTTGCAGAATATTCAGATTTGGGATTGGTTGTAGGAGCAATTATTGCTGGTATTATAATAAAGCCTGTTTTTGATGTTTATAATCAAGAAGGAATTTTTGCCACAAAAGCTATACGGGCAGTAAGTTATGGTTTTTTTGCTGTTATATTTTTCTTATGGATTGGAATGAGCGTTGATGTAAATGGAATCATAGAAGCTCCCTTGCTTACTATTGGACTCTTTTTAGCCGCTGTTGTAGGAAAGTTTATTGGAATAATGTTAATGGTTCCGATGAAGAAGATAACTTTTAAAGAATCTATTGCTATTGGGATAGGTTTAAATGCAAGGCTTACAACAGAGATAATTGTAGCTAAGCTTCTTTTGGAAGCAAAACTGATTGATGAAGCACTTTTTAGTGCATTAGTTGCAGCCTCTTCACTCTCTACTATATTGATTCCTTTTCTTTTTTCAATAATAGTCTCAAAATGGAGACCATATCTGATGAAAAAAAGAGAAAAAGTTGAAAAAGTTGTAACAAAAATCAAAGAAGCTCCACTATTATGGCATGCAATGGATATAAAAGATGTATTAAGCCTTTTAAGAGTTGATCCAAAAATTGGACTTAGTGAAGAAGAGGCAAAAAAAAGAATCAAAATCTATGGAAAAAATGAGATAAAAGCAGAAAAAAAGATTAAATGGTATCAAATATTCATAAGAGAGTTTATAGATCCACTTATCTTTATATTAATGATTGCAGCAGCTATCTCTTTTGCAATAGGAGAGATAGGTGATGCTTTAACAATTTTAGCAATTGTTATTTTAAATGGAATTTTAGGATTTATTCAAGAGTATAAGGCTCAAAAAGCTATAGAAGCTTTAAAAAAGATGCTTGCTTTAAAATGTAAAGTTATAAGAGATAAAAATATAGTTACAATAGATTCTAAACTATTAGTTCCTGGAGATATTGTACTTTTAGAGATTGGAGATAGAGTTCCTGCTGATCTAAGACTCATAGAAGCACTCAATCTAAAAGTAGATGAATCTGCTCTTACTGGAGAATCAATTTCTGTTGAAAAAAGTATAGAGCCTGTAGATAAAAATGCCTCTATTCCTCAAAGAAAATCTATGGCATGGATGGGAACAAATGTAACAAATGGATATGCAAAAGGGGTAGTTGTTGCTACCGGCTTAAATAGTGAATTTGGAAAAATAGCTAAAATGACAACAAGTGTTGAAACATCAACTTCACCTTTGCAAAGAAAATTGGCAAAACTTGGTATAAAACTTGGTGCTATATCTATCTTTATTTCAGCTCTTGTAGCAGTTATTGGAGCAATTTTTGGAAAACCACTTCTTGAAATGTTTTTAACAGGAGTATCTTTAGCAGTTGCTGTGGTTCCTGAGGGGCTACCAGCTGTTGTTACCATAACATTAGCTCTTGGAATTAAAGCAATGGTTAAAAAACATGTTCTTTTAAGAAGACTCCAAGCAGCTGAAGCATTAGGTAGTGCTACAGTAATCTGTACAGACAAAACCGGAACACTTACTCAAAATCAGATGACAGTTCAAAAAATCTGGCTCTTTAATCAAAATATAGATGTTACAGGAAGTGGATATGATCCAGCTGGCCATTTTGAAATAGATGGCAAAAAGATTGACTATAAAAAATATCCAAATCTTCTTGAGCTTTTAAAAACGGGGCTTATTTGTAATCATGCTACTTTGAAGAAAGAGAAAGATAAGTGGAAAATTACAGGAGAGCCTACTGAAGCATCTTTGATAGTTGCTGCATATAAAGCTTGGATGGCTCCTAAAGATTATGAAAAAGTTGCAGAGTTTTCATTTAATTCTATTAGAAAAAGGATGAGTGTAGTTGTCAAAGAGAGTGATAAAAATGTAGCATATATAAAAGGTGCTCCAGAAGTTTTACTACAAAGAGCTAAATACTATTTTGATGGCAAAGAGATTAAAAAGTTAGATGAAAAATCAAAAGAGGCTTTTAAAAATTCCTATACGAGCTTAGCAAAGAGTGGACTTAGAACTTTAGCTTTAGCAAAAAGAGAGCTTCCAAAAGATATAAAACTTGATGCTGATGAAGTAGAAAAAGATTTAGTTTTGCTTGGTGTTGTTGGAATAATTGATCCTCCAAGGCCTGAAGTCCTAAAAGCTATAAAACTTGCACAAAGTGCAGGGATAAAAGTAGTAATGATAACAGGAGATGCTGCTTTAACCGCTTTGGCAATAGCAAAAGAGATAGGAATTGAAGCAAAAAAAGCTATTACTGGAGTTGAGCTTGATAAAATGGATGATAATAAGCTTAAAAATGAGATCCAACAAGGGGCTGTTTTTGCAAGAGTTATGCCAAAGCATAAATTAAGAATTGTAGAACTTCTACAAAAAGAGAATGAGATAGTTGCAATGACTGGAGATGGAGTAAATGATGCTCCAGCTCTAAAAAAGGCTGATATTGGTATAGCAATGGGGCTTAGGGGAACTGATGTTGCAAAAAGTGCCTCTGATGCTATTTTGCTTGATGACAATTTTGCCTCCATAATAAATGGGGTAAAGGAGGGTAGAAGAGAGTATGATAATATTAAAAAATTTGTAACATATCTACTATCTTCAAACAGTGGTGAAGTGATAGCTATTTTTATAAATATTTTGCTTGGAGGACCTCTTATACTGCTTCCTGTTCAAATATTATGGATGAATTTAGTAACCGATGGGATGACAGCAGTTGCTTTAGGAGTTGAAAAAGCAGAAAAAAATATTATGCAACGGCCTCCAAGAGCTATAAATGAACCATTTTTGCAATTAAGAAATATCATTATGATAATACTTTTGGGCTCTTATATAGGATTAGGGACACTTTGGCTATTTCATCACTATTTAAGTTTAAATATTCCAAAAAATGAAGCTATTGCACTTGCTCAAACAGTAGCATTTACTGGTATAATAATTTTAGAAAAGATGAATGTGTTTAACTATCGTTCATTAAAAACACCAATGCCAATTATAGGATTTTTCTCAAATCCTTGGTTGATTGGTGCCTGGATGATAACAGTTGGATTGCAAGTGGCAGCTGTATATGTGCCATTTTTGCAAGAGGCTTTACATACTGTGCCACTTAGTTTAAATGATTGGATTCTTATCTTTGAGGTAGCAGCTCCTATATTTTTAATTGTAGAACTTTATAAATGGTTTGAGTGGTATATCTTAAAAAAGAGAGCATAAATGGATATCGAAATAGTCAAATCTATAATTATTGCTTTAGCAATTGGCTTTATGATTGGACTTCAAAGAACAATGAGAAATATCTATTTAAATAGAAGCAATATTGCAGGAAGTAGAACTTTTGCCTTAATCTCTCTTTTAGGATATCTAAGTGGATATATTGATAAAGAGTTAATAGCTATTTTATTGTTGATATTTGGACTACTATTGGTTGCATCTTATATCGCAAAAGCTTTCAATACCAATAGAAAAGGATTCACCACACAAATAAGTGCAATATTAACTTTTTTACTCGGATTTATGGTATATCAAAAGCTTGAAAATTATGCTATTTTCATTGCGGTAATTATGATAGTTCTATTGGAAATCAAACCAAAATTAAGAGCTATAGAGGAGCATATATCTCCAAATGAGATAAATTCAGCTATTCTTCTTTTGGTTATGACTTTTGTTCTTTTACCAATTTTACCAAATGAGATGGTAGGTCCATTAAAAATATTTAACCCATACAAAACATGGCTAATGGCTATAGTAATAGCTTTTCTATCTTTCATAGGATATATCTCTATTAAATTTTTTGGGCAAAAACATGGAGTTTTGATAACTGGTGCTGCTGGAGGATTTATATCTTCTACTGCAGTATCCATTACACTTTCAAAGATGTTTCAAAAACAGTATGATTTGATAAAAAATTATGCAAGTGGAATCGCAGTTGCTTGTACTTTTATGTATCTAAGAGTATATATAGAAACTTTAATTGTAAATATTCATCTCTCTTTCAAATTGGCTTTTCCATTTCTGTTAGCTACATTTAGTGGACTTATCTATAGTTACTACCTATATAAAAAATCAAAGAATATCAATATTGATTTGCAAAATTCTCAAATAACAACAAATCCTCTACAACTTAGTGAAGCTATAAAATTTGGCATACTTTTTGGAATCATCTATGGTGCGATATATTTTGTTGAAAAAAGATATGGAGATATAGGAGTTTATATAGTCTCCTTTTTATCTGGTTTAACTGATGTTGATGCTATAACTTTGTCTTTATCTCAAATGGCAGCAGACAATAAACTATCTATCTTAACATCTATGGGAGGAGTAGTTATAGCTTCTGTTACAAACTCTATAGTAAAGCTTTTGATTGTATATTTTATAGGGGGAGTAAAACTTGGATGGGAGCTGACTAAATTTTTTATATTAACACTTGGATTGATGGGTATAGGGTTTTTTATAACTATTTAGAAGTATCCTAAAATCACTCTTCAAAAATATCATCATCTTCGTTATCAATAACAAAAGTAGTCTTAGAGGTCTCATTGGTTTCTAAATCTTTTACAACTACTATCCATTTACCTTTTTCTCTTCCTGGCAAATATCTATAATCATAGACTGAGCCATAATATGGAGGAACTTTAAATGTTCTTACTCTATCATCTTTTTTAGAAGGAGAGTACCAGTGAAAAACAACACTTTTACCATGGTCATTATCTGATCTATCTATAAAATATTTGCAATATATTCTATCATCTTCTATATGACATTTTACCTCATTTGCAAAAGCAGATACTATAGCTAAAAGATAGATAAAAACTACTTTTTTTACTATTTTGTCCATATGAAAACCACTTCAAACTCCAAATATGAATATGGATAACTCCTAATAAGCTCTTTGGTTTGCTTATATGAGAGTATTTTTCTACCTGAGCTTACACCACTTTTTTTAATATATCTAAACATAGAGTATCTATCTTGAAAAAATAGACGATATCTCTTTATCTCAAAGTTTATCAAAAAATATCTATTTATCAAATATAAAATCTTTTTTAATGAGTAGATAGGGGATTTAATAGAGGCTATTTTATGAATAGTTTCAAATGTTTTGTCTGTAAAAATTGAAAAAGCACAAGGTTTGTTAAAAGAGGCAATATTATTTAGTGTAAAATTTAAATCTTTGCTCCACTGAAGCGCTGAAGAAGAGAAGATAAAATCAAATTTTTTCTTTTTTAATATCTCAAAACAGCTTTTTTGATTGAAATCGCAAACTATTTTTTCAACACCTCCTGGATGCAAAGAGAGCATCTCTTTTGATGCGTCACAAGCAATAAAGTTTTCAATCTCCCAATCTATATTTTTATAAACCTCTCCACTTCCCGCACCCAAATCTAAAATATTTTTTGGCTTTTTATCGATTTTAGAAACTAAGTATGAAGCTACTCTTTTTTGGATAATTTTATAATTTTCATAACTATTTGCAAATCTTGAAAACTCTTTTTTAATACTCATAACTCTCTTTTAATCAAATTTTGATATAATTAGCAAAAATTTAAATAGAGGAAAAAAATGGTTCAAATACTTTTTATACTTCAGATAGTTTTAGCTATTGTTTTAACAATTGTAATTTTACTACAAAAAAGTTCATCAATTGGGCTTGGTGCATATAGCGGAAGCAATGAGTCAGTTTTTGGTGCAAAAGGTCCTCAAGGATTTTTAGCTAAAACTACATTTATTCTTGGATTGCTCTTTGTTCTAAATACAATTACTCTTGGATATCTATACAATAAGCAGCATAATGAATCCATAATCAACAAAGTAGAGGTTAAAAAATCTCCTGTTCCAAAACTTCCGATAAAAAATGAATCTTCAGCTCCAACTGCTCCAACTACAAAATAGGGTTATTTTGAAAAATTTTAGAAGGGCTCTGCTCCTTCTTTTTTTGCTTTTTAGCTCTTTGTTTGCAGATGCTCATATATTTGTCTATCATAGATTTGGTGATAGTAGATATCCATCTACAAATACATCTATAAAAGAGTTAATCAAAGAGTTTGAATATCTAAAAAAGCATCATTATAAAGTCATATCTTTAGATAAACTGATAACTCTTTTGAAAGAACAAAAAGATTTAAATGACAAATATGTTGTTTTAACAATAGATGATGGGTTTAAAAGCTTTTATGAAAATGGATTAAAGATTTTCAAAAAATATAACTACCCTTTTACACTCTTTATAGCCACAAAACCGATAGAGAAAAAGTTTAAAGATTTTATGAATTGGAGTGAAGTTAACAACTGTTCACAATATGGGACTATTGCGTTTCACTCGCATTCACATCCACATTTGACTCATTTAACTAATAAAGAGATTATAAAAGATACTAAGATAGGAATGAAGCTTTTTAAAAAGCATTTAGGATTTAGACCAAAGTATTATGCATATCCATATGGAGAATATGACGATAGAGTAAAAAAGATTATAAAAAGTTTTGGTTTTGATGCAATTTTTAACCAAAATATTGGGGCTATAGATAAAACAAGTGATATTTTTGATTTGGATAGAATCGCTTTAGTTGGAAAATCAAATATTAAGTTGGCTTTAAAATATAAACATCTAAATGCATTATGGATTGAGCCAAAAAAATATCCAAAAGATGGAATTTTAAAAAGAGTAAAAGCAAAAATATTTGATGATGTCAAAAGAGCTCAAATTTATGTAACAGGATATGGATGGAGATGGATAGATGTTAAAAGTGGTAAAATTGATGAAAAATTAAATTTAAAGCTAAACAGAGATAGAGTTAGAGTGATAATAAAGGTAAAAAATAGTAAAATTAATACTAAAATTTTAGTCAAATAAGGAGTCAAAATGGAATTAAATGAGATATACCAGTATACAAAAGAGCATATGCAAAAATCTTTAGAGGCTTTAAAAAAAGATTTTAATACACTTAGAACCGGAAGAGTAACAAGCAGCGTAGTTGAAAATATAAAAGTTGATTACTACGGAAACCCAACTCCTATAAACCAAGCAGCTTCTGTGGTAGCAAGTGATGCTACAACTATAGTTATAACTCCTTGGGATAAATCTATTTTAAATGAGATAGAAAGAGCAATCCAAGAGGCAAACATAGGAGTTAATCCAAACAATGATGGAGATCAAATTAAGCTATTTTTCCCTCCAATGACAACTGAGCAAAGAAAAGAGGAGGCAAAAAAAGCAAAACAATTTGGAGAAAAGGCAAAGATTGCAATAAGAAATGTTAGAAGAGATGCTAATGATAAGGTAAAAAAGCTTTTTAAAGATAAAGCAATCTCTGAAGATGAAGAGAAAAGAGCATTAGAAGAGATTCAAAAGATAACAGATGATTTTGTTAAAAAGGTTGATGAGCTTGTAAAACAAAAAGAGCAAGATATAATGAAAGTTTAAGGATTATAATGGATATTGAAAAGATTTATAAGGAGTGTGGAGCTCTACTTGAGGGTCACTTTTTGTTATCAAGTCAAAAACATAGTCCAAACTATCTACAGAGTGCAAAAGTTTTAGAAGACCCAAAAAGAGCTGAAAATTTAGCAAAAGAGTTGGCAAAACAGATAAAAGAGTATGGGCTTGAAATCGATACAGTTTGTTCTCCTGCAATTGGAGGACTTTTGGCTGGATATGAGCTTGCAAGAGCTCTTGGAGTAAGATTTATTTTTACCGAAAGAAAAGATGGTCAAATGACTCTAAGAAGAGGCTTTGAAGTCAGTAAAGATGAAAAAGTCTTAATTTGTGAAGATATTATAACGACTGGTGGCTCTGCAATGGAAGCAGCTAAAGAGATAGAAAAAAGAGGAGCAAAAGTTGTAGGTTTTGCTGCTTTAGCAAATAGGGGAGTGTGCAATAGAGTTGGATCAGATATTAAAAGAAAAGACGAGTGCAAACTTCCAAAAGATTTGCCATTTTTTGCACTTGCGGATTTTAACTTTCCTATATATGATAAAGAAAATTGTCCAATGTGCAAAGAGGGAAGCAAGCCAGTTAAGCCTGGAAGCAGAGGAAATTGATGCCAAGATGGCGAGAAGTAAAACATAAAAAAATTAAAAAAGAGCAAACTAAAGAGATTATAAAATATGCAAAAATTTCTGATAGATTAAAAGCCTTTTTAACAGATACTTTTATGATAACTATGCCTATTTTATACATAGTTATCTATCTTATAATGGGAAGTAGAGAAGAGTTTAGAGCCCATATGGCAAAAGGTTGGCTCTATATAGTAGTTTTTCACTATATAAGTGTTATGCTTTTATGGATTTTTAAAGCTCAAACTCCTGGTATGAAAGCCTATGGCATAAAAATAGTTAGTAAAAATCTTAAAAAGATATCTTTTTTGCAAGCTACTATTAGATATTTTCTTATGCCTATATCGATTCTATCAATTGTTGGGGTATTGATAGCTTTTTTTAGAAAAGATAGACAGACTCTACATGATTTATTGTCATTTACTCTTTTAATAGAGCAAGATAGTGGGATTTCTTAATATATCCTCCTTTTACTTCTTTTTCTTTTCTGCTATTGGAGTCTATATAATATATCTTCCAAAAGTTTTAGAATTAGATGGTTTTGATAGTTTAAAAATTGGAATCATATTTGCAGCTTCTCCACTTATTAGATTTATAGCTCCATTTTTATTTTTAAAACATTTTCATCTTACAAAAACTCTATATATATCTTCACTTATTTTGTTTATTGTTAGTGGTTTTTTAATCTATTTAACAATAGATAGTTTTTATCTATTGTTAATCTCAAATATAGCTTTTGGGATAAGCATTGCTCTTATTTTGCCTTATGTTGAAACAATAGCCTTAAAATTGATAGGTAAAGAAAATTTTGGCAAAAGTCGTCTATTTGGATCTATTGGATTTATCATTATAGCTTTAGTTTTAGCAAAATTTATGAACTTTCCAAAATATATATTTTATACTCTAATTTTAACTATTATCTTTACCTCATTTTTTGGATATAAAATTGCCTCTTTTGAGAAAGAAGAGATAAAAAAAGAAAATGAATCATTTTCACTCATTTCTCATTGGCCCTTTTGGCTTTCAGCCTTTTTACTTCAAATAAGCTTTGCTCCATTTTATAACTTTTTTACGATATATGAGACATCTTTTGGATTAAGTTATGAAGAGGTTAGCTATCTTTGGACATTTGGAGTAATATGTGAAATAGCAATGTTTTATTTTCAAACATCTTTAATGAAAAAAAATCTTTTACTCTTAATTAAAATATCTATTTTTAGCGCTATCATAAGATGGTTTTTATTATATCTATATCCAAACTCCATAACTATCACATATATCTCTCAATCGCTTCATGCTCTAAGCTTTGCACTTTATTACTCTTCTTCAATTGCATATCTTTATCATATGTATAAAAAGAAAAAGTTAGCTCAGCAATTTTTTGGCGGATTCTCTTTTGGCCTTGGAGGATTTATAGGAAGTATTTTAGCTGGGATATTTTATGGAAAATACCTATTTTTATATGCTTCAATTGTTGCTTTGTTGGCTTTTTTGGCGATTTTAAAAGAGAAAAATTTATAACAAATTAATTATAGCATCTAAAAAACTGCAAAATAATTCTATCCGATTACTTAAAAGTAATTTAAGCTTAATCATTTAACTTTTATATAAAAGCTTTCAACTGTTTTAGTAACGAGCATTACTTATTATTACCTAATTTTATCTATTTTTAAATAGTTATTTCTTCTATACACTTTGATATACTTGTCCAATCAAATTTATACTTTTTACATAGCTGAGCTATTTGCTCTTTATTTTTAGATTCTAAAATTCCAGTAATATTTGCTGCTTTGCTTATAATCAATAAAATTTGACCCTCTCTATTTTGCGGAGTATAGAGATTTTGCATTAATTCTATAAAATCTTCTTTAAAACCCCATTTTTTAAATAGCATTGCTCCGATTTTATATGCATCAACCCCTAAAATTTCTTCCTCAGCTCTTTTTTCACTTTTTTCTTTAAAAACTGTTTTAAAATGATCGCTCTCTCCTATTTTATTTACTAAATATGCACTTACTATTTTGCTACTTTCAAGTAAAAAAGCTATACTTTGTAACATCTGCATATCAAGTTTTAAATCATAAAAACATCTTCTAAGGAGTTGTACTCTTGTTTGATTAATTGCATCAAAAGTATTAAGGTCAATTCCATAAACATCAAGATGAATAGGAAAACTTTTTTGTACAAAAGTTGCCATAATAATTCCACGAATTATAGTAAAACCTAAGCGTGCTATTGCTTGCTCGATTGAAACTATTTTCTTTTTACCGCCATAAGCTGCAGAATTGGCCAGTTTTAAGATATTAGCACACAAAAGTGGGTCTTTTTCTAATAAAATGGCTAACTTTTGCGTATCTAATTCACCATTTTCAAAGAATTCTTGTAGCTTTTGTAATGTATCTGGAAGATTTGGAAAATAATTTGGTAAATCACTTCTGTTCATTGGCTACCTTATTAATAGTTTCACAGATAATTTGTATATCTGATTTATTAAAAATTCCCACAATATTTTCAGCATTTTTAAAGTGCTCTACAAGTTTCACATCATCTTCGGCAGAAATAATATATACAGGAGTTTGTATGCCATTTGTTCGTAAATAGTCAATAACATCGCTACTCACACCATCTATAAGAAAGAAATCAAGAATAATACTATCGTAACTATATTTTTCAAGTAAATCTTTTGCTTTATTAATTGAATTTGTCAATGTAATATGGAAGTTTTTACGCAATTTTTCAACTAAAAAATCACTATACTCTTTATTATCTTCAACTATAAGGAGTTGTTTAGCCTCCTCTTTTTCAGATTCAAACTTCTCAATTTTGCCTGATTCATTTGATAAAGGTAAAGTAATATAAAAAGTAGTCCCTTTTCCTTCAATACTTTCAACCCAAATACGACCACCATGAAGTTCCTCTATTATCTTTTTAGATATTGCAAGTCCCAAACCTGTCCCTTTTGCTTTTGTATCAGTATTGCTATGAGCTTGTTCAAAGGGTTTGAATAGTCTGTTTATAGCATCTTTTGGTATACCAATTCCTGTATCACTTACACTGATTTTTATCTCTTTTTTTTCAACTTTTATAGCAAGTTCAACTCTACCACCCTTTGGTGTAAACTTAACAGCATTACTTAAAAGATTAATTAGCACCTGTTTTAAAAGTTGTTCATCTGCAAAGAGTACAAGTGATATCATCCCAGGAAATTTAAGAGTTAGATCTTTTTCTTGTGCCATTGGTGATATAATTATATAAATTTCATTTAGCAACGAATATATTTCTATATTTTTAGGATGAAACGATATTTTTCCTGCTTCAATTTTAGCAAAATCTAAAATTGTATTGACAAGATTGAGTAAATTTTTTCCTGCAATTCCTATTTTTTCTATATATGGTTGTAAATTTTCTGGAATATCTCTTCGCATTTGTAAAATCTGTGAAAACCCTATAATTGCATTAAGTGGCGTTCTGAGCTCATGAGACATATTTGCCAAAAAGGTATCTTTTGATCTATTGGCACTTTCTGCTTTTTGTGCAAGTTCAATGAGGTAGTGTTCTTTTTCTTTAGTAACAATGGCATCTTTAAGTAATTGTAAAAATATCCGTAAAAGATCAATAATAAAATGTTTATATGGCACATCTTTTAAAGAGATATAGATATAAAAACTATCATCACCAACTATTATCTCTTCATAAAGATCACTTTTTTTTAGTTTGTTTGTAATTTCTATATCTTTTATAATCCAACTAAGTGAATCTTTAATTGATCTATTAATTAAATCTTGAAGATATTTTTGAAGTTTTTGTGATGATTCAATTGGAATATTTTGCATTTTTTCTATTAATTCAGTATATTTTTGTATAAATTTCATTCCTGAATCAATTGTTAAAAATATTAAAGATGAGCTTTTTTCAAAAGGTTGATTTAAAGCTTCAAAAAGCTCTTTAGAAATCTTTTGAACTCTATTAAAAATTTTAGTTTGCTCTTCTTGTGTTGCTTCATTTTCAATACTTTGATAAAGCGCTGAAACAGTTTGATGATACTCTTTGTGTAGTTTTTCTATGACTTTCAAATTTTGTTGTAAATCTAAAAAACCTTCTGCTTTTTCTTTAAATGATTTTATAATTGTTGTAAATGGACATACAGAAGCAGAGGGAATTACAGAAAATTTTCCCTCTTTGATCTCTTGTTTAAGTGAACCATTTAAAAAACTATTTTGCAATATTTGATTTTTTTGTTTGTGGAACTCATATGTTTTATATAATGACTCTAATATTAAAACTAAATCGTTTTGTCTCTCTTTTCTGTTTTTTTCTTCAAGCGAAATTATTATAATATATTGAGCGATATGTAAAAATTTAAAAATTACACTCATATCTTTTGCAATAACTTCATTAACTGATCCTATCTCGATTATACACTCCTGAAAAAGTGAAAATGTTGCCAAAACACTCTCAATATCATTTGCTAATGGAAACTGAAAATATCTCATTTTTAGTTTATACAAAAGTTTCGGTTCAAAACTATCCTGAAAAAGTGTAATAAAAAATTGGATATATACCTTTTTAACAGCAGAGATAAACTGAAAATTCATTGAACTTTTATAAAATGGATATCTTAAGAGTTTTTCAAAGTAATGATCAATAATCAGCATTGCAAAAGAATTTATGTAATTCCCAACCCTTGCACGCTCTTCTAAAAGCTTTGGAGTTATATTGAAATCTGTTTCTATCTTTTCAAAAAGCTTTTTCATAATGATTTCTCCTTTGGTAATATGAGAGTAAAACAACTTCCCTCATTTGGTTTAGAAGTAACACTTATATCGCCATGGTGTAATTTCATAATCTTTTTAGAGATAGAAAGGCCAAGCCCTGTTCCTTTTATAGCCTCTTTTTGATGCTCTCTAATCTGTGAAAATGGAGAAAAAATTGTAACTATCTGCTCTTTAGTTAACCCTATTCCTTCATCACATATACTTAAATAGTGCGATTTTTGATCTGATCTATATTTTAATGTAATCTTTTTTCCTTCCGGAGTAAATTTAATCGCATTACTTAAAATATTGATAACTACCTGTTTAAGTAGTTTTTTATCTGCTCTAAGTTGTATATCTTGTGGATACTCTTTTATAATCTTAATATTTTTTTTAGCTGCAGTGGTTTCTAACATCATCACCACTTCATCAAAAAGTTTACCTAAGTTTATCTCTTCTATATGCATATCCATTTTATCCGACTCTAATTTTGAAAAATCTAAAACATCATTCACAAGTGACAAAAGATGGTTACCAGAGATATAGATCTTTTCCAAATATGTTTTTAACATTTCAGTACTTATATCTCTTTTATGCATTAAAATTTGAGAAAAGCCTATAATAGCATTAAGTGGAGTTCGTAGTTCATGACTCATTGTTGCTAAAAAAGCTGATTTTGCTCTTTCGGCGGCTAAAGCTTTAACTCTTGCTTTCTCAAGTTCTGTAACATCTGTAAAGGTTGTTATAATAAAGTCTTGAGTATCTAAATTAATCAGTTTTGCCTTTGCAGAAAAGATTCTCTCATTACCATATTTATCAATCATAATTGCAAGATGGGATTTCTCTTGATTTTTAAGAAGATAATCGATCCATGGTTTACCATTCATCTTTTGAGCAAGATAGCCTTCTCGTTCTATAAAAAGTTCACATATACACTGATGTTTTTTCAAAAATTCCTGCATATTTTTGTAATTAAAAAGTTCAAAAAACTTTTTATTTATCTGTTTTGTTTCTAATTTAGTTTTATTGTTTGTATAAGTGATAGATGTAAGAAGCACAATACTATCTTCTGCATTTAAAATCTCTTCAAATTTTTGTTGCTGAGCTTTTATCTCAGTAATATCTTTTCTAATTGCAACATATTCCCTAATTTTTCCATCTTTATCCAATATAGGAAAGATTGTTGCATCAACATAATAGCTTTTTCCACTTTTGTGTCTATTTTGGATTATACCTTGCCAAATTTTTTTAGATTGTATCGTTTGCCATAAATCTTTAAAAACTTCTTTTGGCATATTTGGATGACGAACTATATTGTGAGGGTGTCCTATAAGCTCCTCTCTTGAGTATCCAGATACTTTACAAAATTGATCATTTGTATAGGTAATTATCCCATGTATATCCGTTTTAGATACAAGAAACGCTTTATCAATTGCTTTTTGATATTGATTGAGTTCAGCAATGAGATTCTCTTTTTTTTCTGATTCTTTTTGTAATTGTGTTATAGATTTTTCAACAAGATGGATGAGTGCTGTAGTTGAAAGGCTTATATCTTTTTTTAAATTTGGCTTTTCTAAAATCTTTTTATTTACACTTTTTGATTCAGA
The DNA here is from genome assembly GCA_913056105.1 of uncultured Nitratiruptor sp. Taxonomy (GTDB): domain Bacteria; phylum Campylobacterota; class Campylobacteria; order Campylobacterales; family Nitratiruptoraceae; genus Nitrosophilus_A. The sequence goes on along the minus strand of CAJXMB010000014.1, from coordinate 2,859 downwards.
GAGTACTAAGAGTGTCGTTGTAATATTAAGCATTTCAAAATCATTTCTTCCAGAATAGAACTCTCCAAAGGTAAAAAAACCACTCATAGGAGCAAGTTGTGCAAGAGGTTTTAATTTAGTAGTTATCTGTTTTCCAAGAAACTTTTTTCTTGCTACACAAGAATAAACAAAGAGTGATTCTATAGGAAACTTCTTATTTATTTCAAAAAGTTTATCACCTTCCTCTGCAAAAAGTTTTGCATTTGCAACACCAAACCTAACTTTTTCTCCTACAGGAATCTCTCCTGCAAAAGAGAAAACACCATTATCTACACTAATCATAGAACGAGTTATCAATAGACCATCTTTTTCAAAAATTAGAGGAAATTCAATAGCCGAAGCAGGAAGTCTTTCAACAACTTCTTCACCTAAATAATCGTGATATACATCTATTATTGGTTTATTATCTATCTCATAAATTTTATTTTTATCTGCTTTTGTGATGGTCATAGGTATACCAATTGGTTTCCAAGCTAGGCTGTAGCTGTTATGAGCTATAAGCGTTTTACTATTTAAAGCAACGCCAACAGCACCATTTTCAATTATATTATCGCCATCTATAACAAAAGTTCGCTGATATTTGTTATTATCCCCGGCCATACCACCTGAAACTATAATCTTTTTTGAAGTAATCGATTTAAATCCTTTTAAAATAGCTTCACCGTTACATCGTACTCCATCAGCAAAAAGAATAACAGCTTTTGTATCTTTTGTAACAATATTTTTAGCTATATTTTGCCCTATTAAAAAAGAGTCATCATTTATATCGCTATAAGATACAAGAGAAGTGCTTTCAAAAATAGATATAGAGATAACAATACTTTCTTCAAGTATCTCCCCTTCAAGAATCTCCCCGGCTGTAGATGCACCTATAATAACTACATTTTCAAATCTTTTTTGAATTTGATCTATAATCTCTTTAAGGAGTGTTTCGTTTGCTACACCACTAAATATTTGTACCAATATAGAACTATTTTTTGAAGTTTCTATTGAGGTTAAAAATTTTTCTAATTGTTTTTTATCTTTATATACACTATTGTATGTTTTCATCACTTTTTTCCTCTAAATCTGCACAATATTTATTTAATATAGTTTTTAATTGCTCAATATCAACAGGTTTTGAGATATAATCATCAAACCCTGCTAAAAGAATCTTCTCTTTGTCTCCTTGAACTGCAAAAGCAGTAACTGCAATGCATGGCAAGGAAAGTTTAAGCTCATTTTTTATCTTTTTAATCAATTCATAACCATCCATATTTGGCATATTAATATCACAAAGAAAAATATCGTATTTGTTTTTTTGTAATATCTCATAAGCAATCTTTCCATCTTCAGCTTTATCTATAACTGCTTGAGGGTAAAGTATTTTTATCATCTCCTCTAAAACCATAATATTAAATGGTTCATCTTCGGCAATTAATATTTTCATCGTATCTCCTCAACAATATTAATTATATGAGGTTTCTCATCTTTGTCAGGAAACTCTTTTTGTATTTCTAAAAAGAGATCGATATTATCAAGAAAAAGATCAAGAAGGTTTGGATCAAAGTGTGTACCTCGATTCTCTTTCATAATAGAGAGTGTTTTTTCAAGTGGAAAAGCATCTTTATATATTCGTTTTGAAGAGAGAGCATCAAATACATCTACAATTGCTACAATTCGGGCAAAAATATCAATTTCTTCGCCTTTAAGGCCATTTGGATATCCTGTGCCATCATACTTTTCATGGTGTTGATATGCAATAATTTTTCCTTTTTCAAGTACAGGATAATTTTCAGCACCATCTAATATTTTTTTTCCTATTATTGTATGTTGTTTCATAATTTTAAACTCTTCTTCAGTAAGCCTACCAGGCTTTAAAAGTATAGCATCTGGAATACCAATTTTACCAATATCATGTAGCGGTGAAGCATATAGTATCAATTCTTCTTCTTCAGGAGTAAAACCAGCAAGCCGTCCAAGAAGTGTCGAGTAGTGACTAATTCGCTTAATATGCATCCCTGTTTCAAGGTCACGATATTCACTTGCTATGCCAAGACGCAAAGCTATCTCATACTCAGCTGCTTTTACTTTTTTGATCGCTTGTGAGAGCTTTTGTGTTTTTTCTTGCACAAGTTTATCTAAATGTTGCCTATGTTGAAATAGTTCAGCATGATTTAATGTACGTAATTTAAGTTCTTCTGGGTCAATAGGTTTTGCTAAAAAATCACTTGCACCCTCTTTTAATGCTCTATTTTTCTCTTCAGCATTTGCAGTTACTACAATAACAGGAATATCTTTATATTTTGGATTTGATTTTAAATGCTTTAATGTTATAAAGCCATCCATCACTGGCATACGCAAATCAAGCAAAATAGTATCGACCTCATTTTGCTTCACAATACTCAGTGCCTCTTCTCCATTGGTTGCTTTTTGCAAAGATATATTTTGCATATCAAGAAATGCAAACTCTATTAAATCAAGATTAAATGGTTCATCATCCACTGCAAGTATATTGTATTTTTTCATTATAATTTTATCCTCCAGCAATTATAGAAAGTTTTTCAAGTTTACAATATTATGTCTAAAAATAATATAAAACAGGTTTAACTAAATTCTAAACTTTTTTAATCTATTTGTCAACTACAACCCAAATCCCCAATCCTTCCACCCCAAATCAAACAATAAACAAACTTGCTCTATAATTAGTCCCCAAAAAACCCCAAAAAACCCCATATTGAAACCATCCAAAACCATTTTTTACCTATAATTTCAACCAAGAAATATAAGGGCACCTCTAACAATTATATACATTCATAGCTTTTAAAGCTTTTGTGTAGA
>CAJXMB010000013.1 GCA_913056105.1 uncultured Nitratiruptor sp. | reverse complement strand
TAGCCTTTTTTATAAAAAGTCTGCTTAAGCTTATGATTCCAAATTTGCTTTAAATATTGACATATCTTTTTTTCTGCCGATGCATATAAGTGTTGAATTGGCGTCAATAACATTATCTGCTTTGGGGTTAAATACATACTCGCCTGTTTTTGATACTATCGCTATTATAATTATATTAAATTTGGAGCGTATGTCGGTGTCTTTTATTTTTGCGCCTGCATATTTTGATTTGTTTTTTATAAAATACTCATCCATTTTTATATCTTGCTCGTCGCCGAATGTGATGGATATAAAATCTGCTACAGCGGGCGCTATCAGCATTCGTGATATCTTATCTGCGCTTGTCCTATATAACGATATGGTTTTTGCGCCGAGTTTTTTGAATTTTTTTACCGATTCTTCTGTGTTTGCTCTTGCCACTGCAAATATATTTCTATTTTCATCCTTTGCCGTTATTAAAGAATATAAATTTTTAGCATCAGATTCCATAAGCAGTGCTATGCCCTGCGCTCTATCTATATGAGCTTTTCCCAATATTTCCTCATCGGTAGCATCACCGTATATAGTGAGATATCCTTGTTTCTGAGCGTCTTGTATCGCATTTTCCACTCTTTCTATAATAACGAAATCTTTATTATTTTCCATAAGACGCTTTGCTACTATTTTACCCACGCGCCCGAAACCGCATACAATAAAATGATTATTTAATTTATCAACAGATTTTTCCATCGCAGCCTCCCTATTGTATTTTAATTTTTGCAATAAATTATCTATGAAAGATGATGAAAATATGCTTGTCAATATAGCTATGCTTGAAATACCTATAATCATCACTATAGAAGCCAATATTCTGCCTGCTGTAGATACAGGGTATATATCTCCGTATCCTACGGTTGTTATTGTGACGATGCTCCACCATATTGCATCTGTTATACTTTGAAATTCATGAGGATTTACTTTATGCTCAAGTGAAAATATCATTATGGATGAACTGAAAATTATAAAAAGCAGTATAATAAAAAATACCCCTACCCCAACCAAGCTTTCTTTTAATCCATCTAAAATGGTTTTAATGCCGGTTATAAACCGCGGCAGTTTTATAATGCGTGCTACTAATATAACTAACCTATAGGGATATGGCATCGAGAAATATGGAATAAAGGATAGCGCATCTACGATATTAACAGGCGTAATAATAAATTTTCCTATTGCTATAGTTGTAATTTTGTCCAATTTTTTCAAATAGGCGGATAACTTGAGTATATATTCCATTATAAATATTGAGACAATAATGATCTCTAAAACTTCATAGGTTAATGTTGATTTGTATGTAACAATTTTCGCAGAATCATATTCGAGCGTGGATATTATTGAAATTATCGTAACACTGCTCATAAATATGTTGAATAATTTAGATGTCCTGCTACTAGTGTAAAATATCTCCTGCAAGTTGGCTTTTTTTAAGTTAAACATAGGACATTATTGAATTGCAGAGCCATTTTGTCAATATTTTTTGTGTATTATTGCACACAACAGTATTGTTACTTAAAAACTTATTATCTTGGCTAATATAATGTCTTCAATATTTTTTAATAATTTAAGGCCTTTTTCATTCACGGCATTATCTAATTGTATAAATGACATTGCGATGCCACTTTTTTGTCTTGATAAATTGAAACCCGCTATGTTTATATTCAAGTTTCCAAGAATTGTTCCTATTTTTCCTATTGTGCCCGGTCTGTCTTTGTTGAGTATATACAGATAAATACCCTTTGGAACGATATCCGTCCTAAAATCGTCAATAAAGACAATTTTTTGTGTGCCGTCTTCAAACATTGTGGCGCCGATATTTTTTGTTTCCTTATCTGTTGTTACTCTTAATACGATTAAATTATTAAAGTGCGCATAACTTTCCGTTTTTGCTTCGGATACGATAATGTCTTTGTCCTTAGCAATATATGGAGCGTTCATATATGATACGCTGTCCTGAAGTCCAAGTTGCAGAAAACCTTTTAGTGCGGCTATTGTAAATGGTTGATAATTAAACGGCACATCAAAAGCCTTTGTTACAATATCTTCGTTGAAAAATTTCCCTACCATGGTCATGCTTATCTCTTTAACCCTGCCTTCTGTTACTTGAGCGGCTAATTCTCCTATTTTTTCGGAAAGATCAAAATATCTTTGTTGTGGCGTAGACATAAGCTCTTTAATGAATGGTATATTAACCGCATTTTTGTATGGCTTATTTAACAGCACATTGGCTATCTGCTCAGCTACGATCACAGATACATTAATTTGAGCTTCCGCACTATTTGCTCCAATATGGGGTGTTACGATAACATTGTCCAATTCCAACAACGGATTATCCACCGCCGGCTCTTTCTCAAAGGTATCTATGCCGCACATAGCAACCTTGCCTGAACGTAAACTGTCATAGAGATCTTTTTCATTTATTATGCCGCCGCGTGCACAGTTTATGAGTACAACCCCGTCTTTCATTTTTTCTATCTCTTTTTTTGTTATCATATTATAGGTTTCTTTTGTAAGCGGTGTGTGAAATGTTATAATATCAGATTTTTTTATCAATTCATTAAGCGTATCCAAAAGCTCCACACCGAGATTTTCGGCTTTTGATGTTTTTATATATGGGTCATACGCCACAACATTTGCACCGAATGCTTTAGATTTTTTGGCTACACTCGACCCAACATGTCCTAAGCCTACAATACCCAAGGTTTTGCCGTTTAACTCTATGCCCATAAATTTTTTCCTATCCCAATTTCTTTCGTATTTTAAGCTGTAATGAGCAAGCGGTATTTTTCTTAATGCGCCGAGCATCATACCCATAGTCAAGTCCGCTGCAGCATTTGTGTTGCCGCCGGGGGCATTGATAACGATTATGCCTTTTTTACTTGCTTCCTCAACATCCACACTGTCTAATCCTACGCCAGCTCTTCCTATAACCTTAAGTTTTCCGGGATTTTCAAGCGTGTCCTTTGAAATTTTTGTGCCGCTTCTTGTTATTATACCGTCATAATTACCAATGATATTTTTTACTTCATCACTTGTAAGGTTAAATTTTTCCTCTACTTCTATATTCTTTTCCCTTAAAATATTTAATCCATCCTGAGCCACATGCTCTGTAACTAAAACTTTCATACTACCTCCTTCAGTTTATAGTTGTAAGCATAATCCAAAACATTTATAATATCAAATTAGAAATATTTAGTTTAAGTATTAGTAAAACTTATGAAATTATTAGATTTAAGCTTGAGACATATTATAATATTTAATAGCGTTGCAGAGACACTTAATATGGGCAAGAGCGCTGATCATCTTTTTATAACGCAGTCCGCAGTGAGCCAGGCTATAGGCAGCATTGAATCTAAATTTTCGCTTCGCCTATTTCTAAGGCGTAATAAAAGGCTTTATTTGACTCAGGAAGGCAGAGAATTGTATGAATATACCTCAAAAGCGGTCAAGATACTCAATGATGCACAGCTCTATTTGGAAAATATAAAAAATAAAACACTAAATACTCTTTTATTAGATGAATTTAATATTTTAGTAAAAGATATCATTAATAAAATGAATACATGTTTAGAATCTAAAAATAGTAGTATCAAATAGCAAGTTTAAATGTGAAGTCAGTTGTTGCTTGAATGCTTTATGTTTAGGCGATTAGCAAGTGGGTTAAATATTTATTGATTGTTTGATGTTTAACATCTGATAAAAAATGAAGGGGATGGATAACTAAATCAAAAACAAGTTTTCAAATTGAGTTATAACTTATATCCTCGTGTTTATTATAAAATTATTAAAATAATATAACTTTTTACAGTTCTTAAGCACAAAAATCAAACAAAAATCACCTCAAAAGCTCTATCACTTCTTCATCATCTAATTGATGAAAATCTTGATAATATTGACCAACAGCCATAAAATCTGCTGGGGTTTGTAACAATATTACCTCATCAGCAACCTCTTTTAGTTTTGAAACAACCTCTTTTGGAGCAACAGGGGAGGCTATATAAACCTTTTTTGCCCCTTTTTCTTTTATAGATTTTGCTGCTACCAACATACTAGCTCCTGTAGCAATACCATCATCTACTAAAAAGACATTTTTATCTTTTAAATCAATCTTTTCTTTTTGATAAATTTCTCTTTTTTCTCTGATTTCCTCTTTTTTCTTGTTTGCTATCTCTTGAATATACTCATCTGCTACATTTAACATAACTTTTGCTCTTTCATCTACAAAAATATATCCATCTTCACTAATTGCTCCAATGGCTGCTTCTTGATTATATGGACTTGGAATCTTTTTTACAAAATATATATCCATAGGGATTGAGTATCTATTGGCAATTACTTTTGCTATAGGCACTCCTCCTCTTGGAAGCGCAACTACAACACTATCTTTATCTATAAAATCTTTCAATCTATCTGCTAAAAGTTCACCTGCTTCAAATCTATCTCTAAAAATCATACCTCTCTCCTAATTATAAATTTTATATAATATATTAAAATTAACTATTTTTGTCAAGAGTAGATTTAATTTTATCTATCCATTCATTGAGTCTTTTTTCAAATCCTATATTTTTTGATTCATAAAGTTTTAGAGGTTTAGAGAGATATTTTTGTTTTACATACCCTCCAAAATTGTGTGGATTAAGATAGTTTGGTGAGTTGGTTTTTAGATGGGGTAGTTCTTCTAAAATTTCTCCATCTTTAACTGCTTTTAAAGCCTTTTTTATAGATAGATATGCTGAGTTTGATTTTGGACTTGAGGCAAGATAGATAACAGCTTGAGAGAGTATTATTTTAGCCTCTGGATAGCCTATATTTTTAACAGCAACTAAAGTATTGACAGCCAAATTTAGTGCATTTGGATTTGCATTTCCTATATCTTCGCTTGCTAAAATAACAAATCTTCTTGCTATAAACTCTGCACTTTCACCTTCACTAATTAGTCTTGCTAAATAGTATAGGCTTGCATCAATATCGCTTCCTCTTATGCTTTTTATCAAAGCACTTATTAAGTAATAATGCTCATCTTTTTGAGATACTCCCTTTATGGCTGATGTGGGTCTTAGAGATTTTAAAGTATTTAAATCTATATCTTTTGTTACATTCAGGGCTGCTTCTAAAAGATTTAGCATACTTCTTGCATCATTTAGACTTGAATTTATTAGATAATCTTTTGCTTCGCGGCTTATTGTAAAATCTATAATCTCTTTTGCTCTTTCTAAAATCTTTTTTAGATGGCTTTTATTTAGTGGTTTAAACTCAAAAATAAAGCTTCTTGATCTAATTGCGCTTGTTAAAGAAAAATATGGATTTTCGGTTGTTGCTCCCATTATAATGGCTTGATTTTTTTCCATTATAGGCAAAAGCACCTCTTGCTGATTTTTTGATAATCTATGAACCTCATCGATAAATATCAGAGGCTTAATGAGAGAGTTTTTGTATTGTACAATGATTTTTCTAATATCATCTATCTTTATAGTTGTTGCATTAAGCGAGTAAAATGGAAAATCTAAATAGTTTGAGATAATTTTTGCCAAAGTTGTCTTACCACTTCCTGGAGGACCAAAGAAAAAGGAGTGTGGAATATTTTTTGAGATGATTAGTTTATAAAAAGGAGCGCTTTTTGATAAAAGATGTTCTTGTCCTATAAAATCATCTAAACTCTTTGGTCTTAATCTATTTGAGAGACTATTCATTTATTACTTTAATATATACTTTTCTCTCTCTTGGTCCATCAAATTCGCAAAAAAACACTCCTTGCCACTTTCCAAAAAGAGGTTTTGCATCTTCTATTGGAATAACAACTGAACTTCCAACAAGAGCTGACTTTAGATGAGCATGAGCATTACTTCCATGAGCAAACTCAATATCTGATGGAACAAGTTTATGCATATGGCCTAAAAAATCTCTTTTTAGATTTGGATCAACATTTTCAAATAGAATTATTCCTGCAGTTGTATGAGGAGTAAAAACATTGCATAATCCATTCTTTATGCCAGATTTAATCACCGCCTCTTTAACAATCTCTGTTATATCAATTAGTTCTGATTTATGGTTTGTTTTTAGATTTACTATCTTCATTTTTCTCCTTTTTTTGATTTTTTAAAAACTCTTTTAAATCATCATACTCTTTTTTTGTTAGATATCTTGTTTTTCCAACTGGCAAAGCATTTAGTGCAACTCCTCCAAACTCTAATCTCTTTAAATCAACAACTTCTCTATTAAAATGAGCAAAAAATCTTCTAATCTCTCTATTTTGTCCCTCACTCAAAGCAATTTTTAGTTTAGAATATTTTGGGTCATTTTTGATAATTTGGTATGCATAAAATGGAGCAAAAACCATAGATTTTATTTTGCTATCTTTGTGAGCACCTTTTGTAGCATCTTCAAGTTCTAATCCCTCTTTCATAGCTTTTTCAATAGCAGGAGTTATAGAGCCTTTTATCTTTACTTTATATATCCTTTCTAAATTGCTCTCCATAAGTACTTGAGCCACTTTTGGAGAATCGGTTAATAAAAGAAGTCCCTCTGTTGCAAAATCAAGTCTTCCAATAGGGATAAAGTGTCTAAACTTAGAGCCTAAAGAGTCATAAATGGTTCTTCTTCCTCTATCATCCTTTTTTGTAACAAGCTCACCTTTTGGTTTATTATATACAATAACAGTAAATCCTCTTTTTACTTTTATCAATCTTCCTTTTAAAAAAACCTTATCATCTTTTTCAACATCATAGTATGGCTCTTTTACTACTTTATGATTTACTTTTACAAATCCATCTTTTATAAGTTTATCTGCCTCTCTTCTTGAGTATGTGGTATTGTGAGAGATATATTTGTTTAGTCTCATTTTATTCCCGCTTCTACTAAATCGTGAAGGTGTAATGCACCTACGATTTTATCATCTTCATCTACAATTGGTAAAAGTTGTATTTTAAATTTTTCTATCATTTTTAGAGCATCACTTGCAAGTAGATTTTCGTTTTTGCACTTTTTTGGATTTTTAGTAGCAAAATCTATAGCTCTTTTTTCAAGGGAAAAATCTTTTTTCATCAAAGCTCTTCTTAAATCTCCATCGCTTAATACTGCTTTTAATCTGCCACTACTATCGGTTATCAATACATTTCCAAGTTTTCCTTCGCTCATTATAACAATTGCCTCTTTTAAAGAGCTTTTCTCATCAATGATTGGTAAATTTTTTGTTCTCATCAAATCTTTTATCTTTACAAAAAGTCTTTTTCCTAAACTTCCTCCTGGATGAAAAGATGCAAAATCCTCTTTTTTAAAATCTCTTTTTTCCATCAAACATACTGCCAATGCATCCCCTAAAGCCATAGTCAAGGTGGTAGAAGAGGTTGGTGCAGCATTGATTGGACAAGCCTCTTTTTTTACGCTAATTGATATAAATACATCACTATATTTTCCAAGAGTTGAATCTTTTTTTGAGCTCATTCCAATAAGAGGGACATCAAATCTTTTTATATGAGGAACTATCTTTATTATCTCTTCACTCTCTCCAGAATAGCTTATAGCTAAAACTCCATCATCTTTGCTAATCATTCCAAGGTCGCCATGCATAGCCTCAGTTGGATGTATAAAAAAACTCGCAGTTCCAGTACTTGCAAAAGTAGCTGCAATCTTTGCTCCTACAAGGCCGCTCTTTCCAACTCCAGTAACAATTAATTTTCCTTTTAAATTATATATAAGATTGACTGCATCAATAATCTCTTTTGATATTCTATTTTTAGCATCTATAAGTGCATCTGCTTCGCTCTTTAAAACATCTTTTGCTATTTTGATAAAATCCATCTCTTCCTCACATTATAAAAATTGTAGGTACAATTGTTGGATACTTTTTATATTTTCTAAAAATATGTTTTCTAATTGCTTGTCTTATCTCATTTTCAATTCTATGTTGAGGCTCTAATGGTCTATTTTTTAAATTTATTAGATAGTTTTCTATCACCCCTTCAATCTCTTTAGCAAAATTTTTATCATCTTTATCAGCTACTAATCCAAAACTTGCAACTTTTGGTTTGTCTATTAGTTTTTTCTCTGAAGAGGATATTTTGGCAACTACCATTACTATTCCTTCAGTAGCCATCTTTTGTCTGTCTATGACTACATCACTCTCTATCTCTTCATTTAGTTGATTATCGATAAATACTTTTCCAGTTTTTACACTTTTTACTTTTTTGATATATTTTGGAGTTATCTCTATTTGATCTCCATCACTCATTAAAAATATATTTTTTTCTGGAATGCCACATTTCATGGCTGTCTCTTTATGTCTCATTATATGGTTATATTCCCCATGCACTGGCAAGAAAAACTTTGGTTTAGTGAGTCTAATCATTAGCTTTTGTTCCTCTTGTGCAGCGTGGCCTGATACATGAATCTCACTAAAATCTTGATAGGCAACAGTTGCACCGCACTTTTGAAGCATGTTTATAACTCCTGAAACACTTCTTTCATTTCCAGGAATTGCTTTTGCTGAGATGATAATAGTATCACTTGGCTTAATTTTTACATGTCTATGTTCATTTGCAGCCATTCTATAAAGAGCACTCATTGTTTCACCTTGGCTACCAGTAGTGATTATCAATATTTCACTATCATTATATTTATGCAGTTCATGAGCTCCTATAAAAAGAGATTTTGGAAGGTTTATATATTTTAACTCCATTGCAGTATCTAAGTTTTTTTCCATTGAGCGGCCAATTACACAAACTTTTCTATTGTATTTCATTCCATGTTCAATTGCTTGATATATTCTATGAATATTTGAAGAGAATGTGCTCATTATAACTCTTCCTTTTGCTTTAGAAAAAAGCAAATCAAATGTTGGGCCAACGCTTGCTTCAGATTTTGTTATTCCAAGATTGTGTGAATTTGTTGAATCACTAAGAAGAGCTAAAACCCCTTTTTCTCCATATTGAGCAATTCTATGTAGATCTGCTGGATATCCATCTATTGGGGTATGGTCTATTTTAAAATCTCCTGTATGAAATATTGTTCCAGCTTCACATGTGATTGCAAGAGATGATGCATCTATAATTGAGTGAGTCATATGAATCCACTCAACTTCAAAATCTCCTATTTTTATAGGTCTTCTCTTTTTTACAAATCTAAAATAGCTTTTATATTTTCTTAAGTTATGTTCATCAAATTTATTTGAAATCATACCAAGCGGAAGAGGGGTCCCATATATTGGAAACTGCATCTCTTTAAATAGATATGGAACCGCCCCAATATGGTCTTCATGTGCATGTGTTATAACGATACCATCAATTTTATCTTTTATCTCTCTTAAATAACTAAAATCTGGAATAAGTATATCAACTCCATGCATATCCTCTGTTGGAAAACTCATTCCAACATCTACAACTATTGCACTTTTATCTGTCTCAATTACTGTGATATTTCCGCCAATCTCTCCAAGTCCCCCAAGAGGAGTGATTCTAACTTTTCCTTTTGACTCAAGATTTATTCTGTTATCAGGATTTAATCTTCTTTCTTGAATCCTTTTGTTTGCTTCTATAGATTTTTTAATATCTCTATACCAAGCTAAATTTCTATTTTTTTGTTGAGTAGGTTTATGGTTTCTCTTTTGTTGAGTTTGATCCATCTCTCATCCTTTTTACTAATTTAAATATTTGGTGATAGATGGATGTAGCAACTTGATGAGGTCGAATATTTAAAGGAAGATTTAGTTTTTCAAAAATATTTTTTATGCTCTCTTTATCATACTTTTTTGATAGATTTTTTAAAAGAGTCTTTCTTGGAGCTAAAAATGCTGCTTTTAAAAACTCCTCAAAGTCTATATCTTCTAAATTTTTATCTTTTTTAATAAATAAGATAGAAGACATAACTTTGGGAGGTGGCTCAAAAGAGTTGGGATTTACATCAAAAACCCTTTTTACCTCTCCAGCGCTTCTTGCTAAAATTGCTAAAGATGAAAACTCTTTATCCCCACATTGAGCAGCAAACTTTTTAGCTACCTCTTTTTGTAGCATAACCAATATATTTTTACAATTTCTATCTCTTAAAGCTTTTAAAACAATATTGGTTGCTACATAATATGGTAGATTTGCTACCAAATCATATGGTTTTTGAATTAAACTACTCTTCCAAAAATCTAAAACATCCCCACAATTTAAGATGAGTCTTTTCTCTTTTATCTCATCTTTAAATCTATTTTTTAGAATGTTGCATAAATCTCTATCGATCTCAAAAGCTACTACATCCCTCTTTTTTAGCAGCTTATTTGTTAAATCACCTAATCCAGGCCCAATTTCAACTACAATATTTTCGCTATTGGGCATCGATTCGATGATTTTTTCTAAAACTATGCTATCTTTTAAAAAGTTTTGTCCAAAATGTTTTTTTGCTACAATTTTATCTTGATTGTTAATCTTACTCAAATAGACCTTCTATACTATCTAAATAATTTATTTTTATTGCCAATAATATCATTTTTTTTAAAAATATCCAAATTTTTACTCTAATCAATAATTGTAATATAATTACAAAAGTACAAAAAATAGAGGGTTATATGAGAGATTTTTTTGCAAAAAGAATTATACCATGTTTAGATGTTAAAGATGGAAGAGTTGTAAAGGGTGTTAATTTTGTTGGATTAAAAGATGCAGGTGACCCTGTAGAGGTTGCAAAAAGGTACAACGAAGAGGGAGCGGATGAGATAACCTTTTTAGATATTACTGCAACTCATGAAAATAGAGGTACTATTGTTGATATAGTAAAAGAGGTTGCAAAAGAGGTTTTTATCCCTTTAACAGTTGGCGGCGGTATAAGAGAGTTAAACGATATATATAAACTTTTAAATGTTGGATGCGATAAAGTTAGTATAAACTCTGCAGCTATAAAAAGACCAGACTTTATAGATGAGGGTGCAAAGAGATTTGGTAGCCAGTGTATTGTTGTTGCAATTGATGCAAAGAGAAGTCAAGATGGTTCCCGAGTGCAAAGCGTACCGAGGGGAAGTTGGAATGTCTATATAAATGGCGGAAGAGTTGATACTAAAAGAGATGTTATAGAGTGGGCAAAAGAGGTTTATAATAGAGGGGCAGGTGAGATACTTCTCACATCAATGGACAAAGATGGAACAAAGAGTGGATATGATTTAGAGTTAACGAAGGCTGTTAGCGAGGCAGTAGAAATTCCAGTGATTGCAAGTGGTGGTGCAGGAAAGATGGAACATATAAAAGATGTTTTTACTAAAGGCGAGGCTGATGCAGCTTTAGCAGCAAGTATATTTCATTATAGAGAGATTGATATAATGGAGTTAAAAAGATATTTAAAAGAGAATGGAATTCCTGTTAGATTATGATAGTAAGTGCTGGAAATATAGAGAGTTTTAATTTTGCCTATCCGATAGGAGTAGGCTTGATAGAGTCTGCTATTAACTTAACAAGGCTTGCTCTTTTTGATAGGCCGGAGTTTTTGCTATTTATTGGAAGTGCAGGAAGTTATGGGGAGTATAAAATTTTTGATATTGTTGAGAGCAAAGGAGCATCTCAGATAGAGCTCTCTTTTGTAGATAAAAACTCATATACTCCCATAGATAATGTAATTATAAGTGAAGGTTTAAATGTTTCACATGAAACATTGGTTAACTCTTCAAACTATGTTACTACAAATCCAAACTACTCAAATTTCTTTGTAAAAAATGGCATAGGTTTAGAAAATATGGAGTTTTTTTCTATTTTACAAGTTTCAAAAGAGTATGAGATACCAGCAGGGGGCATCTTTGTTGTCACAAACTATTGTGACAGAGATGCACATAAAGAGTTTAAGCAAAATCATAAAAGAGCTATGGATTTATTAAAAGAGTATGTAAATGAAAAGTTTAGAGGAAAGAGATGAAAAAAAATATTTTAGATTTTACAAGAGAAGAACTAGCAAAGGAGTTAGATTCACCATCTTTTAGAGCAAAACAGATTTTTCAATGGGTTTATCAAAAATATGTAGATGATTTTAGCAAAATGAGTAATCTATCAAAAGATTTTAGAAAAAAGCTTGATGAAAATTTTGAGATTTATACTCCTGAAATTGTAAAAAAAGAGATTAGTAAAGATGGAAGCATAAAATATCTTTTTAGATTAAAAGATTTACATACAATTGAATCTGTTTTACTTCCAATGAAAAAAGAGGTAAAAGATAGCGAAGGTAAAATCTTAAAAGAGGCCAAATACTCAATTTGTGTATCAACTCAAGTTGGATGTAAAGTAGGTTGTGCTTTTTGTCTAACAGCAAAAGGTGGATTTGTACGAAACTTGACACCAGGAGAGATTGTATCACAAGTCTTGTCTATAAAAAAAGATAATAAAATTGCTTCAAATAGAAGAGTAAATATTGTCTATATGGGTATGGGAGAGCCTTTGGACAATTTAGACAATGTAGTAAAATCTATAAAAATATTCTCTGATGAAAATGGCCTCTCAATTGGACCAAGACGTCAAACAATATCTACAAGTGGTTTAGCTCCAAAGATTAAAAAATTGGGTGAGAAAAATTTGGGAGTTCTGCTTGCAATATCACTACATGCAGTTGATGATGAGTTAAGAGAGAAATTAATGCCTATCAATAAAGCATACAATATTGAATCAATCATAAAAGCAGTAAAAGATTTTCCAGTCGATCAAAGAAAAAGGGTAATGTTTGAGTATCTAATGATAAAAAATTTAAATGATGATATAAAATCAGCTAAAAAGTTGGTAAAACTCTTAAATGGCATAAAAGCAAAAGTCAATCTAATACTTTTTAATCCATATCCAGGTTCAAACTTTAAAAGACCAGATACAGAAGATGTTAAAAAGTTTCAACAATATCTTTTGGATAAAGGTGTTCTTTGTACAATTAGAGAATCAAAAGGGTTAGATATAAGTGCAGCTTGTGGCCAACTAAGAGAGAAGGGGGTTCAAAATGGAAATACCATTTAAAAATTATGAACTCATAATGGCTTTAGTTTTGGTAATCTCAGTTATTTTGATGATAGTTGCTTTTGTAAAGGTAAGTATAGAAGGAGAGGAGAATAAAGAAGATGACAACTCTTGATGATGCAATGCTGTTGATTATAGTAGGAACATTTTTGGTATCTTTTATTGCATTTGTTTATGTAACATTTTTTAAATAGTTTATAAAATTATTTTCAAACTCTATTTTAGAAAATATTTTATAGCTACAATTTTTAAAATTAAATTCAATCCAGTTAGCATGCAGCATAAGTCTTGATGCTCCAGTTATTGAGATTCTGTCTTTTTTGCTTAACTCTTTGTCTAAATACTTTATAGCATATTTAGTCTCTATGCCATAAATAGGGTCACCAACAATAGGATGTTTCACGTGAAACAGATGAGCTCTTATTTGGTGCTGCCTTCCAGTAAGAGGTAGAGCTTCAACTAATGTAGCATCAATTTTTGGAAAATATTTTAGAGGTTTAATTATGGTTTGAGCCTTTTTGCCAGATGAATCAATCAAAACTTTTAATCTTATGTTTGAGAAGTCTCTATTTTTTTTGATTGGTTCGTCTATAAAGATTGAAGAGGAGATTTGTCCTTTTGCAAGAGCTAAATATCCCTTTTTAACTTTTTTATTTTCAAAAGCAGTTTTGAGTATCTTTTCAGTTTTTCTATTTTTACTAACTAAAACAAGGCCACTTGTCTCTTTGTCAATTCTATGTATTATGTTTGCATCTTTACCAAAACATCTTCTTACCTCATCAAGCAAAGAGTAGGGAGTAGTCCTATTTCTTGGATGTACTAATACTCCACTTGGCTTATCAAAGATTGCAAACTCTTTTGTCTCAAAAATTGGTTTTAGTCCTTTTGAGTGTGGCTCAAAAAGTAGTATATCAATCTTTCCTTTAATAGTAGCTTTTTTATCAACAATTGGTTTATTGTTTTGATAAACCTTTTTTGTATCTATCATCTTTTGAGCTTTTGCTTGAGATATATTTAGATTTTTCATTAAAAAAAGAAATAGTTTAGTCTCCTCTTTTGCATAAAAAGTTTTAAAAATAAAGGGCAAAATTTATCTCCTTTTTAGTGAGCTTATCATAGAATTATATAAAAAACTATTAGGGGATTTAATGGTAGAGAGATATGCAAGAAAAGAGATGAAGGATAGATGGAGTCTTGAGGCTAAATATCAAGCTTGGTTGGATGTGGAGATTGCAGCAGTTAAAGCTTGGAATAGGTTAGGGCTTGTTCCAAAAGAGGATATGGAAAAGATAGTAAAAAATGCAAAATTTGATATCAAAAGAATTGAAGAGATTGAAAAAGAGACAAAGCATGATGTTATAGCATTTTTAACAAGTGTTGCAGAGTCTTTGGGCGAAGAGTCAAGATGGGTGCATTATGGGATGACAAGTTCTGACACTATTGACACTGCAGTTGCTCTACAAATGAGAGATAGTTTAAAGATTATTATTGAAGATGTAAAAATGGTTTTGAAAACCATCAAAAAAAGAGCTTTTGAACATAAAAAGACATTGATGGTTGGAAGAAGTCATGGGATTCATGGAGAGCCAATTACTTTTGGACTAGTTTTAGCTATCTGGTATGATGAGTTTAAAAGACATTTAAAAAATTTAGAAGAGACTTTAGAGGTTATAAGTGTTGGAAAAGTTAGTGGAGCGATGGGAAATTTTGCTCATGCTCCAATGGAGCTTGAAGAGTATGTCTGTCAAGAGTTAGGATTGAAACCTGCTCCAGTTTCAAATCAAGTTATCCAAAGAGATAGATATGCAAGACTCTTTACAACTTTTGCTCTGATTGCAAGCACAATAGAAAAGATTGCTGTAAACATAAGACATCTTCAAAGAACCGAAGTTTATGAAGCAGAAGAGTATTTTAGCAAAGGACAAAAAGGAAGCTCAGCTATGCCTCACAAAAGAAATCCAGTTTTAAGCGAAAATCTAACTGGACTTGCAAGAGAGATTAGAAGCATGGTTGTGCCAGCTTTGGAAAATGTAGCTTTGTGGCATGAAAGAGATATAAGTCACTCAAGTGTAGAGAGATTTATCTTGCCAGATGGATTTGTAACTTTAGATTTTGCACTTCATAGATTAAACAGTGTTTTAGCAAACCTTGTTGTATATCCAAAAAATATGATGAAAAATCTAAATTTAACTGGAGGACTAGTTTTTAGTCAAAGGGTGCTTTTAGAGCTTCCAAAAAGAGGTGTAAGTAGAGAAGATGCTTATAAGATAGTTCAAAGAAATGCTATGAAAGTTTGGGAAGAGATTCAAGAGGGCCATCCCCCTTTAAATGAAAAGGGTGAGAGTCTATTTTTGCAATATCTCCTTGAAGACAAAGATTTAAGAAAAAAACTAAGTGAAAAAGAGATTAGAGATTGTTTTGATTATAATTACTATACAAAAAATGTTGATAAAATATTTGATAGAGTTTTTGGAGGGAATAGTTGATGTTAAAAGTTGTTAAAAGAAATGGAAGAGTTGAGCCTTTAGATATTACAAAAATTCAAAAATATACATCTGCAGCTGTAAAAGGTCTTGAGGGAGTAAGTCAGAGTGAGCTTGAGGTTGATGCAAAAATTCAGTTTAGAGATGGGATTTCAACCGAAGAGATTCAACAAACTCTCATAAGAACAGCAGTGGATAAGATAGATGTAGATAGACCAAATTGGACTTTTGTTGCTGCAAGACTCTTTTTATACGACCTTTACCATAAGGTTAGTGGCTTTACAGGATATATCCATCTTAGAGACTATTTTGAAAGAGGGGAGAAAGAGGGTAGGATTGTAAAAGGATTAAAAGAAAAGTATGATTTGGATGATTTAAATGATTATATAAAACCTGAAAGAGATTTGCAATTTACGTATCTTGGTATAAAAACTCTATATGATAGATATCTTTTAAAAGATAAGAATAATAATCCTATTGAACTTCCTCAACACCTTTTTATGGCTGTTGCAATGTTTTTAGCTCAAAATGAGTTGGACTCTCAAAGCTGGGCAAAAAAATTTTATGATATCCTCTCAAAATTTGAAGTAATGGCTGCAACTCCAACTCTATCAAATGCAAGAACTCCAAGACATCAGCTTAGCAGTTGCTATATTGGAAGTACTCCAGATAATATAGAGGGGATTTTTGATGGTTATAAAGAGATGGCGCTGCTTAGTAAATATGGTGGTGGAATTGGCTGGGATTGGACAAAAGTTAGAGGCATAGGAAGTTATATTGATGGGCATAAAAATGCTGCAGGAGGAATAATCCCATTTTTGAAAATTACAAATGATATTGCTATTGCGGTTGACCAGCTTGGAACCAGAAAGGGTGCAATTGCAGTCTATATTGAGCCTTGGCATATAGATATACTTGACTTTTTAGACTTAAAGAAAAATAGTGGGGAAGAGAGAAGAAGAGCGCATGACCTATTTCCAGCTCTTTGGATAAATGATCTATTTATGAAAAGAGTACAAGAAGATGGTATGTGGACACTATTTGATCCATATCAAGTTGGTGATTTGGCTGATGTTTGGGGAGAAGAGTTTGAAAAACGATATTTAGAGTATGAAAAGAGAGATGATATCATCAAAGAGAAAATAAAGGCAAAAGAGCTTTGGAAAAAGATTCTTCTTAGCTATTTTGAGACAGGAAGTCCATTTTTATGCTTTAAAGACAATGCAAATAGATGTAATCCAAATAGTCACTTTGGAATAATTAGAAGTAGCAATCTATGTACAGAGATTTTTCAAAATACAGAACCAAACTACTATAAAATAAGAGTTGAGCTTGAAGACGGAGGGGTTTTACTTTTTGATGAGTTTGAAGATGTTGTAGTTGATGGTGGTTCCCGAGTGCGAAGCGTATCGAGGGGCGGAATTGTTAAAAAAGCCAAAAAAATCACTGCGCTTGATAGCATAAATGGTAAAAAAGTTTTTATCGTAGAGAAAGAGAGAATTGATGGAGATACAGCAGTTTGTAATTTGGCAAGTGTTAATTTAAGCAGAGTAAATAAAAAAGAGGATATTGAAAGAGTTATTCCTATTGCTATTAGAATGCTTGATAATGTAATAGATCTAAATTTTTATCCTTTAAAAAAGGTAAAAAATACAAACCTAAAAACCAGGGCAATTGGTCTTGGAGTTATGGGTGAGGCTCAAATGTTGGCTGAAAACAAAATCAAATGGGGAAGTGAAGAGCATTTTCAAAAAATAGATGAAGTTATGGAGATGATAAGTTACAATGCCATAAAAGCCTCTTCAAATCTTGCAATAGAGAAAGGAAAATATCCTAAATTTGAAGGTTCAAACTGGAGCAAAGGGATTCTTCCTATAGATAGAGCAAATAAGGAGGCAAAAAAACTTACCCCAAATAGAGGAGGGCTTTTTGGATATATATATGATTGGAATAGCCTAAGAGAGAAAGTTAAAAAAGATGGAATGAGAAATGGCTATTTAATGGCTATTGCTCCAACAAGCTCTATATCTATTTTAACAGGAACTACACAGACAATAGAACCAGTTTATAAAAGAAAGTGGTTTGAAGAGAATTTAAGTGGATTAATTCCAGTAGTTGTTCCAAATCTATCTCCTGAAACTTGGGAATATTATACTCCAGCATACGATTTAGACCAAAAGCTTATCATAAAAGCAGCTGCTATTAGACAAAAATGGATAGATCAAGGACAAAGTGTTAATGTTTTTATAAGATTGGATAAAGCAAGTGGAAAGTATCTACATGAGATATACACTTTAGCTTGGAGGCTTGGAATAAAATCTACATACTACTTAAGAAGTCAATCTCCTGAAGTTACAAATGATGTAGCAGATAGAAGTATGGAGTGTTTGGGGTGTCAATAAAAAAATGTAAAGATAGACTTAGTGATTTTGAATATCATGTTATGTTTGAAAAAGGTACTGAGCCACCATTTAGTGGAGAGCTTTTAGATGAAAAAAGAGAAGGAATTTTTGTTTGTAAATGTTGTGAGAATTCTCTATTCTCATCAAAAGCAAAGTTTGATAGCAAAACAGGTTGGCCAAGTTTTTATGAACCAATTAGCCAAGATAGTATAAAAGAGGAGCTTGATAGATCCTATGGGATGATTAGGACAGAGGTTGAATGTGTCAAATGTGGAGCACATCTTGGACATCTTTTTGAAGATGGGCCACAACCAACTGGACTTAGATATTGTATAAACTCAGTAAGTTTAAAATTTGTCCCTACAAAAGATTCATAAAAATTATAAAAGTTATAAGTCGATATAATCTAATTGAAAAAATTATTAAATAGGAGTTTTTATGAAAGTAGTTGAGTTTATGGAAAAGTATAAAATTTATACATTAGATATAAAAAAGAGTGAATCAAAATATTCTAATACAGATGAGATAATGGATTATCTAAAAGGGTGTATTGAAAATCATAAAGTTGCCAAATTTATAGCAATTTTTGATCACTA
This sequence comes from uncultured Nitratiruptor sp., assembly GCA_913056105.1. Lineage (GTDB taxonomy): Bacteria > Campylobacterota > Campylobacteria > Campylobacterales > Nitratiruptoraceae > Nitrosophilus_A. Next base: position 938 of record CAJXMB010000013.1, on the reverse strand, counting down.
CTCTCATACAAAAAGTTTAGAAGAGCATGAGATAGATGAAGATGTCATTGATGCTAAAGATATTATTTTTTGTTTTGGAAAAGAGTTGAAAAAACCAGAGGTTTTAGGCGTTAGACCAAGAAGCATAGGAGTTTGTGAGTATGAAGATAGATTTGTTATATCTTTTTTAGAAGCTCCAAATCCTGTTGCAAATGATACAATGAAAGAGTGGGTTAAAGGTGTTAGCTTATAAGCTAACACCTTTAATAAACTCATCTACATCTATGTAGATTTTTACATTTTCTATAAAATTTTTATCAATAAATGAGCAATTTAGCATCTCTTTATACATCTCTCCAATTAAAACAATATCAATATTTGGTTTAAAGCCACTATATTTTAATGCTAATGTCATAAAAATCTCATTAAGTGTTCCAATGCTTCCTTTTTGAGCTATAAAAATATCGCTTCCTTCAACCAATTTTTCTAATCTCTCATATAGATTTTTGCATACAATTTTTTTAGACAGATAAGGATTTTTTGGTCTAAATTTATCAAACATCTCTATAGTCACACCTATACACGTGCCACTTTCTAAATATACACCATAGCTTACTGCCTCCATAAGTCCTTGATAGCCTCCACATTTGACAATATATCCATTTTTAGACAAAAATTTCCCAAGTTTTATACCATCTTTATACTCTTTTGAGTTTTTATCTATTTGTGAAGCTCCAAAAGTGGTCGCATATTTCATAGCTACTCCTAAAATTTTTTTGATATAATATAGCAAAATTTTGTAACTGTTGGAGTAGAAATGATTTATCATAGGAAGAAAATTTACAACCCAAATTCACATGAAGATGTTAGTCATAGAAGAATATTTGGTGGTAATCCAACAGGGATATTTGAATTAAATAAGATTAAGTATCAATGGGCATATAATCTTTGGGAAGTTA
>CAJXMB010000012.1 GCA_913056105.1 uncultured Nitratiruptor sp. | reverse complement strand
GATGCAGGATTCGAACCTGCGACCAATCGGTTAACAGCCGATTGCTCTACCACTGAGCTAATCCGGAATCTTTGAAGTCGTCCTCAAAAGACGGATGTAATTATAAAGAAATTTTTTTTATTTGTCAATACTTGAAGTATAAAAATCAATATTTGCAACACTTTTTTTTATAATCTTTTTTTCTTTTAGGAGTTTATCAAAAATTTTTAAAGAGTTTTTTGAAAAAATTGCCTCTATATCATCTTTTGTAAGAGGTCTATGTCTTAGAGTGTTTAAAATCTCATCTTCATTGAAATCATCTTTTTTAAAATCTATTTTTTTCCTATGAGCTATAGATATAGGTATGTTTTTTATGATTTTTGATAACTCTAATAATCTTTTAAATCTGATTGGCTCAACTCTGTATGCTGGAGGTCTATCTATGGTTCCTATATCAACTCTTGCTACTTTTATCTGTTGTAAAATCTCGTTTAATTTTTTAAACTCTTCTTCTTTATCATTTATACCTTTGACAACTAAAATCTCAACTATCAATGAGCCTTTAAACTCTTTTGAAAACTCTTTTATTCCTTCGATTATATTTTCTAAAGATATCTCTTTTAAAGGTCTATCAAGCTTTTTAAAACATTTTTGAGTAGCACAATCTAAAGAGAGCTTTACAATATCAAATTTTAATAGAGCTTTTTGAATATCTTTTTTATATATTGTTGAGCCATTTGATAGTATTAAAGTTTTGTATCCATTTTTAATCTCATTGATTTTTTCTATAAGTTCTAAAAGATGTGGATATAGTGTTGGCTCTCCATTTGCAGTAACAGTAATAACATCAATATCTTTAAATTTCTTTAGAGCCTCTTTTAACTCATCTATAATATCTTCAACTTTTGGAGGATTTTTTATAAATGAGGTTGGCTTTGAAGCTTTTAGTTCACAATATAGACAATCAAAATTACAACTCTTTTCATTTGGGCTTAAATCTATCCCTAAAGATAGACCAAACCTTCTTGAGTTTATTGGACCAAAAATATATCTCATCTTTTTGTCAAATCGTGGACTAACTCTACAAGATATTTTGCATTTTCAACTGGCAAATCTGGAAGCATTCCATGTCCTAAGTTAAATATATGCCCCTCTTTAGCACCCATTATCTTAATTATCTTCTCTACACCCTCTTTTGTAGCCTCTTTTGAGTATAGTCTTGTTGGCTCTAAATTTCCTTGAAGCACATATCTATCTCCAAGATAGTTTTTAGCTAAATCCATAGGTGTTCCCCAATCAACACTAAATACATCAAATTTTCCATAGATGCCATCTAAATATCCTGCAACTCCTTTTGGAAATAAAATCACAGGAATATTTGGGTATCTATCTTTTATAAACTCCGCAATCTGAACCATATAGTCCCAGCTAAACTCAAAAAATTTATCCTTCTCTAACGCACTAGCCCAACTATCAAATATCTGCACTGCATTTACACCCGATTCAATCTGTTTTATAAGGTATGCTTTTATTGCTTCAGTTAGTTTTATCAAAAGTGCATGCATAAATTTAGGATTTGTATAGATTAGTTTTTTAATAGCTGCATATGTTTTAGAGCCCCTTCCTTCTACCATATATGTTGCAATTGTCCAAGGTGAGCCACTAAATCCAATCAAAGCTTTCTTTTTTGAGAGTTTTTTTCTAACTATTTTTATAGTCTCATATACATATGTGAGTCTCTCTTCAGGATAATTATAGAGCTTTTCTAAATCTTTAAAATCTCTAATAGGATTTTCAAAAACTGGACCTTCTCCTTTTTTAAATTTTAGATCCATTCCCATCTCAAGTGGAATTACCAATATATCACTAAAGAGTATAGCTGCATCTACATCCAAAATATCAACGGGTTGCAAAGTTACTTCTGCAGCCAATTTTGGATCTTTGCAAAGAGCTAAAAAATCTTTAACACTATTTCTAACTTCCATATATTGAGGCAGGTATCTTCCTGCTTGTCTCATCATCCAAATTGGAGTATATGGTGTCTTTTTTCTAAAACATGCATCTATAAAAATCATTCATGGCCTTTATGTAAAAAGTATAGTGCAAAAGCAAGAGCAAAAATTGAGCCTGCAAAATATAGCATCTCTAAAGCTCCATGATAGTTGGTATGAAGCGCTCTTTTAAAAAAGTTAACAATCAAAACCATCACTATAACTTTTGCCAATTTATCTTTTAGTTGATCTAAATTATGAATTTCAAGAATTTTAGAGCCTTCACTCTTTTCTGCAATATCAATTTTTGAGATAAATAGTTCATATAAACCAAAACTAAAAAGAAACATAACAACTGCTATTAAGTAAAGGTCAACTGCTCCTATGATGTCTCCTACTATTTTTGAATGAAAATTTTCAGGATGAGTATGAGATATTATGGTATCATATGTATATAAAGTAACATCATATATATCCATACTTGCAACTATAAATAGCACAAAACCACCTATCATTCCAAAAATAACTGCTAAAAGTACAAAAAGCCTACCTTGCCATAAGGTTGATTCAAATAGATTTTCTAAAAATCTCATATCTCCTCCATCTCTAACCATTTTAGAGCTATTTTTACCGCATTTGTTGCTGCACCAACTCTTAAATTATCTGCTACTACCCACATATGTAAAACATTATCTCTATATATATCTTTTCTTACTCTTCCAACAAATGTTTCATCTTTGTCTACTGCAACTATTGGCATTGGATATTCGCTTTTTGAAGGATTATCCATAACTACTATATTTTTTCCATTATAGAGAGCTTCTCTTGCTGCATCTATATTGATATCATTATCAAACCAGATTGTTACAGCTTCACTATGACCTCTTAAAACTGGTACTCTTGCACAAGTTGCACTAACTTCTATGTTTTTATGCATAATTTTTTTGGTCTCATTAACCATTTTCATCTCTTCTTTAGTATATCCATTATCTAAAAATCTGTCAATTTGAGGGATAACATTTAGAGCTATTTGATGAGGAAACTTTTTATGCTCGCTCTCATCAAGTCTAAATGCAAAAAAATCTTTCATCTGCATAACTAACTCTTCCATAGCACTTTTTCCAGCGCCACTTGTAGCTTGATATGTAGCAACATCTACCCTTTTTATGCCAAACTTATCATCAAGAGGTTTTAATGCTTGAACCATTTGGATAGTTGAGCAGTTTGGATTTGCAATTATTCCTTTTGTTTTCCATGCTGCTATATCTTCAGGGTTTACCTCTGGAACAACCAAAGGAACATCAGGATCCATTCTAAAATGGCTTGTATTATCTATTACAACTGCTCCAGCTTCAGCTGCAAATGGGGCATAGTGAGCAGAAACACTACCTCCTGCACTAAAAAGAGCAACCTCAACCTCTTGCTCTTCAAAAATAGTCTCTGTTAGCTCTAATACTTCGTACTCTTTTCCTCTAAACTCAACCTCTTTTCCCACGCTTCTTCTGCTTGCCAATGGAATAAGCTTGTTTACTGGAAAATTATATTTTTCCATTACTCTTAACATCTCCTCGCCAACAGCGCCAGTTACGCCAACAACTGCAACATTAACTTTTCTCAAGTTCTTCTCCTTCTTCATCATTTTTTGGACATTTTGCGATACTTACAACTTTATCTTCTTTATCAACTCTTACTATCATTACCCCACTGGTATTTCTCCCAGCTTTTCTAATAGTTGTCATCTCAACTCTTATCATTTTTCCTTTGCTTGTTAAAAGCATCAAATCTTTATTTTCATCAACTGTAACAACTCCAACTACATCTCCTGTTTTTGAAGTCAATTTCATTGCTATTATACCTTTTCCGCCTCTATTTTGCTCTCTATACATCATAGCTTCAGTTCTTTTTCCGATACCTTTTTCACTAACTGTGAGTAACTCTTGATTTTCATCTTTTATAGTTTCAGCTCCTACAACCTCATCATCTTCATATTTAAATCTAATTCCTATAACACCTTTTGCGCCTCTTCCCATATCTCTTATATCATCTTTTTTAAATCTTATACACATTCCTTTTTTAGTGATGATAAATAGCCATTTGGTTTGAGGTTTTATGATTTTAGCTGTTACTAACTCATCATTTTCATCTAAAGTGATTGCTCTTATACCTTTGTTTCTTATATTGCTAAATTTACTTAGATTTGTTCTTTTTACAACTCCATTTTTTGTAAAGAATGCTAAAGATTTATCTTTGCTAAAATCTGTTGTAGGAATGATAGCTTTTACCTTTTCATCTGGTTCAAATGGGATTAGATTAACTATAGCCTTTCCTTTTGATGTTCTACTACCTTCAGGAATTTTATATACTTTTAGCCAATATAGCTGTCCTTTGTCTGTTATAAACATCAAAGTATCATGAGTATTTGAGACAAAAAAGCTCTCTATAAAATCATCTTCATATGTTGTTAGAGCAGTTTTTCCTTTTCCTCCTCTTTTTTGCTTTTCATATGTGCTAAGTGGAACTCTTTTTATATATCCTCTGTGAGTTATTGTAACTACTACTGGCTCATTTGGTATAAGATCTTCTACATCTATCTCATCATAGCTTTCAACAATCTCGGTTAATCTTGGAGTTGAATAACTATTTTTTATCTCCAAAAGCTCCTCTTTTATAATCTCATTTAGCTTCTTCTCGCTTTTTAAAATAGCGCTTAATCTTTCAATCTCTTCCATCAACTCTTTATATTCATTTTCAAGTTTTTCTCTCTCTAGTCCAGTTAGGCGTTGCAACTTCATATCAAGTATTGCACCTGCTTGAATTGTAGATAGCTCAAACTTTTCTATTAGAGCCTCTTTTGCACTTGGAGTATCTTTGCTGGCTTTAATGGTTTTAATAACTTCATCAATATTTTCAAGAGCTTTTAAAAGACCTTCTAAAATATGTGCTCTTTTTTTAGCTTTTTCAAGTTCAAAAATAGTTCTTCTAATGATAATAGTTTTTCTATGTCTTAAAAATAGTTTTAAAAGCTCTAAAAGTGTAAAAACTTTTGGCTCTTTGTTTTCAATAGCAAGCATTATAATTCCAAAAGTTGTCTGCATATTTGTAGATTTGTATAGATTGTTTAAAACAATATCACTTAAAGCATCTTTTTTTAACTCTATTACAACTCTTATGCCTTCTCTATCACTCTCATCTCTTATTTCACTTATTCCATCAATCTGTTTTTCTTTGACTAAATTTGCAATTTGCTCAATCAGTTTAGATTTATTTACTTGATATGGAATCTCATCTACAACAATTACCTCTTTGTTTTTTTTCTTTTCAATATGGGTTTTTGCTCTAACTTTGATACTTCCTCTTCCTGTTTTATAAGCATTTAAGATACCTTGTTTTCCAAATATAATCCCACCAGTTGGAAAATCTGGTCCTTTTATATGTTGAGTTATATCATTAAGCTTAGCATCGGGATTATCTATAAGAACCAAAAGTGCATCTACTAACTCATCAAGTCTATGCGGAGGGATATTTGTTGCCATACCAACTGCAATACCATTTGAGCCATTTAGTAAAAGATTTGGTACTCTACTTGGAAGAACATCTGGCTCACTTAGAGTATCATCATAGTTTGGGATAAAATCAACAGTATCTTTATCTATATCTCTTAAAAGCTCTTCAGCTAATTTAGTCATCCTTGCTTCAGTGTATCTCATAGCAGCAGGACTATCTCCATCTATTGAGCCAAAGTTTCCTTGTCCATCTACAAGTGGAATTCTCATAGAAAAAGGTTGGGCCATACGCACTAAAGCATCATAAACGGCGGTATCTCCGTGTGGGTGATATTTACCTATTACATCCCCAACAATTCTTGCACTCTTTTTGTATGCAGCTCTACTTGTTAGATTTAACTCATTCATTGCATAAAGTATTCTTCTATGAACTGGTTTTAGGCCATCTCTTGCATCTGGGAGTGCACGACCTATAATTACACTCATAGAGTAGTCAAGATAGCTTGTTTTTAGACTATCTTCAATATCTATATCTTTTATATTTTCATGGTTTTCAAAAAGATTTGCCATCAATTACCTCTGTTATAAAGTTTTTAATATTATACCTATTTAAGACTTATTAAGGGTTTAATCAAATTATTATATATTTCTTTTGATGTAAAATATTAATTTAAGAGTTATATGATAAAATCATAGAAAACTTTTAAAGGATAAAAATGATCAAATCAATTTTTAGAGAGTATGATATAAGAGGAATTTTTCAAAAAGAGTTAAGTGAAGAGTTGGTCAAAAAGATTGGTTTTTTCTTAGGAAAAAGGGTAAAAAAGATAGGCGATTTTGTATCAGTTGGATATGATGCAAGAGTTCACTCTCCAATACTTTTTAAGTGGTTAACAAGTGGCTTTAACAAAGCTGGAGTGAAAGTACTAAATATGGGATTAGTTCCAACTCCTGTAAACTATTTTAGTAGTTTTAATGAGTTTGATGTAGATGGAAAAAAAGTTTTACCTTCGGCTTCAGTTATGATTACAGGTTCTCACAATCCTCCTGAATATAATGGTTTTAAAATAACATTAGATAAAAATCCTTTTTTTGGAAAAGATATATATGAGCTTGGAAAGGAGGTAACTCAGAGTAAAATCTTGATTGAAGATAATGAAGAAAATTTTTTTATAGATGCAAAAGATAGATATATTGAGTATATGGTCAAAAATTTTTCTCATTTAACATCATTGGATAAAAAAATCGTTATTGATTGTGGCAATGGGGTAGCTGGAGTTGTGCTTGAGCCTATATTTAAAAAGTTAAACATAGACTATAAAGCTTTGTATTGTAATCCTGATGGAACTTTTCCAAATCACCACCCAGACCCTAGTGTTGAAAAGAATTTAAAAGATATAAAAGAGGCTTTAAAAGAGGCTGATATTGGATTTGCATATGACGGGGATGCAGATAGGATTGCATTTTTAACCAAAGAGCATAATTTCAAAGGGGATGAGCTTGCTATAATCTTTGCAAAAAATATGAAAAATCCTGTAGTAGTTGGTGAAGTTAAGTGCTCTCAAGTGATGTATGATGAGATAAATAAAATAGGTAAAGCTATAATGTATAAAACAGGACATAGTAATTTAAAAGTTAAGATGAAAGAGGTTGGGGCAGATTTGGCAGCAGAAGTTAGCGGACATATCTTTTTTGCGGATAGATATTTTGGATATGATGATGCGATATATGCAACTCTTAGAATTTTGGAGCTTATAAAAAAGGGTGTAGATTTTGATAGTGAGATAAAAAAACTTCCAAAAGTTTTTAATACCCCTGAGATTAAGATTAAAACAACTGAAGAGAAGAAATTTAAAATCATTGAAAAATTAAAAGATGCTCTAAAAAATCCACCATCAGACTTTCCGAAAATAAAAGATATTATTGATATAGATGGTGTTAGAGTTGTATTTGAAGATGGCTGGGCATTAGTTAGAGCAAGCAATACAACCCCTGTTTTAGTAACAAGATTTGAAGCAAAGAGCAAAGAGAAAGCTGAGTTTTATCAAAATAAGATATTAGAGATTTTAAAAGGACTTTTATGAAGATAAAGATTGACTCACCACTTGATATGCATCTTCATCTAAGAGATGAAGATATGTTAAAAGTTGTAGCTCCACTTAGTGCACAAACTTTTAGCGGAGCACTTGTTATGCCAAATCTAATCCCGCCTATTACTACAAAAGAGCAACTTTTAGATTATAAAAATAGAATAGAAGAGGCTAAAAAATATAACAACTTTAAACCATATATGACTCTTTTTTTTAAGAGTGACTATACATATGAGTTTTTAAAAGAAATTAAAAAAGATATTTTAGCTATTAAACTATATCCTGCTGGTATTACAACAAATAGCGAGGATGGAGTAGCAAATTTTAGTATAGATGTACTCTCTCCTGTTTTGGAGGCTATGAGTGAGCTTGGAATTGTTTTAAGTGTTCATGGTGAGACAAATGGATTTGTAATGGATAGAGAGGCTGAATTTATACCTATATATGAAAAGATTGCAAAAAGATTTCCAAAATTAAAGATTGTTATGGAGCATATTACTACAAAAGAGGCTGTTAAAGCTTTGGATGAGTATGAAAATCTATATGCTACTATAACTCTTCACCATCTATATATTACTTTAGATGATGTGGCTGGAGGACTACTTAGACCTCATCTATTTTGCAAACCTATTGCAAAAAGGCCTGAAGATAGAATGGCTCTTAGAAAGGTTGCATTTATGGCACATCCAAAAGTGATGTTTGGAAGCGATTCTGCTCCTCACCCAAGATATAAAAAAGAGGCTCCTGGATGTGCTGCTGGCGTATTTAGTGCTCCTGTAGCACTTGCTGCTTTGGCTCAAATCTTTGATGAAGCTGATGCTTTAGAGAGTCTTCAAAAATTTGTTAGCCAAAATGCACAAAAGATATATAATATAACTCCTCCAAGAAAAGAGGTTGTTTTAGAAAAAGAGGAGTTTTTAGTTCCTTCAAGCTATGAAAATGTTGTTCCTATCTTTGCAAATGAGACTTTAAGGTGGAAAGTAGTAGATGTCTTATAAGATTTTACTTCTTGAGGATGATGAGCTATTTGCTCAAACTATAGAAGATTTTTTAGAAGAGGAAGGTTTTAATGTTAGTGTTGTAGATGATGCAAAAAAGGCTCTTAATAGGTGCGAAAAAGGAAGATATGATCTATATCTTTTTGATGTGAAAGTTCCATATATGAGTGGTTTTGAGCTTTTAAAAAAGATAAGAAGTTATGAAGATAATACACCTACAATCTTTATAACCTCTCTTAGAGAGAAAGAGGACTTAAGCAAGGGTTTTATGGCTGGAGCTGATGATTATATTAAAAAGCCGGTTGATTTAGATGAGCTTCTTTTGAGGATAAAAGCTTTGCTAAAAAGAAGTATTGGAGAAGAGATAATCTCTTTTGGCGAGTTTAAATTTGATATGAGAAGAAAAATTCTTTTAAAAAACAAAGATGAGGTAGAAAATCTACATCCAAAAGAGCTTAAGCTTTTATATCTTCTTCTTAAAAATATAAATCAAACTGTAACAAAAGAGATAATATATGAGAGTTTATGGAGTGTGGATGAGTATATTAGTGATGGAGCTTTAAGGGTTTATATAAACAATATAAAAAAGAGTATTGGAAAAGAGTATATAAAAAATATAAGAGGGGTTGGCTACAAATTTGAAAAAAAGTGAAACTTTTAAATTTATCTTTTTATATCTTTTAACAACTTCAACCATCTTAATCACTTCATATATATTTTTGAATATTTTTGGAATTTTTTATGTAGTGGTTGTTGCTATAGTGCTTATGGTAATATTTGGGTTAATGTTATCAAAATTTTCACTATCAAAAACAGCTCAAACAAATCTTCTTTTGGATAAACTTTTAAAAGATAGTTTGCATGAACTAAATATTCCACTCTCTACAATTATGGCTAATGTAGATATGATAAGAAAAAGAGAAGATGATGAGAAAAAGCTAAAAAGACTTGATAGAATTAAAAAGGCCTCAAATCAGCTTTTAGAGCTATATAAAAATTTAGATTACTATATAAAAAGAGAGATTCAAAAGGTTGATTATGAAATCTTTAATCTAAAAGATTTGGTTGAAGATAGAGTTTTACTTTTTGAAGATATAAAAAAAGATATTAAAATTGAAACAAATTTACAAGATGTTTTTGTAAAAGCAGATAGAAGTGGTTTTGCTAAAGTGATTGATAATCTTTTATCAAATGCAATTAAATATAATAAAAAAGGTGGTTTTGTAAAGATAACTTTAAATGAGCAAGAGTTAACTTTTGAAGATAGTGGAATAGGGATAAAAGAGTGCGAGATTGTTAGGATTTTTGAGAGATATTATCAAGTAAGTGATTTAAATCAAGGATTTGGAATAGGGTTAAATATTGTAAAATCTTTTTGTGATGAGAATGGTATTTCTATATCAATTAAATCAAAAGAGGGTGTTGGAACAAAAATTTCTCTTAATTTAAAGAGGGTTTTAACATAAATTTAACACTTTTTTGCAAAAATAAAATCAAAGGAAATTTATGGAGTATTTAAAAGATAGCGTTGATTATGGCATAATTGGGCTTTTAGCTTTTATGAGTTTTATAGCTGTTTGGTTTGCTATAGAAAGAGTTATTTTTTATAGTAAAATTGATTTGAAAAAGTATAAAAATAGAAATGATCTTGAGATTGATTTGACAAAAAATCTCTCTTTAATTGCAACTATTGCCTCAAATGCACCATATATTGGGCTTTTGGGAACGGTTTTAGGAATTATGTTAACTTTTTATACAATGGGGCAGCATGGAATTGTCCAAACAAAAGAGATAATGATAGGTTTAGCTTTAGCACTTAAATCAACTGCTATGGGACTGGTTGTGGCAATCCCTACATCAATCTTTTATAATCTACTTGTTAGAAAAGTAGAAGTTTTGCTATCAAAATGGGAAGTTTTAAATGAAGATTAAAAAGTTTGATAGTATCAATGTAATCCCTTTTATAGATATTATGTTGGTTTTATTGGTAATTGTTTTAACTACCGCCTCATTCATTGCAAAAGGAGCGATACCTTTGGACCTTCCAAAAGGGAAAAATACAAAAAATCTCCCTTTAAAAAAGATAGAGATATCTATAACAAAGAGTGGAAAAATCTTTTATAACTCAAAAGAGGTGTCGTTAAATAGATTAAAAGAGCTTTTAGAGAGAGTTAATAAAAAAGATAGTATTGTAATAAGAAGTGATAAATCTTCAAAGTTTGAGTATTTTGTAAAGGTCGTAGATATTTTAAAAGGAAAAGGGATTGATAATATTACAATAGTTAAGGTAAAATAGATGAAAAGAGCTTTTTTTATCTCTTTGATAATTCATTTATCTATTTTTGCTCTATTTTTTTATATCTCTAAAAATGAAAGTTTTTACAAAGAGAAAAACAGAGTTTTCAAAACTACACTAAATTTAAAAAAAATTACTTTCAAAAAGGAAGAGAAAGTAGAGTCAAAAAGAATTATTAAAAAAGAGTTACATAAAAAAAATAAAAAACAAAAACCTAAAAAGAATAAATCTAAAATCAAAAAAAAGAGTCTTAAAAAGCCTAAACCAAAACCAAAACATATTAAACACATTAGACATAAAACAGTGCAAAAAAACAGACAAAAATCACCAATAAAAAGTCATCCTAAATCAACTCAAAAACCACCAGTAAAAACTGATACCAAAATAACTCAAAAACCAAAAAATGAGACTAAAAAAATTGAAAAAAAAGAGATAAAAGAGCCTATAAAAAAAGCTATTAAAAACTCAAGCTCTCTTGATAAAAATAAAAAAGAATCCAACAATGATAATAAAGAGTTTAATATATTTTTATCTAAAATAAGAGAGGAAATTGAAGAGTTTAAACAGTATCCAAGAATTGCAAGAAGGCTTCATAAAGAGGGAGTTGTCATTGTTAGTTTTAAGCTTAAAGCTTCTGGAAAAGTAGAAGATTTAAAAGTTATAAAAAGTGCGGTTTCTATTTTAGATAGAGCAGCTTTAAGGTCTATAAAAAGAGCTTCAGTATATTTTCCAAAACCAAAAAGAGATATTAAAATAAGAGTACCTTTGGTGTATAGATTAAAGTAGAGGAGGGATTAGAATCCCATTCCTCCACCCATTCCGCCCATATCTGGTGTTGCAGGAGCAGCAGGTTTTTCTTCTTTTATTTCACTTATAGTAGCTTCGGTTGTTAAAAGTAGGCTTGAAACACTTACAGCATTTTGTAAAGCCACTCTTTCAACTTTTGCCGGATCAACAATTCCAGCTTCAAACATATCTACATACTCTCCAGTTGCAGCATTAAAACCAGTGTTTTCATTTTCACTATTTTCAATACTGTTTGCTACAACACCTGCATCATATCCAGCATTTTCAGCGATTTGTTTCAATGGAGCTTTTATAGCTCTAAAAATTATGTCAGCACCTATTTTTTCATCGCCACAAAGTTCTAGATTTACTTTTTTAGCAGCTCTAATTAGAGCAGTTCCACCACCTATAACTATACCTTCTTCAACAGCTGCTTTTGTAGCACTCAATGCATCATCAACTCTATCTTTTTTCTCTTTCATTTCAGTTTCAGTAGCAGCACCAACTTTGATTACAGCCACACCACCACTTAATTTTGCTAATCTTTCTTGAAGTTTTTCTTTATCATATTCGCTTGTTGTAACTTCTATTTGAGCTTTTATCTCTTTTATTCTTGCTTCAACAGCAGCTTTATCACCTTTTCCACCAACAATAGTTGTATTCTCTTTATCTATAACAACTCTATCAGCTTCTCCAAGGTCTTCTAAAGTAGCATTTTCTAAAGTTCTACCAAGCTCTTCACTTATTACTTGTCCGCCTGTTAGGATTGCGATATCTTGTAGCATTGCTTTTCTTCTATCGCCAAATCCAGGAGCTTTAACAGCAGCTACATTTATTGTTCCTCTTAGTTTGTTTACAACTAAAGTTGCTAATGCTTCACCTTCAATATCTTCAGCAATGATTAATAGTGGTTTATTTCCAGTTTGAACAACTTTTTCAAGAAGTGGTAGTAAGTCTTTCATATTGCTGATTTTTTTGTCATATAGCAATATTTTAGCATTTTCTAAAACAGCTTCCATCTTATCTGTATCAGTTACAAAATATGGACTTAGATATCCTCTATCAAATTGCATACCTTCTACAACATCAAGCTCATCATTTAAAGATTTTCCCTCTTCAACAGTGATAACTCCATCTTTGCCAACTTTATCCATTGCTTCAGCAATTAAATCACCAATTTTAGAATCATTATTAGCACTAATTGTTGCAACTTGAGCAATCTCTTTTTTATCTTTTACCTCTTTAGAGATTTTTTTAAGCTCTTCAACTATAGCTTCAGCAGCTTTATCCATTCCTCTTTTTACTTCAATAGGGTTTGCTCCAGCAGTTATGTTTCTTAATCCCTCTTTAAAGATGCTGTATGCCAAAACAGTTGCTGTTGTTGTTCCATCACCAGCCTCATCAGCAGTTTTACTTGCAACCTCTTTTACAAGTTGAGCTCCCATATTCTCAACAGTTTTTGGAAGTTCAATCTCTTTTGCAACACTAACACCATCTTTTGTTATTGATGGAGCACCAAAACTTTTTTGGATCAAAACATTTCTACCTCTTGGTCCCATTGTAACTTTTACCGCATCAGCAAGTTTTTTAACCCCTTCAAAAAGTTCGTTTCTTGCTGCATCACTAAAATGAATCTCTTTTGCTGCCATTTACCACCTCCTTTTTCTTATTTTAAAATTCCTAAAATATCATCTGTTTGAAGAATAAGATACTCTTTTCCTTCAAGATTTATCTCTGTTCCAGAATATTTTGCAAATACAACTCTGTCACCAACTTTTATATGTCCCTCTTCTTCAACTTCAGGACCTATAGCTAAAACTTTTCCCTCAATAGGTTTCTCTTTTGCATTATCTGGAATTATGATTCCAGAAGGTGTTTTTGTAGGTTCTTCAACTCTTTCTAATAAAACTCTATTTCCAAGTGGTTGAAAATTCATTTGACCCTCCTTTTTAGATTTTTTAATCTTTAATTAGCACTCACTATTTTTGAGTGATAAAATTCTATAAAAATAAACCTTAAAAATAGTTTAAATGTTATAATAGTTTAGTCTTTTTGACTAAATTTTTATGATATATTTTAATGAAACTTTTATGTAATAGTTTTGTGTTATAATAGAAAAAACAAAAAAGGATTTTAGTGAAAAAAATGTTCATATTTATATTTATCCTTATTATTATTTTAGTTGGTGGACTCTATGGATTACTTTTTACGCCTTTTGGAAATAGTCTTTTAAAGCCAATTATTGAGGCAAAAATCAATGAAAAGCTTCCACAAAAAATCACTTTGCAAACATTTAAATTAAGTCCAAAAAGTTTGGATTTGTTGATAAAAGTTGATAAAGATTCTAAAATAGAGGCAAAGGGTGATTATAGTCTATTTAAACAGACATTTAACATAAACTACTTAGTTGATGTTCGTAATCTATCTAAAATCGCTCCATTGATAGGCATAAAACTAAAAGGTCCTTTTAAAACCAAAGGGGTAGTAAAAGGTGATAAAGAGCAGTTAAATATTATAGGAGTAAGTGATATTGCAAAAAGCGATACAAAATATAGTCTAATCTTAAAAGATTTTAAGCCAAAAAATGCAAAAGTTAGTATAAAAAGTGCAAGACTATCAAGACTTTTATATATGTTATCTCAACCAATTTATGCTGATGCTTTGATAGATGTAGATGCAAATTTTGATGATTTAGAAGATATAAATGATATAAAAGGAAGCGTTAAAACATTAGTAAAAAATGGAAAAACATTTCCAAAAGTTTTATACAAAGAGTTTAATTTAACCAATGCAAATATTGGCTTTAGCGCGAACTCAAATACAAATATTTTAAATTCCATTGCAAAGACTAAACTAAATATTGACTCAACTGTTGCTAAAATTAGTGTAAAAAAAGCTACATATAATATAGAAAAAAATATTTTTATATCCGATTATACTCTTTATGTTCCAAATCTTGATAAGCTATACTTTGCTACTAAAAAGCATTTAAGAGGTGATATAAAAGTTGTTGGGGATGTTAAAAAAGATAAAGATTTGCTTGTCAATGCCCATAGCGACACTTTAGGTGGAAAAGTTGATGCCAAGCTTTTAAATAACAATTTTTCAGGAAAAATTAATGGTATAAGATTTACAAAATTAACTGATATGCTTATTTATCCTAAAATTTTTGAATCTTCAATGAATGCTAATATCAATTATAATTTGTTAACAAAAAAAGGAACTATAAGTGCAAGACTTTTAGATGGAAGGATTTTGCCAAATAGATTCTCATTTTTACTAAATCAAATGGCACATTTTGATATTACAAAAGAGATTTATAAAGTGACTAAAGTTGATAGTAAAATTAACAATAAAGTTTTAACTTCAAATCTTGATATGGAGAGTAGACTAACTCATATTAGTTCAAAAGATGCTCTTTTAGATATGAATAGAAACTTTGTTGATGCAAAACTTCAAGTAGATATAATAAATAAACCAGTTTATGTAAAGATAAAAGGTGATATAAACAAACCTAAAATCACTCTTGATGTAAAATCTATGATTAAAGAGAAAGCAAAACAAAAAATCAAAGAAAAATTAGAAAAGAAAATACCTTCAAAATTCAAAGAGCCAGTAAAGCAGTTGTTAAACCTATTTTAGGTTTGACAATCAAAACATTTTAAAGTATAATTTCATCTACTTTTTGGCTGGGTAGCTCAGCTGGTGAGAGCGCTGGTCTCATAAGCCGGAGGTCGACGGTTCAAGTCCGTCCCCAGCTACCACTTATATATCCTCTATTGCTTTTTCAATAGCGTTTAAAAAATTTTTAATTAATTTTGATTTAAATCAACTAATTGATAGAATAATTTTTATAAATTTTACATTATTAATAGATAATTTTCAAAATGGTTAATTTTGTGAAAAAAAGAAACATTTTAAAAATATAAACTACTTTATTGGTTTTTTAAACATTTTTATGATACTATTTATTTAGTAGCTTTATATTCTTTAAAGTTTTTATAGCTATAATTTTGTCAAAGTTTTGGAGCTAAATTATGATTAATACATCCATAAATATTGAAAAAAATAGTTTGTTTAAAGAGTTGAAAACCTCTTTGTCTTTTAAAAAAACAATTGAAAAAATTATTGCTTCATTTCACGACTATACTTTAAAAAAAGAAATTGAGAATAAAATAGAAAAGATAATAAAAAATATCAATGTTCAAAAGAAACATATTGAAAAAACAAGAAATTATATTGAAAAATATTATGTAAATAATATAAAAGTAGATGAAAAATTACTGATGGAATTTTACGATTTTATAGAATTTTATACTGAGGCTATAGAAGGTATATTGGATTCACAAGAGTTAAATAATTTACCAGAAGATATTAGAAAAAATATATATGATATAATTGATAGTCTTTATTCTGAATTGGTAAATACAAATTTTTTAATATCTCAAAAGATATCACAGGCCTATCTTGATAGTAAAAGCAACATCGAGCTTCTTGAAAACGCTTAATAAACTAATAAATAAAGGTATTATAAAAAGAGATGATTACGAAGAAACAGTAAAAAGATTTAAAGAAAATTGTTCTCATCAAAGCTTAAATAAGCATAAAATTAATTGCAAAAAAGGACATAATATTATCTCTATCTCGATAATAAACAATCAAAGCATTAAAATCCTTGCAAATATCAAAGATTGTTCTTATGATATATCTATTTTTTCTTGGATAGGCAATCATAGAAGATATGAAAGAATTATAAAAAATAAAAGAAATTGTAAAGATATTATTTTATATGATTGTGAAGACATTAAAAAGATGAAAGAATTATAAACCTTAAAAATCAAAAAATTTGTGATAATTAAAAAGTTTTAAATAATTTTTATTAAGAACTTACTACGATATGTAACCCCAAAGTTATGACTTTGGGGTTATCTGACAAAATTTTTATAAGGATAGGAGATTAATTTAGATCTGGTTTAGGGGTTTTAGTTGTTCTTGGTGGGAGTGTTGGATATTTAATATAAGGTTTTTTGCCTGTTAAAGCACCAAAGAAAGCTTTAATTTTATTAGCTTCATCATCACTTATCTTAATTCCAAGTTGAGTTTCACCCATGATTTTAATAGCCTCTTTTATATCCCAAACAGTTCCATTATGAAAATATGGTGCAGTTTCAAGAATATTTCTAAGAGTTGGAACTTTTACTAAACCGTTTTTATTACCTTTAAAATCTCCAACATTTGCATATTTAAAAGGCTTAACTATAGGAAATGGTTGCATTGAACCCCCACCGATACCTATGCCATTATGACAAGTTACACATCCTTTATTTATAAAAATTTTTAATCCCTCTTTTTCATCTTTTGTTAAAGCATTTTTATCACCATTTAGATATTTATCAAATCTTGATGGAGTAACAAGAGTTCTCTCAAAAAGACCAATAGTATCAGCTACATCTTTAAATGTTGGCTTCATTTTTGGATTGTGGTAAGCTTTTCTAAACTCTTTTAAGTATTGAGGTATAGAGTTTACTACATCTTCTATATGTTTTTTTGTTGCAGCCATCTCAACATGAGCTTGCATAGGGCCTTGTGCTTGATTTTCTAAATCTGGGCTTCTTCCATCCCAAAACTGTTTTATATTAAATACAGCATTATAAACTGTTGGAGAGTTTAAATGGTGAGGATTGTGTGCCCATTTGTGTCCAGTAGAGACATCAACACCATCTACTCCACCAGTTGCTAAGTTGTGACAAGTATTACAGCTAATAAGTCCACTTTTTGAAAGTCTTGGATCAAAATATAGTTTTTTACCAAGTCTAACTTTAGCTTCTGTAATAGGATTTTTTGGATTGTCTATGATTTTGTAAAGCTTGGATTTGCTTTCAGGGATAGGTTTGAGTCCTGCATCTAGCGCCTGCTTTATTAAAGAGTCATTAGCAAATGCTCCTATTGCACTTGCTGCTATAACTGAAAATACTACAAATTTTTTTCTCATTTTTTCTTCCTTTATCTTAAATTTCCTTTTAAATTATTAACAAATTCTAAAATATCCTCTTGTAAAGAGACTAAATCTTCTTCATGCTCAACTTCATCTGCAAGTATTTGGCTTGCAATATCATAAGTTACAATATCTTTTCCTTGTGTTAAATCAACTATTTTGCTGTATACATCTATTGCACACTGTTCACCTTTTATGGCATCTTCTAAGATGTTTAATACATCAAAATCCTTTGGAGCATCATATCCACAATTTGTCTTCTCAAACCACTCTTTTGGATGTAAAATTGGTGTTCCACCAAGTTGAATAATTCTATCTGCAATCAACCCTGCATGTCTTAGTTCATCTGCTGCATGTTGATCTAACTCCGCAATTGCTGCATCCTTCATGATGCCTTTTATCACTTTTGACTCTATATAATATTGATAATATGCCAACCACTCATCTGCATAAGCTCTGTTTAGCAGGCTTATCAACTCATCTATCTCAATCCCTTTGATTATAGAATTGCCTTTCTTTGCCATTGCTTATCCTTTTGGAAAATATTTGTTACTTGATAATTATTGCAAAATATTTCTTAAAATAAGTTTAATAACTTATAATTTAAGTTTTGAAGCTAATTTTGCATAGCTAAATGCCCCAATTCCAAGAGTTATGTAGAGCCCTATAATAAAAAGCATTTGATAAGGTTTTGTTTGATACTCATAGCCCAAAATAAGTAGTGAGCCAGTAGCTAAACTAAATATAGAGATAATTCCAATGATAGTAGAAGAGTTTGTCTTCTCTCTAATTTTAAAATTTGCTACTGCCATAAGTAAAGATACAAGTAAAAAGGTAATACTTCCAAATTCCAAAATAAGCCTTAATCCACCTATTAAAATAAGAAAAGAGGCTGCTATAGCCATTGCGATTATAGCGTTTGTAGGGATTGTACCTCTCCTTTTTGAAAGCAATGATGGGAGATAAGAATCATCTGCAATTCTTGCCATCTGCCTTGATGAACCATACATAGTTCCACTTATGGCTGAGAGAGTAGCAAGGACTGCACCAACTATAACAATCTCTTGTCCAATTTTTCCCAATATATCTTTAGCTCCTGCGGCTAATGCATACTCTTTATATTTAATCAAGTCTGAAATAGGGATAGATAAAATAGAGCTTAAAGCTATGATAAAATATATTAAAGTAACTATAAATAGAGCAATATATATAGCTCTTGGTATATTTTTATCTGGATTTTCCATATCTTTTACGGCATTGGTTACGAGCTGAAAACCTTCATATGCTACAAAGGTTATAGAAGAGACGGTTAAAATATTGATAAATTTTCTGTTTTGAAAATCGTTCAAAATAGTTTTAGAAAATGTTTGAAAATCGATCTTGGAAAAATAGATAAGTATCATAGATATAATAAAAAGAATTCCAAGTTTTGCATATACCATAACATCTTCTATCTCTCCCATCCCTTTTACGCTCCAGATATTTATGAGTGCAAAAATCCAAATTATCAAAATTGCTACACTCTTTCTAACAAACTCATTTTGAGCAAAATCAGACCCACTTATAGCATATGACGAGAAGGTGTAGGCATAAAGAGCAAGTGTAGAGATATAGCCAAATATTGTATACCATCCTATAAAAGAGGCTGCGATATGAGATTTTGGAAAAGTTCTTTTAAAAAATGCGTATGTTGCACCCTCATCTTTATAGTAAACTCCAAGTTTTACATAAGCATATGCTGCAAAAAAAGCTACAACTCCACCGATAGCTATTGCAAAAGGGGCTAAAAATCCAACCATAGCTACCGATATTCCAAGAATAGTAAATATACCACCACCTACCATTCCACCTATCGCAATAGCAATAAGCTCTTTTAAGCCTAAACTTTTTTTA
>CAJXMB010000011.1 GCA_913056105.1 uncultured Nitratiruptor sp. | reverse complement strand
TTTAAAGGATAAAAATTGAATAAAGATAAAAAAAGCAGTTTAAAAGGAGTTCAAAAAGCAGCAATTTTTTTATCTACTCTTCCAGAAGACAAGAGTGCAAAAATTTTTAAATACTTAAAAGAGTATGAGATAGAAAAATTAATTAAATCTTTTTTAACAGTTGAGACTCCAACAAAAGAGGAGTTAAAATCAGTTTTAGATGAATTTTATAATCTTTTAAAAGAGGTTTCACCTATAAAATTAGCGCCTGATCATCTAAAAAAGATTTTGGAAAAAGCTTTGCCGCCAGATGTGTTAAATAGGCTTTTAGAAGAGACATTTAGTTCTCAAGAGGGTAAAAAGATTTTTAAAGAGTTAGAAAAGCTTGATCCAAAAACTATTGCAAATATGATAAAAGATGAGCACCCTCAAGTTATTGCACTAATTCTTTCGCAGATCAAAACATCAAAAGCTGCAGATATTTTACAATATATTCCAAAAAGAGTTGGCATAACAAATGTTCAAGAGGAGGTAATTAAGAGAATTGCAGCTATTGAGAAGATTTCAAATCAAACACTAAATATAGTCGCTAATACTTTAGAAGAAGAGCTTATATCTTTAGGTGCAGGTAAAGAGGAGACTCTAAGTGGTATTGACGTGGCAGCAGAGATAGTAAATGCTCTGCCAAAAGAGTCTCAACAAGAGATTTTAGAGGATATTAAAAAAGAGGATGAGGTTCTTGCTAATAATATAGAAGAGAGAATGTTTAAGTTTGAAGATATTGTTAAATTAGATAATAAGGCAATTATGGAAATTCTTAAAAATGTTGATAAAAATGAACTAATGGTTGCCTTAAAAGGTGCACCAGAAGAGGTTATGGATAAATTTTTAGCCAATATGTCAAAAAGAGCTTCAGAGATGTTTAAAGAGGATATGGAAGTATTGGGACCTATTAAGAAGAGTGATGTAGAAAAAGCTCAGAAAAAGATAATTGAAGAGATCAAAGCCCTTATTGATAAAGGCGTTATTGAGTATGGAAGCGGAGAAGAGTATCTGTAAATAATATTGAAAAATAGATGATTTATGGATATAATAATTTTATATTTGATCATTAAGGAAATTAATGGCTGACCAAGATTTTTTATCTCAAGATGAAATAGATGCGTTGTTGGGTTCAGATGGAGAGAAAGAGAGTGAGGAAGAAAGCTCTGAAATAGCTCCTTTTGATTTTAATGAGATAGAAAATATTAAAATTGGTGGACTTCCTGGCCTTGAGATAATATATGAAAAATGGGTAAAACAATTTAGAGATGAGATAAAAAAAGTTATACCAAAAATTAATACAGTAACAAAAGAGAATATTCATATAACCAGATTTAATACTTTTATGTCCAAAATACCTCTTCCTTCAAGCTATACAAATATAACAATGAAGCCACTACCTGAAAGTGCACTATTTGTAGTTGATGCAAGGTTGGCATTTGTTATGATTAGTGTTATCTTTGGAGGTCCAGCTAAGCCTTTTAAAGTTGAAGGAAGAGAGTTTACTAAACTTGAAATTAAGATTATAGGTGATTTTGTTGATACAGCTATAAAGGTTTTAGAAGATATATGGAGAAGTTTTTATCCTATTGAGATTAATAAAAAATCAATAGAGTTAAATCCTTCATTAGCAAGGATAACCTCAGGAAATGAAAAAGTTGTTGTTGTAGAGTGTTTGGTTGATGTAGATGGATATGAAGCACCTATATTTTTCTGTTTTCCTCAAGGAATGTTTTTGCCAATAAGAGATATAATCTATTCAGAATTTATTGGTGAAGAGAATAAGAGTTGGAAAGATAGATTAAAAAAGAGATTAAAAAGTTTAGATGTAAATTTAAAACTTGAATTGGGAAAAGAGAAATATCTATTAAAAGAGATTCTAAAGTGGCAAAAAGGTGATGAGCTTATTTTAAATATCGATAAAGATAGTGATTTAACTATTGTTGTAGAAAATGAGCCAAAGTTTATATGCAAACTTGGTAAGGTGAAAAATAGATACGCTGCTATGATAGAAAAACCAATAAAAGGTGAGTAAAGTGGGTGAAGAGCAAAAAAAATTAAATGAACAAAATGAAATAAAAAATGATTCTAACCAAAATAGCGAAAATAGTGAAGAGAAAAATGAGCAAAAAGAGGCAGCAACTGAGGAAGAGCCATCAAATCAAGAACAAGAAGAGTTACCAAATCAAGAGAATAAAGAAGAAAAAGTAGATCAAGAGGATTTAGCTGCCCAGTGGGAGTCTCAAACAGAGAATCAAAGTGATAAAGAGAGTTCAAATCAAGAAGATTTGGCAGCACAATGGGAAGCCCAAATGGGTGATCAAAAAAAAGATGAAAATGATTCTTTACCATCTTTTGAGGATTATGAAAAAAGTGAAGAGTCTAAATTATCACTATTTATGGATATTCCTTTAGAAGTTACCATAGAGATAGGTTCAACTTCTATGCCCATAGAAGAGGTCTTAAAACTGAATCCAAATAGTGTAGTAGAGTTAGATAGATTGATAAGTGAACCAGTTGATCTAAAAGTTAATGGGAAATTGATAGCAAAAGGGGAGCTCTACAGTGTAAAAAATAGTTTTGGGATAAAGATTATAGATATAATTACTCCTGAAGATAGAATGAAACTATTGGATAAGGATTAAAAATGGCACTAAATTTTCAACCTATATATATTCTTGCATCTGGTGGCTCAAGAGCAATGGAGCAGCTTGATACTATAAACAATAATATAGCAAATGTAAATACAACCGGATTTAAAAAGCTTTTAATTAAAGAGATGAGTCAAAGAATAGATAAAAATGGTGGTGATTCAAATCATCTTTTTGTCTTTCCACGATTTGAAGATAGCTTAGTTGTAAATGAGCAAGGAGCACTTAAAAGAAGCGATAATCCACTTGACTTTGCTATAAAAGGTGATGGATTTTTTGCAATTAAGACAAAAAACAAAGAGGTGTTAACAAGAAATGGACACTTTTTTTTAAATGATAAGGGAGTTTTGGTTGATTCTATGGGAAATGAGGTTTTAGACGAGCAAAATTCTAAAATCACTTTAGATTACAAAAAGGATATATCTATTTCAAAAGATGGAGTTATTTTTCAAGATGGAGAGAGGGTTGCAAAGCTAAAAATTATCTCAAATGACAAATTAAAACCCTTAGGAGATAGCTACTATCAACCAGTAGGAAATCCAAAAGAGGCTAATTTTGAACTGTTGCAAGGATATTTAGAAAATTCAAATGTTAATATAGTAAAAGAGTTGTCAAAGATGATAACAACTCAAAGAAGATTTGATATATATGCAAATTTGATGAAATCTTTAGATACAATTGAGCAAAAAACAAATGAGATAGGAAAAGCTTAAGTGCACTTAAAGGAGGTATTATGATTAGAGCATTATGGACATCAGCTTCAGGTATGCAAGCGCAGCAGACAAATTTGGATGTAGTATCTAACAATATTGCAAATGTAAATACTGCAGGTTTTAAACAGAGCAGAGCAAATTTTGAAGATTTAATCTATCAAGATATAAGAGACCCTGGTGTAAAGAGCTCAGATGAAAATATGGTTCCATCAGGTATTCAAGTAGGACTTGGAGTTAAACTATCTGATGTTAGTAAAATATTTTCTCAAGGTAGTTTAAAACAGACAAAGCGAGATTTAGATGTTGCTATTGAAGGGAGAGGATTTTTTAAGATTGAGCTTCCTGGAGGTGGAGAAGCATATACAAGAGCAGGTAATTTTCAATTGGATGATGAGGGATATATCGTAACATCTGAGGGGTATAAACTATCACCAAATATTCAAATTAGTTCCCCTGAGACTTTAGTGAGCATCTCAATAAGTCCAAATGGAAAAGTAGATGCAGTAAGAAATAGCGGAGGAACTCAAACAACTGAAGAGCTTGGTGATATAAAACTATATAGATTTATAAATCCTGCTGGTTTAAAAGCTATAGGACAAAATCTTTTTACTGAAACTGATGCATCAGGTGAAGCAGTTGAGGGTGATCCAAACACAGATGGTTATGGAAAGTTATCTCAAGGATTTTTAGAGAGTTCAAATGTAAATATAGTTGATGAGATGGTTAATCTAATAGTTGCTCAAAGAGCTTATGAGATAAACTCTAAAGGGATAACGACTGCTGATGAGATGCTTAGAACTGTATCGAGTCTTAAATCTTAAAAGAGTTTTTTTTCTCTTTTTTCTCTTTGTGTCTTTTTTACATGCTAAAATTGTAATAACTCTCTATCCTATAGTAGAAGTTAAAAAGAGTGATGTTTTATTGAAAGATATTGCAAAAGTGAAGAGTTCTCAAGAGAGATTAAAAGATTTTATTGAAAATATCAAAATAAAAGAGGTAGATAGAGTTACTAAAATCTCAAAAGAGGAGATTAAAAATCGATTAAGAGAAAATTATATAGATTTAAAAAGCGTAATCATAAAAGGCTCAAATAGAGTAATAGTTAGAAGAGCTATTAAAAAGATATCTCAAATTCAAATAGAAGAGGATTTAAGAAAGTTTTTATACAAAAGATATGGCAAAAATATAGAGATTAAAAGCATTGGAATTGGCAAAAAAGAGATAACCCTTCCTGATGGTAAAATAGCAAAAAAGATTCAAAAAAGAAATAAATCATCTAATAATATATATCTAAATTATGAATTATATGTTGATGGAGAGAGATATCTATCTTTGCCAATTAATGTAAGAGTAGAATTTTTTACATTGGCTCCTTTTGCAAAAAGAGATATTCCAAAAGGAAAAATTATAGATTTTAATGATATATATTTTAAAAAGTATCCAAAAAGATCTTCAAGAGACTGTTTAACAAAAGAGGATATTATAGGGAAAATTGCAAAAAGAGTAATTAGAAGAGATAGTGTTATCAAAAGATACTATCTGCTTCCAAATTTTAAGGTTTTTAAAAACAGAAATGTAAAGATTTTATATTCAAAAGGGGCATTAAATATAGAGCTTTTAGGTTTAGCTTTGGAAAATGGAGCTTTGGGAGACATTATAAGAGTAAAAAATATTTCTACAAATAAGGTTATTAAATGCAAAGTGGTTGGCCCATTTACAGTAAAATATATAGATTAATTTTTATTGGATTTATCGCATTTTTTACAGGATGTGCGAACAGACAAAATAATTTTAAACCACCTAAAATTGAGCCCCCAAAAGTTATACAAGATCAAAACAAAAAAGCACCTGGCTCTTTATATAATGGATATGATAATCTTTTTAGTGATGATAAAGCTCACAATGTTGGAGATGTTGTAACTATAAATATTATTGAAAATATTAAAGGACAAGGAAGTACTTCTACTAAGAGCGGAAGAAGTAATAGTATGGATCTATCTATCCCATCTGCTACAGTTATGGATAAAAAGGTTCCTAAAAAGAGTACAATTTTTGGATTGCAACAATCCTCATCAAATAGTTTTAAAGGATCAGGTGATACTTCAAGAACTGCTAAATTAGTAGCAACTATAACAGCAAGGGTTGTTAAAGTATATCCAAATGGAAATCTATTTATTGTTGGGAAAAAATATATTAAAATAAATGATGATATTCAGGTATTAAAAATTTCTGGTATCGTTAGACCAAATGATATATCTCAAGATAATAGTATAGACTCTTCAAAAATATCCGATATGTATGTTGAATATAATGGCAAAGGCTTTGCAGCTGATACTCAAAGTCCTGGATGGCTTGCTAAATTTATGATGAAAATTTGGCCTTTTTAGAAGGGAAATTATGATAAAAAAAGTTTTAATATTTTTAGTTTCACTCTCTATCTTTGCATCAGAGGTAAAAGTAGGAGATGAGGTATCTATTGAGGGGGTTAGAACAAACTATCTAACAGGATATGGGATAGTTGTAGGATTAAATCAAACAGGAGATGGAACTACAACAAAATTTACACTTTTAAGTATAGCAAATATGTTAAAAAAGCTTGGAATCTATATAGATCCAAAAGATGTCAAAACAAAAAATGCCGCAGCAGTTATGGTAACTGCTAATCTACCTCCTATGGCAAAAAGTGGAATGAGATTTGATGTTACAGTATCATCATTGGGTGATGCAAAAGATATAGGAAATGGAGTGCTAATTAGAACTCCTCTATATGGACCAGATAAAAAGATATATGCTTTTGCTCAAGGAACAGTTTCAACTGGAGGGGGATTTAGTGAATCAAACAAAGGTGGAAAAGTTCAAAAAAATTTTGCTACAACTGGTGTAGTTGTAAATGGAGGTATAGTTGAAAGAGATCTCCCGTTTGATTTTAATGATATGAATTTTTTAACTCTTATGTTAAAGCATCCAAATTTTTCAAAAGCCAAAAAGATAGCAGATGCAATCAATAAAGCATTTAAACAAAATTTAGCATCCCCAATAGATCTATCAACAATAAGAGTAAAATATCCAAAAAATATAAAAAAAGTAGATTTTGTCTCAAAAATATTAAATCTAAAAATTGAAAGCAACAGTGAGCCAACAATTGTAATATATGAAAGAACAGGTACAGTTATAATGAGTGGAGATATTAAGATAGATACTCCAGTCTATGTTTCTCATGGAAATATATATGTCTCTATTCAAAAAGAGCCATCTG
The DNA here is from genome assembly GCA_913056105.1 of uncultured Nitratiruptor sp. Classification (GTDB taxonomy): domain Bacteria; phylum Campylobacterota; class Campylobacteria; order Campylobacterales; family Nitratiruptoraceae; genus Nitrosophilus_A. The sequence goes on along the minus strand of CAJXMB010000011.1, from coordinate 14,658 downwards.
TTTCCCAGCCACCTGCGCTATCAGGAGGAAAAACTGTTAAAACTCAAAAAGTTACAACAAATGTTGTTGAAGAAAATGGTAGAATATTTGGTATAAAATCACCATCTCTTAAAGATTTGGTAAAAGCTTTGAATGATTTGGGAGTATCGCCAAGAGATTTAATAGCTATTATTCAAGCGATTAAGAGTGCTGGTAAAATTCATGCTAAAATTATAGTTATGTAAGGAAAAGTATGATTAATGAGATTAAAACATATTGGGATGTTAAAAATTTATCAAATATAAAAGATTTAGATCAAGCTGCAAAGAGCTTTGAAGAGGAGTTTGTGCATATCTATTTAAAAGAGGTGAGAAAAAGTATGCAAAATGGTATATTTAGCTCCTCTTTTTCATCAAAATTTTATTGGGATATGTTTGATATGCAACTATCAAAAACTATTAGTGATAGCGATAGGCTTGGCATAAAAGAGTATTTTTCAGAAGCTATTAAAGCATATACCAAAAATAGTAAATAGAGAGATTTATGGCTGAAGCATTAGCAGGAGTTTTTAACAGAGTTCAAAAACATTCTGATGCAATTATTGTTGTTTTGATACTTGCGATACTTGCATCAATGGTACTTCCTGTTCCTACATTTTTACTTGATATACTTTTAGTTGCAAGCATTACTCTATCTTTAGTTATTTTAATGACAACAGTATATATTACAAATCCTTTAGAGATCTCATCATTTCCATCTCTTTTGCTTTTGGCAACTCTTTTTAGGCTATCTTTAAATGTTGCTACTACAAGAACTATTTTACTACATGGTAATGAGGGTCCAAGTGCAGCTGGTAAAGTAATTGAGAGTTTTGGGCAGTTTGTAGTTGGTGGAAACTATATAGTTGGGGTTATAGTATTTATAGTTTTAGTTACTATAAATTTTATAGTCATTACAAAAGGAACAGAGAGAATTTCTGAAGTTGGAGCCAGATTTACTCTTGATGCAATGCCTGGAAAACAGATGGCTATAGATGCAGATCTTAATGCTGGCATGATAGATGAGCAAGAGGCAAGAAGAAGAAGAGAGGAGATCTCTAAAGAGGCTGATTTTTATGGAGCTATGGATGGTGCAAGTAAGTTTATTAGAGGGGATGCGATTGCTGGCATAATAATAACACTTATAAATATTGTTGGTGGAATTGCTATTGGTGTTTTACAGCATGGCATGGATGTTGTAACTGCAGCTTCAAATTTTACAATCCTTACAGTAGGAGATGGTTTAGTTAGCCAAATCCCTTCTCTTGTAACTTCAACTGCTGCAGGTTTAATGGTAACAAGAGCAGTTTCCGAGGCTAATTTAGGTAAAGAGATATTTTCTCAGCTTACAAGTTATCCAAAAGCTCTATATATGGTAGCTTTTGCATTAACATTTATGGGAATTGTCCCTGGAATGCCAACTTTGCCATTTTTGATTCTTGCTATGATGATTGCTCTATCTGGATATATGATGCAGTTGAGTCTAAAAGAGAGAGAAAAAGAGGAGGCTGAACAAAAGGCCAAAGAGATTATAGAGGAGTCAAAAGAGAGTGAAGAGGAGATTATCTCTCAGCCTGAGACAATTACATTAGAGATTGGATACTCTCTTATTCCATATATTGATGAGTCTTCAAATGCAGAACTTATAAAAAGGATAAAATCTCTTAGAAAACAACTTAGTAAGGAGCTTGGGATTGTTATACCTCTTGTTCATATAAAAGATAATCTTGAGTTAAAGCCAGGAGAGTATAGAGTTTTAATAAGAGATGTTGAGGTAACAAGAGGTGAGATTGAGCCAAACAGATTTTTAGCAATTGATACAGGATCAACCAAAGGAAAAATTGAAGGTAAAGAGACAAAAGACCCAACATTTGGATTGAAGGCTTACTGGATAGATGAGAGTCAAAAAGAGAAGGCTTCGATGTTAGGCTACACTGTTGTAGATATTCCAACTGTTATAATTACTCATCTTTCAGAGACTATAAAAGCACACTCATATGAGATTTTAGGAAGAAGTGAAACAAAAGAGTTGGTAGATGCTCTATCAAAAAAATATCCAATAGTAAAAGAGATAGTTCCAGAGCAAGTTAGTTACTCCGTATTGCATAGAGTTTTGCAAAATCTTTTAAAAGAGAAGATTCCAGTTAAAGATCTTTTATCGATTATTGAATCACTTTCAGATAATATAAATAGGTCTCAAGATCCTGAAATATTAACTGAGCTTGTTAGAGAGTCTCTTTCAAGACTAATTACATCTTTGTATGCAAAAGATGGCTCACTCTATGCTCTGACTCTATCTCCTAAACTTGAAAACTATATTTTACAAAATATAAAAGAGTATGAAGGAAATTTAGGTCCGATAGATCCTCAAATTTTGCAAAGCATAATAAGACAGATCTCTTCGCATATGCAGCAATTTGTTTTAAATCAAGCAAATCCTGTTATTTTGACTTCTAGTGCAATAAGAAGATTTGTTAAAAAAATTATTGAGCCGTATCTATCTAATGTCGCAGTTTTGGCATATTCTGAGATTGATAATAGAGTCAAATTGAATATCTTAGGCAAGGTTGATATAGATGAAAATCAATAAGTATGAAGGTTATGATCTTGATTCTCTGATTGAAGAAGCTAAAAAAGAGTTTGGGGAGAATGTTAAAATTATTAGTTATGAAGAGGAGGAAGAAAAAGGCATTCTTCCTTTTCAAAAAAGAGTAAAATATACACTTTTTGTAGAAGTTCCTACTCCAAAAGAGAGCTTTTTAGAGCTTTTAAATAAAGAAGAAAAAAATGATGAAGTTGATAAGTTTTTGAAAAAAATTGAAACAATGATAGATAAAAAAATTTCATCTATAAAAATTTCAAATATGCAAAATCTATCTACACCTCCTCACAATGAACAATCTATTTTAATGCAAGAGGAGTTTGACGAATTTTCAGGAGATGCTTTAGAGCTTATTAATGCTCTTTTAAAAAAAGAGGTTGAACCAAAGATTGCAAAAATTTTAGTAAAAGAGTCGTGTGGTCTGGATATTAATACAAATAAGCTTGATTTAAACACCTCTTTTTTTAAAGAAGCTATTATAAATAGTGTCAAAAAGAAGATTAAATTCAGTGGTCCTTTAAAAATACAAAAAGGAGGATTGAAAGTTAAAGCTTTTGTTGGACCAACTGGTGTCGGGAAAACTACAAATCTTTTTAAAATTGCCTCTGAGCTTGTAATAAATCAAAATCTAAAAGTTGCTGTAATAAGTATAGATACCTTTAAAGTCGGAGCAATTCAGCAAGCAAGGGCATATGCAAATATTTTAAATATCCCATTTTTTGCTATCACAGATTCTAAAAATTTAAAAAAGACTCTATCTAATATGTCTGGTATCGATGTAGTTTTAATTGATACAGTAGGAAGAAGTCACTATGATTATTGGAGACTTGGAGAGATGAAAGAGATTTTAGGAGGTGGAAATGAGCTTATAGATATCTCTTTGGTTATAAGTTGTAATTATAAAAATAGCGAGGCTGTTGAGATAGTAAATAGATACAAAACTTTTTTTTCAATAAATTCTATATTTTTTACAAAAATAGATGAAACCTATAAACCTGGAATTTTAGTAAATCTTCCTATAAAAACTGATATAGCACTATCTTTTGTTAGTACAGGTCAAAGAGTTCCTGAAGATATTAGATTACTGAATCCAGAAAAAATTGCAAATTATTTATTGGGTGAGTGATGGACGATCAAGCTAAAGGTTTAAGAGAACTTGTTGAAAGAAAAAGAGAGAAAAATAGTAAATTTATATCTGTTGCGAGTGGAAAAGGTGGGGTTGGAAAAACCAATTTTAGTGTAAATTTTGCATATACTTTAGCAAATGATTTTAATAAAAAGGTATTGCTAATAGATGCTGATATAGGTATGGCAAATATTCATATTTTATTGAATATCGATACAAAGAAAAATATAAAAAATCTTTTTTATGGAAAGAGTATAGAAGAAGTTATTGTTTCATCAAATGGTTTTGATGTGATTTTAGGTTTTTCAGGAATTGACTCAATGGAGGAGATGGATGATATATCTATATCTATGTTAATAAGTCAATTAGAAACTATTTCATATAAATATGATTATATTATAATTGATACAGGTGCAGGGATAGATACAAAAGTTGCATCTTTTTTAAGAGCATCAAATAGATCATATATTATTACAACACCTGAGCCTACAGCTCTTATGGATGCTTATGCTTTGATAAAATCAATTTATAATATGTATGGATATAAAAATTTTAAAATAGTTATAAATATGGCAAAAAACAAAGATGAAGCTATAAGTAGTTTTAATAAATTAAAAATGTCTGCAAATAAATTTTTAGATATAGATTTAGATATATTAGGTTTTTTGCCAAATACAAAAAATATTAAAAAGTGTGTTACAAGAAAAGAGATAATCTCAAAAACTTTCCCTCAAGATCCATTTAGTTTGGAGATGAAAAAAATATGTGCATTAGAAGTTCAAGAGGAAATAGAAGAAGCGGGTAATTTTTGGAAAAAAGTATTTAATTTTTTAGGGCAAAAAAGGTAAAATGAAGTTAACTAAAGAGGAAAAACAAAAAATTATTTTAGAAAATACACCTCTTGTTAAAAAAGTAGCAAGCAAGATATTTTTTAAGCTTCCAAAAGAGAGTGGAATAGAGTTTGATGAGCTTGTAAACACCGGAGTAATTGGACTCATTAAAGCAATTGATAGATATAATAGAGACAAGGCAAAATTTTCTACTTATGCATATATTAGGATTAGAGGGGAGATACTTGATTATTTAAGATCTTTACAAATTGTACCTCGAACTATGAAAGATAAAATAAAAAAAGAGCAAGAAAAAGATCCCAAAAAAGCTATTCCTTTGTCAAATTTGGCTATAATGATTAGTATGGAAAAAGCTATTGGTGATGAAGATGGCTCAACAAAGTTAATAGATACTTTTATCTCTAAAGATAGAGGTCCAGAAGAGCAGGCTATAGATTCTGAAATAAGAAAGATTTTAGAAAAAAGTATGTTAGAACTAAATGATAACGAGAAGAGAACATTAGAGATGTTCTATTTTGAAGAGAAAGAGCCAAAAGAGATAGCTAATGAGTTAAAGGTATCATTATCAAGAGTTTCTCAATTGAAATCGAGTGCTTTGAAAAAGATAAGAAAGATATTAACTAAATCGGAGATAGTTCGATGAATTTTTTAAATATTCTACTAAAATCTGACCCGTCTCTTGAATCCAAAGATAATAAACAAAACAGAAAAAATAAGAGTAGTATATCTTTTGAAGAAATATTACAAAAAAATTTAAAAGAGAAAAATCTAAAGGAAAAACCAAAAACACCTTCTTTAAAAACTAAAATCTCAAAAGATAGTAACCATTTAACACAAAAAGAGCAAAATTTTATAAAAGATTTAACAAAGATTGATAATAAAGTTCACCTATCTAAAATAGATAAAAAAGAGAGTATAAAAAAAGATATTGAAAACTTAAAAGACAAAAAAAATATCAAAAATGAAGTTTATAACAATATAGAGTTATTTGAAAAAAACCGTAATTTAACTACTGACAAAATCAAGAACAACAAATTAACTCAAAATCATCCAAAAGAGCACTATCTCTCAAAACCAAAAACTTCTTCAAAAAACACAACCTCAAAAAACAGCAACCATTTAACATCAAAAGAGCAAATAAAAGATTTAACAAATATTGATAATAAAACCAATCTATCAAAAATTGATAAAAAAGAGACTACAAAAAAAGATGCCTTAAAATTGAACACTAAAAAAGATATTGAAAAATTAAAAGATAAAAAAGATATCAAAAATGAAGTTTACACTCATATAGAGCTATCTGAAAAAAATTATAATTTAACTAAAATCAAGAAAAACAGATTAACTGAAAATCATTTAAAAGAGAAAAATCTAAAACAAAAACCAAAAACCCCTTCTTTAGAAACTAAAACCTCAAAAGGTAGCAGCCATTTAACATCAAAAGAGCAAATAAAAGATTTTACAAATATTGATAATAAAACCCATCTATCTAAAATAGATAAACAAGATATTAAAAACTTAAAAGATAAAAAAGATATCAAAAATGAAGTTTATAACTATATAGAGTTATCTGAAAAAAACCGTAATTTAACTACTGACAAAATCAAGAACAACAAATTAACTCAAAATCATCCAAAAAAGCACCATCTCTCAAAACCAAAAACCCCTTCTTTAGAAACTAAAATTTCAAAAGATAGTAACCATTTAAGACAAAAAGAGCAAAATTTTATAAAAGATTTAATTGGCGACAAAACCCATCTATCTAAAACAGATAAAAAAAAGAGTATAAAAAAAGATGCCTTAAAATTAAATAGTGAAAAAAAAGAGGCTTTAAAAGATTTTAAAAAGAGTGAAATTACAATAGAGAAAGATAATAATATTAAAAAAGAGATATCCACTCTTCAAGAAAAAATCTTGATTTCTAAAAGTAAAATTTCAAATCAAGATGTAAAATATGATACAAATTCTACAAATAAAACTCAAATTATAGATAATACAGCATCAAATACGCAATTTTCAAATACTAGTCATCAAGAATCTTTTTCTCAAAATCCAGACCATAGCAACTCTTATACAAATCAATCTTCAAATTTTAATTTGCAAAATGAGACAAAACAAAAAAATAGCTTTTTCTTTAAAGTAAATGATGTGATAATAAATGCTACTATGAAAAACCATTTTTTAACTCTCTCTTTGCAATCAACTGGTTCTTTGCTTTTAACATCGGGATTAGAGAGCGAGATTAGATCTATATTAAATAGTAGTGGATTTAAAAATTTTAATCTAACAATCAAAGATAGAGAGAAAAAGATATATATAGACTCTTCAAAAAATATCAATCAAAAAAGCGAGAAAAGCAAAATTTATGTTTTGGCATAAAATATTTGTTATTTTCTTTTTGATGATATCTTTCTCTTTTGCAAATGTAAATAAAACGAATATAGAGCTTCAAAAAGAGAAATTTATATACAAAAATGCACTAAGAGATTACTATTTGGGTTCATATTATGAGGCTTTAGATGAGTTTATAAAAATTATTAAAAATCCAAAATCTCCATATTTTGCTAAAAGTCTATTGATGCTATCAAAAGTTTATCTTCAAATTGGAAAAAGAACAGGCCTAAAAAAATATTTGTGGACATCTCTATCTTATTTAAATCTTTATATTCCAAAAGCTAAAAAGCTTGATTGGGATTTTTATTATACTAAAGGCAATATCTATGAAGCATTAGAATTTTATGAAAATGCTTTACCAAGTTATAAACTATCTTTACAAAAAGCTTCAAAAGAGGATCAAGAGATTGATAGTATTATTGCAATATTAAGAGTTGCAGCTTGGCTTAAGAAAATTGATTTGGTTACAAAATATGTTATTTTAGTTAATATGGCCAAATTAAAAAAGAATCAAAAAAAAGAGTTAAATTTTATAAAAGGCATGCAACTTTTTATAAAAGAGAAATATTCTCAATCTTTTAAATATTTTTTAAAAACATATAAAGAGTTTGAATCTTACTTGATTGATAATCCAAATTATTATCTAATGGTTGCCGAAAGTGCTTATAGAAAAGGTGATATAGGCTTTTCAAAAATACTTTTTAGGAGAATACTTAATTTAATTAAAAATAAAGAGGTGATAAAAAAATCACTGCTTAGGATGGGCGATATTTTAATAAAAGAAGGGGATGTAAATAATGGATTAAACTACTATTATCAACTAATTTCAAAATATCCCAAATCAAAAGAGGCAATAGTTGCAAAACTGAAAATGATTTTATTAATGAAGAGGGATAGTAGGTTACAAAATATTTTAAAAAAATTTTTTAAAGATGATGAGTTTATTAAAGATCCAGAAGATTTCGTGGTAAAAACCTTAGTAAAAAATAGAACAAACTATCTTGGGATATTTGCTCTTGGAAATTTTGGTACGATAGTTTTTGAATTAAATAACGATAAATTATATAAAAGATTAGAATGGGAACTCTCTCTCGTTTCTGTTGATAGGATGAAGTATGAGCAAAAAGAGTATATAGATAGTTTATGGAGTAGTTATCTTTTAGTTTTAAAGCCTAAAAGAGTTTGTTCGCTCTATCTTTCCAATAAAAAATTTTTTGAAAAAGTATTTTCTCAAACTGTTTTAATAAAAATCTCTAATGATTTAAAAGTGTGTAAAAAAAATAAAGAGGTAATAAAACTTTTAAAATTTATAACAAAAAGATGGAATAAAGACACAAATAGATTTTTATTAGCTAAAGCCTTTTTTGAAAATAGAGATTATCAAGATAGTATAAAAACTTTAGAAAATATAAAAAACAAAGATTGTAAATATTATAAACTCTATGCTAAAAATTGTATAATGTTAGAGAATAAAGGAATAAAATGTTTAAAAATGATGAGAGAGAGTCAAAAAGTCTGTGGTACTGAAGATTTTGAAGCAGCAGTGATAGCAAGATATGCTAATTTGATAGAAAATGAAGAAATTGATTATAAATTTATAAACAATTTTTCAAAAAGATTATCCAATAAGTTTAAAAAAGATTTGATAATTCAAAAATTTGTTAAAAAATTTTCTCAAAAGTTAATAGATGAATCAAAATATGAGGATTTGATAAAAATATTAAATCCTTTTGCTAAAAATTTAAAAAATAGTTGCTATATTGATTCACTGTTAGCTATTTCTTATGTAAGAGTTGGTAAAATGGCATATGCTAAAAGCTTGATGGATGATATATCAAAATGCAGTGATAATTGGTCAAAAATTGCTAAAGATATATACGAGTCTCAAAAGATGATAGCAAGGATTAAAAATGAGTGATATATTTAAAAATATAGATGATCTGTCCCAGATGGCTTCATACTATTTTGATAGAACAAAAGTTATTCAAAGTAATATTGCAAATGCAGATACCCCTGGCTTCAAACCAAAAGATATAGTTTTTGAAAAAGTTTTAGATAAACATATGAGTTTAAAAAAAGAGGATGAAAGGCATATAGACCCATATTTACCAAAAAATAACATTAAAACAGTTGAGCTTGGGAGATATGAGGGGTATGATGAAAACAGAGTAGATATCCAAAAAGAGTTGGCAAAGCTTGCTGAGAGTTCTATCATGTATAAATCCATGGTTGAAGTTATGAAAAAAGAGTTTTCCAAAATAAAACTTGCTATAAAAGGAAAGTAAGATGATTTTTAAAGGATTAGAGATAGCCACTACAGGTATGATGGCACAAAAGACAAGGATGGATATTGTATCAAGTAATTTAGCAAATATGAACTCAGTTAATGATAAAAATGGTTTGCCATATAGAAGAAAAATTCCTGTTTTTGAAGCTATTCTTGATAAAGAGCAAAACGGCATCCCTCTATCTAAAGTTAAAGTTAAAAAAGTTATTGAAGATCCTTCCCCTTATAAACTAAAATATGACCCAAAAAATCCTTTAGCGGATAAAAATGGCTATGTAAAACTACCAAATATTGATCCATTAAGAGAGATGGTAGATATGATGTCTGCTATGAGGACATATGAAGCAAATCTTACTGCTTTTAATACTCATAAAGGAATGATTTTAAAATCATTAGATATCTTAAAAGTATAAGGATAAAAGATGAAAATATCAAGCATTAAAAATACTCCTTTAGAGTTTGCAAAAACAAAGAACAGTAAAAATAATCAAAACTTTGAAGATATTATGAAAAATTTTATAGCAGATGTTAATAGCGATTTAAAAGTTGCCAAAGATTCTGAAAATCTTTTGATGAGCGGTAAGGCAAACAATATCCAAGAGATTATGGCAAATATAGAAAAAGCTTCTATATCCTTTACATTTTTAACAGAGATTAGAAATAAAGCATTAGAGAGTTATCAAGAGATTATGAGAATGCAGGTTTAGGAGAAAGTTAATTGGCATTTGATCAAAAAAAAATTTTAGATAATTTTTCTAAATATTTAAAAGATGAAAACTTTTTAAAAAAACTTTTTATTGGTTTAGGAATTGCAGCTATTTTAGTATTAGCTTCAATTTTTTTATTAAAAACCATAAATCAAGAAGATTATGGAGTTTTATATACAAAACTAAATGCTGAAGATGCTGGAGATATTTTAGAAGTTTTACAAAAAAACAAGATTCCATATAAGATAAAAGGTAATGGAACTATTATTTTAGTGCCAAAAGATAAAATTTATGAAGTTAGGCTAAAACTTGCTTCACAAGGAATTCCCTCTTCAAAAAGTGTTGGCTTTGAAATTTTTAATGAACCTAAGATGGGTGCTACACATTTTCAAGAAAATATTAACTACCTAAGGGCAATAGAGGGGGAGCTTGAGAGAACTATTCAAAAAATTGATGCAATAGAGAGTACAAAAGTAAATATAGCTATGCCGCAAGAGTCAATTTTTGTTAGAGAAAATGAAGATGCAAAAGCTTCAGTTATCATAAAATTGGGACCAGGTAGGGATTTAACAAAAGAGCAAGTTAAAGCTATAGTCTTTTTAGTTTCTCATTCAGTACCTAAGTTAAAGCCAGAAAATGTAACTGTAGTAGATAATAGAGGAAGAGTTCTGTCTGATATTTTATCTCAAAATAGCGATAGTGATATAGATAGCGTTAGTGTAAAGCAAAAGATTGAAAGGGATATTGAAAGAAAGATTGAGTCAATGCTTGCAAAAGCGTTGGGACCTCAAAAAGTTGTAGTAAGAGTTACAGCCCAGATTGAAAATGCTAAAATAAGACAAAAAGATGAACTTTATGACCCTGATAAAACTGCAGTAGTTAGCCAAAGACAGATTAAAAATTCTGAAAAAGGCTACAATAAAAATCAATCTGGAGCTCCTGGAACTCCTACAAATGTTCCTGCAGTTATAAATACAAATCAAAACAATTTACTAACAGAAAAAAACAAAAAAGATACTACTACGAATTATGATGTTTCTAAATCCATTATAGATACTCAAAAAGATTTATTTAAAATAAAAAGATTAAGCATTGGAGTTCTTATAGATGGAAAATATAAGATTATAAAAGATAAAAATGGTACTACTTCAAAAATTTTTATTCCAAGAAGCAAAGAGGAGCTCTCCTCTTATGAAGAGCTTATTAAAAGCGCAGCAGGCTTTGATCCAAAAAGAGGTGATAAGATTAGTGTCATAAGTGTGCCTTTTGAATCACAAGCTCTTATGAATACAGAAAGCAAAAATAAAAAGAATAGACAAACAATGATTATATTAATTGCCATTTCTATTGTGGCACTAATTTTGTTTATATTGCTGATAGTGTTTTTTATCAAGGCTAAAAAAGCAAAAGAGGCCAAAAAGCTTGCTGAGGAGGCTAAGCTAAAAGAGTCTTTTGAAAAAATGGAGAAAATGAGAGAAGAAGAGCAAACTACTATAGATTTTACAAAAGATCCAATATATCAAAAAATTGTACAAATGGTAGATGAAAATCCTGAAATTGTAGCCTCTTTAGTTAGTAAATGGATAAAAGAAGAGAGTAAATGAGACTGAATTTAAATGATTTTGAAGAGTTAAGATCTTTGGATTCTAAAGAAAAGAGTAAAGAGGAGATAGAAAAATTTTATATAGAAAAAATTGCTAAACAAAAAAAAGAGTTTGAAGAAAAAATTGAAAATATTAAAAATGAGTATTTTCAAAAAGGTTTTGTTGAAGGCTCACAAAAAAAAGAGAAAGAGTTAAGTGTAAAAATTGAAAATATTAAAAATGATTTAACATCTAAACATAAAGAGGAGGTAGAAAAGCTAAAAAAGATATATAAAGATATTGAAAATGCTCTCATTTTAAAAAATAGAGACTATTTAGAAAAACTCAGCACTGTTTTTGTGGATAATTTAGGAGAGATGTTTAGATTTTTATATATTCAAGATAGTAATATTAAAGAGATAAAAAATGAATTGCATAAAATTTTAGATGAATTTAAAGAGGAGTCACCATTAGTTATAAGGGTTTCAGAAAATCTATATAAAAATATAAAAGATGAGTTTGGTAATATAAAAGTTGATGATAAATTAAAAGATAAAGATTTTGTTGTAGAGTTTTTGGATTTTAAGATAGAGAGTAAAATCAGAGAAAAAATTGAGTTATTAAAAGATGAGATTCAAAGAGAGATTAAAAAGCTTACCTAAATATAAGGTAAAAGGCAAGATTGTAGGTGTTAGTGGTCCCTTAATTGAAACAGTTTTGCCAAAAGTATCAATTGGTGATGCGTGTGTTTTTGAAAATGGTATGGAAGCAGAAATTGTTGGATTTAAAAACAATAAAACACTTCTAATGTCATATGATGATACAAAAGGGGTAAAAGTTGGCAGCTTTGTTGAAGCTAAGTTAGAGCCTACAAAAATCGGTGTTGGTGAAGATCTACTTGGAAGTGTAATAGATCCATTTGGAAATCCTCTAAACAAAAAAAAGATTGAGTATTCAAACTTTTACTATATAAAAAATGATCCTTTAAATCCATTAAATAGAGATAGAATCAAAGAGCCCTTAGACACTGGAATAAGAAGCATCAATTCACTTTTGACTATAGGAAAAGGTCAAAGAGTAGGTATTTTTGCAGGAGCGGGAGTTGGTAAAAGCACTCTTCTTGGAATGATTTCAAGATTTACTGATGCAGATGTGAATGTAATAGCTTTGATAGGCGAGAGAGGAAGAGAGGTTAGGGAGTTTATAGAGGATAATTTAGGAGATGAGGGTTTGAGAAAATCAGTAGTAGTAGCTGCAACATCTGATCAAACTCCTTTGGCAAAAATTAGAGCAGTTTACTCAGCTATTGCAATAGCAAACTACTTTTCAAATAGAAAAAAAGATGTTCTATTTTTAGTTGATTCTTTAACAAGACTTGCTATGGCTCAAAGAGAGATTGGACTCTTAATTGGCGAGCCTCCAACAACTAAAGGCTATACTCCATCAGTTTTTTCTCTTTTGCCAAAGATTATAGAGCAAGCTGGAACTTTTTCAAATAGAGGAAGTATCACAGGAATTTATACAGTTTTAGTTGAAGGAGATGAACTCTCTATGGATCCTATCGCTGATGCAGCTGTAGGATTTTTGGATGGGCATATTGTCTTATCAAGAGCACTCTCTCAAAAAAGAGTTTTCCCTGCTATAGATGTGTTAAAAAGTATAAGTAGGTTAACTCCCCAACTTGTTAGTGAAGATGTATTGAAGATGCAATCAAAATATTTCGAGATAGCATCAACATATCAAGAGGCAGAGGAGATGGTAAATTTGGGCTTATATAAACAAGGCTCATCAAAAAAGATAGACACTGCTATAAGATTGCATAAAGATTGGGAAGATTTTCTAAAGCAAAATTTTAATCAAAAGGTTGATTTAAAAACAAGTTTTTATGAACTCTCAAAGTTGATCGAAAAAATAGAGGAAAATTAATTTTTTTTTAAATTAATTTAGATAAAATGAAGGTAAAGAAAAAAAGGATTAACGATGGCAGATAGTATCACATCTGTAACAGGAAAAGATATAGCCGTTCATGATGTAAATTATGATAATTCAAAAATGAATAAAGAGGATTTTCTAAAGGTTTTAATGGCAAATTTTCAATATCAAGATCCTTTCAAAGCACAAGATATAAGTCAATTTATAGATGATACTTTAAATCTAAGACAGTTAGAGACAATGAATAAGTTTGAAAAAGCTGTTGATACTCTAACTTCAGGTAGTTCTTCAACTCTTTTACTTCAAGCATCAAATCTTATTGATCAAAAAGTCTTTTATGAAGGAGATAAAACTTATATTCAATCTGGAAGTGGGGAAGTAAAGTTTAAATTGGATAGTGACGCTACAAATGCAAAACTTATTATTAGCGATAAAGATGGAAATGTTGTAAAAGAGAAAGATTTTACAAATTTGCAAGGCGACAAAATTTATAAATATGATATAGATGATAGTAGTTTAAAGGATGGATATTACAATGTCTCTGTTGTTGCAAAAAATGGTGAAAATAGCATAAAGCCTACAATCTACTCAACTGCAATGATTACAGGAATCAAAAGAGATAACAATAATATAGTTGCTCTTTATGAGTATGGTGATATAGATTTAAATAGTATAACTCAAATAGGAGGATGAAATGTTACAAGCTTTTTATACAGGAAATAGTGGTTTAAATGCAAATAAAGATTGGCTCTCAGTGATCTCAGATAATATTTCAAATGTAAATACTACTGGATTTAAACAAGAAAAAACCAACTTTGAAGACTTAATTTCAAGTTCACTTACAACATATTCATCAAGCGGTGCTCCAAAAAATACTGAAATAGGCGGAGGATCTTTTGTCTCTTCTACAGTAAAAGATTTTTCTCAAGGGTCATTTAAGAATTCAAACTCTCCTTTATCTCTTGCATTGGATGGAGAGGGTTTTTTTATGGTTAAAAATCCTTCTGCTAATTTGACATATTATACAAGAGCAGGAGATTTTAGAATAGATGCAAATGGAGATATTATAAATCAAAATGGTTATAAACTTCAAGGATGGAAGCTTGATGACAAAGGAAATATTGCTGGTGCTATAGGGAGTTTGAATATTCCAAATTCA